>JAGCSI010000137.1 GCA_017964255.1 Bacteroidales bacterium | reverse complement strand
TGGAATCACAAGAACTTCTCCACCCGAACACTGATGAAAATCAGAACCAAGAGGTGAATCCCGGCACTTCTGTTGAAGGCCAGACTGTGGAAAACACAGATGCAAACAATGCTACTGAAGCAGTGGCTGAACCTGCCGCTGTAGTTGAAAACGCCGAACCCGCTGCTCCCAAAGCAGAGGAAAACCCGGCAGAACCCGTTGTTGAACCCGTGGCAGAGACAGCTGTCGCTGAAGAGCCCGTCGCAGCACAAGCGGCAGAGACTCCTGCGGAACCTGTTGCCTCAGCTCCCGTTGCCGAAGCACCGGCAGCTCCTGAAACGACTGAGCAGTCTGTTTCAGAAATGATGAATGAAATTGAAAACAACCAGACCCCTGAAGCCGAGAACGAGGAAGAGGGCGAAACCGTCACCGAGACCATGGAAGACGTTGAGAAACAGTACGAAGGTCTTGACTTTGACCAGACGGTGGGCGAGTTGGAAAGAGTGACCTCCGAGCTGGATTACGACAGCATGAAGATGCATGTGAGCGTATTGAAAGCCAAAGGTCTCGACCTGCTGAAAGCCGCTCGCAAAGCGCTCTACGACAAGTTTATCGCCGATGGTGGCAACAAGGAGGACTTTGAGGCTGAACCTACAGAACTCGAAAAGAAATTCAACGCAGCCCTCCAGTTGTTCAAAGATAAAAAAGCCGCCTATCTGGAAAAGATAGAGAAAGAAAAACAGAAAAATCTCGAAGATAAAAAAGGTATTATCGAAGGATTGAGAGAATTGGTTGAGTCTGAAACCAACCTGAAAGTGCTGAATGACAAGTTCAAAGAACTGCAGGACAAGTGGAAAGAAATAGGCCCTGTTCCGCAGAGCGAATCCAACAACCTGTGGCAGAACTATCATTTCTATGTGGAGAAATTCTTCGATATCCGCCGTATCAATAAAGAATTGCGTTCCTTGGATCTGAAGAAGAATCTGGAACAGAAAATCAAATTGTGCGAAACCGCTGAGTCATTATTGTTGCAAGATTCTGTGAATCAGTCGTTCAAGGCTTTGCAGCAGTTGCACGAGGAATGGAAGGAAATCGGTCCCGTTCCGGAAGACAAGAAAGACGAAATCTGGGAGAGATTCAAAAACGCTTCCGACCAGATCAACCAGGCTCGCAGAGAGTATTATGACAAGCTGTTTGAAGAACAGCAGAATAACTACAACGCCAAGGTGGTGCTGTGCGAGCAGGCAGAAGAGCTCACCGCTGGCAAGACCGTGGAAAGCGTGAAGGAGAACAACGAGATTGCTGACAAGCTGACCGAACTGCTGAAGATGTGGAAGACCATCGGACCGGCTCCTGTGAAGTTGAATGACGAGGTCTGGGAACGCTTCAAATCCACCTTGGACAAGTTCTTCACCGCCAAAAAAGAATATTTCCAGCAGGTGAAAGACGAGCAGATGCAGAACTACAACCAGAAGCTGAATCTGGCTATCCAGGCTGAAGGTATCGCAGAGCGTACCGACTGGAAGAACGCTACCGACGAAATTCTGAACCTGCAGCAGGAATGGAAAGCTATCGGTACCGTGCCTCGTAAATATTCAGAACAGGTATGGAAACGCTTCAGAGCCGCTTGCGACAAGTTCTTTGCTGCCAAAGCTGAATATTTCTCCAATATCAAAGAAATTGAAGCTGACAACCTGAAGAAGAAAGAGGAGCTGATAGAGAAGATCATGAACCACGAATTCGGTGACGACAGAGCCGCCAATCTGGATGTGATCAAGGATTATCAGCGCCAGTGGACTGAAATCGGTTTTGTGCCGAAAAAGGACAAAGACCGTATCTACACGGCCTATAGAGAAGCTTTGGACAAGCGTTTCGCCGAGCTGAAGATGAACTCAGAGGATGTGCGCAGA
Source organism: Bacteroidales bacterium (assembly GCA_017964255.1). Taxonomy (GTDB): domain Bacteria; phylum Bacteroidota; class Bacteroidia; order Bacteroidales; family WCHB1-69; genus RUG11690. The sequence goes on along the minus strand of JAGCSI010000137.1, from coordinate 9,050 downwards.
AGCTCTTTCAGAAATAAAATCGACAATATTCTGAGCAATCCCAATGCTGACCGTCTGTTGGATAAGGAGAAGAAGTTCCTGGTCACTAAACTGCAGCAGTTGAAGGATGATATCAATTTGTGGGAGAATAACTTGGGCTTCTTTGCCAACTCCAAGAACGCTGACCTTCTGAAGCAGGAATTCACCAAGAAGGTGGAGAATGCCAAGAAAGAAGTGAAAGAACTGGAGTACAAAATCAAGATGATGAACGCTCCCAAGAAAGAAGAGGAACCGAAGCAGGAGGAAACCCCAGAATCCAGTGAACAGGTGACAGGTGACAATGAACAGTAAAAGACAAGTGTCACTGAAACCTGTACCCTGAAACCTGTAACCTGTTTTCCTATGGAAAACTTAAATGTAAGAGTTGACAAGTGGCTATGGATGGTGCGTCTGTTCAAGACGCGCTCCATGGCCACTGATGCTTGTAATGCCGGCAAAGTGAAGATGAACGGGGTCAATGTGAAGCCCTCCAAAATGGTGAAAACCGAGGAGTGTTACCATGTGCGCCTTGACCAGTTGGAGAAGGTGGTACAGGTGATAGATACCCCCAAGAGCAGGGTGGGGGCGGCCTTGGTTCCGCAGTATTACACAGACCTGACCTCTCCGGAAGAGTACGAGCGGGTGAAACAGTTGCGCACCAAGTTCGAGTTCAGAGAGCATGGTGCGGGACGCCCCACCAAGCGTGACCGCCGACAAATAGACTATTTGAAAGAATACTATAACGAGGATTGACAAGCCTCCAACCAATAATACCATTATGAAATTATTCTCTACCCATTTCAGAATATTATGCTTGGCCGTAGCAGGACTGTTTTTCTCAGGAATGTGCGCAACCAAGGCGCTGGCCCAGAACCCTCCATGCCAGACTCCGGAAACAACTGTCGCGGCGACCTGTTGTAGCAATGACTTGCCCTATAATTACAACGGGCATATTTTTAATCAAAGTGGAACGTACGACGTGCATTTGACCAATGCGCAAGGCTGTGACAGTTTGGTACATTTGAACCTGACGGTGTTGGAAGGCACATACGCATTCATCAGCGGTAATACGGAAATCTGCCCCGGGGCCAGTACACAGTTGTCGGCCAATGGTTACGGTTCGCCCAAATGGAGTACAGGAGCATCGGGTTCCCCCATTACTGTCAATACCACCGGTTGGTATGTGCTGACGGTGACTGCCCCCAACGGCTGCAAGGCCTACGACTCGGTGGAGGTGACTCTGTTACCCCTGCCTGACGTTGCAATTAGCGGTCCGGACAGCATTTGTAGTGGTTCCTCTGCTTTGCTGATTGCTTCGGGAGGATACAGTTACAGCTGGAATCCGGGGGGGAGTATGGAGTCTTCAATCAATGTAAGCTCTGCACAGACAACATCATACGTTGTGACGGCAAGGTCCGACAGAAACTGTACGGCCACAGCTGTCCATGTCGTTCGTGTCAACCCTCTGCCCACACCAACCATCTCCGGAAATGAAGTCATTTGTGAAGGGGCATCCAGTTTTTTCACTGCTATGGGCGGAAACAGTTATCGGTGGTCCACAGGCGCTACCACGCCTTCTATACAGGTGGCAGTGGAACAAATGTATTCGGTACAGGTTGCCAATCAATATGGATGTACTGCTACGGCTTCCAAGTTTCTGACAGTGAATGATTTGCCGACAGTTTCGATTATCGGAAGAACTTATATATGTGAGGGAGGGTCAACAGTTTTGAATGCTACGGGTGTCGGGGGCGTTTCATACGTGTGGAACAATATGGCTATCGGTCAGACCTATTCGGTGTCCAGTCCGGGTATATATACAGTAGTTGCTACTTCATCAGCCAATTGTACGGCCTCCGCTACTGTTTCTGTAACACAGAAGAGCAATCCAGTGGTAACCGTCAGTGGCAATCTGTCTTTCTGTGACGGATTGTCAACGCAACTTACAGCTTCTGGCGGACAGAGTTATCTGTGGCGGAATGCGTATAGTACTCAAATCAGTAACAGTGCGACCGTGACCTTGGTAGAGGGTGGAGCCTATTGGGTTACCGCAACGGATTCCAATGGCTGTTCCACTTCCCAGCAGATCAATGTCACCAAGAAAAACAATCCTAATGTCATGATCGCGACTTCGACCAATGAGGTGTGCGATGGTACTCCGGTGACTTTGTCTTCCGCTTTGTACACTGGCTATAGTTATTTGTGGAGCACAGGCTCTCGTGAACGCCAGATTACGGTGAATTCAGCAGGTACTTATACTTTGCAGGTGACTGCTAACGGTTGTACGTCGGTCGATTCGGTGGAAGTAGTCATGTATTCTCTTCCTGAAATTTATTTTCTCGGAGATCTGGCGGTATGCAGGGGCCAATCAGCCACCATATTCGCGCAATCTCCCAATGCGGTTTCCTATGTATGGAACACAGGGGCGCAGACGAGTTATATTCACGTCACTCCACAAGAATCGACAGCTTATACGGTCACTGTGGAAGATAATCATGGATGTGTGAACCAGGATGTGGTTTATCTTAGGGTGGAAGAATATCCCGTAGCCACCATTACAGGTCCTGATGGTATGTGCAGAGGCAGCTCTGTTGAATTGATAGCCAGAGGCGCTATATACTGTTTGTGGAATGATGGTGAGACCGATGCCCAGCGAAGCATTACCCAGGCAGGCACCTATTCGGTGGTAGTTTCCACTTTCGCAGGCTGTTCCGCTACGGCTGAGAAAACAGTGGTGTATTATGATACTCCGGAGATTTCCATCGCAGGAGGACCTTTGATTTGTATGGGGGATACCCTTCTTCTTACAGCCCATGGCGGTGCCACTTACCGATGGTTCAACCAATCAACGGATTCGTGTATTGCGGTGACGGCGGCAGGTTCCTATATGGTTCAGGGATGGAGTGCCGAAGGATGCACTTCACGGGATACTGTAGAAATCAGCATGGTGCCGAAACCGGAGGTGCAGATAGTGGGTAACCACACTGCTTGTGCAGGAGGATTGAACATGCTTACCGCCCAGTCGGCTACGGCCATCAGCTATTTGTGGAATACCGGAGCCACTACCACCCAGATTCGCGCCAACGAAACGGGAGTGTTTACGGTGACAGTCAGCGACAGCAATGCCTGCAAGGCTTCCGACTCGTTCGCTTTTGAACTGATGCCGATACCTGAATGTACCATTATGGGACCTGATCGTATTTGTGTGGGTGAGACAGCTACGCTTTATGCTTCAAACCCCAATTATCACTATTTCTGGAACACAGGCTCAACTAGTTCTTCCATAACAGTATCTCCTACCACTACCACTAATTATACCTTGGTGGTTTTGGGTGATAACAGCTGTACAGCCAATATCAGCAAACATCTCGAAGTGAGAAATTATCTGCCTATTCCTATCAGTGGAGATGACAGTTTTTGCGAGGGTGACTCTGTACTTTTGGTAGCTCATGGAGACGGAGGTTTTATTTGGTCGAATGGACAAGTCGGTGATAGTATTATTGTTGATGAAGGTGGTGATTATGGTGTAAGTTCATTGGATTCCACTACTTGCCTGTTGTCATCATCCAAGCATATAGATCAATATGATTTGCCTGAAGTATATATCGAGGGCGCCTCACATCTGTGCGCAGGAAATACGGAAATCCTCAGAGCAGTGTCCGATATGCCGGTCAGCTATTTGTGGTCAACAGGATCTACCGACAGTGCGATCAGTGTGTCATCCACCAATGTGTATGGTGTGACGGTGACCAGCGCCCATGGATGCAGCCAAAGCTCTTCCAAGATGGTGTCAGTGCATTCGGCTCCAACAGTGAGTATTGTGGGGCCCAATACGGCGTGTTATGGAGCGGATGTGGAACTCATGGCCGTGGGTTCTGCCACTCATTTTCTGTGGCCTTCAGGAGACACGACTGCCAATACTGTTGTGAATCCGTTGTTTTCAACTACATATAATGTGGTGGGGTACAGCGAATACGGATGTATGGCAACGGCCGAGTGGTATATCAGCGTGATGCCTGTGCCGATGGTTTCCATATCAGGAGATACCTCTCTTTGCGAAGGCGATACTGCTGTGCTGACTTGTTCCACGGCTAACAGTTATTTTTGGTCCACAGGCGAGACCAGCAAGAGTATTCGTGTGGGAGAGTCTGGGCTTTACACGGTGGTGGTCACCAACACTATGGGTTGTACCAACAGCGCTTCCCTGAATGTGCATGTGGATTCTTATCCCGCTATTATGATTACGGGTGACACCATCTTGTGCGAAGGTCAGCAGAGTGTGCTTTTCGCTTACGGTGGAGCCTCGTATTTATGGGATGATGGAACTACCACTCCATATAGAGTGATTGCTCCCGATGTGGATACAAGCTATACTGTTCAGGTATCCAACGGTATATGTGCTTCAACGGCTACTCAGAACATTCATGTGAATGAGCGTCCTGTTGCCCAAATAGAGGCCCCAGACGGCCTTTGTGAAGGTTCTACGGTAAGTTTGATAGCCCATGGCGGATTGGTGTATTTTTGGAGTACAGGACAGACTTCGGCCATGATTGATGTGTCCACGGTAGGAACCTATCAACTGGTGGCATACAACCAGTATGGCTGTACCGACACCACTTCGCATACTTTGATTCAGTATCCTAATCCCCAGGTTTCCATTATGGGGGCGGAAGCTATATGCGAGGGTTCACAGGCCCAGTTATCGGCAGTGGGTGATGGACTCTTCTTGTGGAGTACAGGCGATACCAATGCCAACATCACCATCCATCAGGTGGGTTATTATCAGGTTCTGCTGACCGATGATAATGGTTGTACGGCTACGGCTTCGCGCTATGTGTCTTCTTTGGCTATGCCGAATATCACTATTTTCGGTCCGACAGATATTTGCGGTGAGGAAACAATTAACCTGAGTGTGGCATGCACCAATACGGCGTCGTATCAGTGGAATACGGGTGCAACTACCTCATCCATAGAGGTTACACCTTCAGAAACGACAACGTATTCTGTCGCTGCGGTTTCCCCCGATAATTGCACGGCGGTTCAGACCTATACAGTGGAGGTGCATCCAGAGTATGCCTTCGATTTTGAGGCGACCATCTGTCAGGGAAATTCTTATACGGGACAGGGTTTTGTGATTCCGGTGCAGACCGAAGGCGGGGAGTTTACATTTACCGAAAGCTATACAACTGGATCCGGCTGCGACAGTGTGCGCACCTTGCATCTTACCGTCACTCCCATTCCTGTTATTGCCAATCCGATTTCCGGTAGTGGTACCATTACAAGTACGGGTAACTATGTCTATATGATAGGGGCGGTTGAAGGTGCCAATTCGTATGAGTGGATTTTGACGAATCCGAACTGGATACTCAGTTACAACCAGAATATCGCCCAGGTAACGATTCCCGTTCCCGGCAGCGCCACCTTGTCGGTATATGCCATGAATGATTGCGGCCCGTCACTACCGGCATCCATACAGATATCTTATTCCACTGGCATCAATGATGTGGATGGATATAGCGTGGCTGTATTTCCTAATCCCACCAACGGTATGGTTAATGTACAGTTGACCATGAACAATGAGCAGTTGTTTGGCGGGGAGATTCAGTTACTGGATATGTATGGCAAGTTGCTGAACAGATGGGAAATGAGTGGAAACGATAGGCAACTCGATTTGTCCTCCTACGCAGCGGGTGTGTATATGCTGAAACTGCGCAACAGCCAGAACTCTTCCGAAAGCGTGGTGAAGGTGGTAAAACGGTAATCAATTAGTTAATTAGCAAATTAGTAAATTAGTAAATGTGCCAATTAATGAAGTTGAAAACTGAAAGTTGAAAGTTGAAAGTTATTCTTTGAATTCTGAATTTTGAATTTTGAATTCTTAATTCTTAATACTTAATACCTAACTCCTAATCCCTAACCCCTAATAGGCATGCATCCCTCCGAAGAGGTTTATGCCCAGGTATGTCATGATGAGCAGACCGAAGGCGATGAGGATGATCAGATGATATAGCCATGGGTGGCGGTCAGCGGCAGGGATGACTCCCGGCAGGGCGGCGCAATAACCCAGAAGAGTGATGAGCGCCCAGGTTTCTTTGGGATCCCAACTCCAATATTGCCCCCAGCTGATGTTGGCCCACGCTGAGCCTATGATGATGCCCGTAGTCAGCAATACCACTCCAATGATGCAGAATACACGGCTGGTATTTGTGATGTTTTGAACGGTTTCTTGTTTTCTTTTCAAAATAATGAAAGAAATGCTGATGAGCGCCAAAATAAAGGTGAATGTCAGCATACTATAGGCGGTCATCAGAATAGACACATGAACGGTGAGCCAAGGGGAGATCAACACTGGCATTAGGGGGGAGAAACTCCGGCCTCCCATCAGCGATGCTGCCAAGGTGACAAAAGCGGCAGCAGTCAAGGCTGAGAAACTGATAATCAATTTTTTGCGTCCGAAAATGGCGGCTACTAACAGTGTGATGGCGGCCAGCGACAACATGGTGTCGAAGGTGCCACTGAAGGGTCCGTGGCCCGACAGGTAACAGCGCAGAACAATGTCCGCCAGGGTGAGGATAAGTGCCAGCCATACAAAAAGTTGGGCAATCCTTTGGAGCCAGCTTGTTTTGGAGGCTGTAATCAGCAAAATAAACAGTGCCAGTACGAGGATGATTTCGGCCAAGAAGATCTTTCTTTCTGTATTAAATTGATTATAAGTGATTTCTATGCGTTCTTTGCTGCGGTTGATGCTACCAGGAGTGCAACGTTTTTCCTGGAATCTTGCTATGGAATTGATAATCTGTATGTTCTGCTTATGTTGTTCTTCCTGAATGGATTGCCGCAGCCAGTCCAGAATATGGGCAATGAAAAGGGTGTCTTCATTTTGCGCTTTGCTTAAATCATCCTCCGGACTCAGCCATAAGTTTTGTTGGGGGAAAATTTTGAAAGATGGTTGAGGCTTGTCGGGCCAATTTTCAGGAAAAAGATAGATTGCTGTAACAAGCTGTACCGGATTGTATTCTTTGGGCATGGAACCTTTTGGGAATGTGGCCTTGCAGTAGTCGCGGGCATAACTGTCGAAGGGGGCGATGCGGCCACGGTAATACACCGACAGCTGACCGAAAGCCTCCGCTTCCTCAGTTGACAGTTGACAATTGACAGTTGACAGTTGATTATTTGAATTTTGAATTTTGAATTCTGAATTATGAACACTGTCCCCTATCCCCTGTCCCCTGTTCCCTGAATCGGGTAGGGCAAAAGCTTGGGTTGACAAAAGTAGCAGGCCGGCGACAGAGAGTGCGCGTAACAAGCTGCGGAAGGCCCCGTCGCGGCGTAACAGCAACCATATCATCGACAGCAAGAGTAGGGCAAAGCCGATGTAAACCAGCGTGTTTCCCCATGGGTCGTAACGGACAAGCAAAACGCTCCCATCTAAGTCGCTGTCATAGTCCTCCTGAAAAATGCGATAATGCCGGTATTTCATGATTTTGTTCATCGAGATGCGAGCCTTGGTCTCTTGCCCACCATCGCTTACGGTGACATAGCTGATATAATCCTTTATGGTATGAGTGCCTTCGTAATAGTCCACATCGAATTTATCAAGTCGAATGCTGAAAGGCAATTTCGTGTTGTCTGAGTTTTCTGAACCATGGGAGTTCTTGCAGGAGAAATTGGCGACGGTGTCCCGGAAGTCCTCATAAATGGATGAATTGTCTGCGGTGTTGGTTTCGCCTTCGCGCAAGTGCACGTGCACGCTGCGGGCAGTGAACCATGTACACAATCCCCCCGCCACAATCAGCAAAATAGCGACAAATAAAGGAAGCAAGTTTTTATTAAATGTTTTTAGCATAATTCATAAAATGAAACATATTCAATCGGCAAAAATACAAAAAAACGAAAGACAGCCATTGTCTAATTTACTAATTAACGAATTTGCTAATTAACTAATTGAAAAAATTCGTATCTTTGCACCCTTAAAAAATGACGATAAATATTTTTATACTAATCTGTAAAGTAATTGAAAATGAGTAAAGTAAAGTACGTTTACACCTTTGGCGGGAAGACCGCTGAGGGCAAAGCCGACATGAAAAATTTGTTGGGTGGCAAGGGCGCTAACCTCGCCGAGATGTGTTTATTGGGATTGCCAGTTCCCGCTGGTCTGACCATCACCACCGAATGCTGCACCGCCTATTACGGCAACAACTGCCAGCTTCCTGAGGGTTTGATGGACGAAGTTTGGGCAGGTATGGCTCAGATGGAAAAGATTATGGGAATGAAATATGACGATCCCGAAAATCCTCTCTTGGTTTCCTGCCGTTCAGGTGCCCGCAGCTCCATGCCCGGCATGATGGATACCGTACTGAATATCGGTCTGAGCTCCAAAACGCTCCCTGGCCTGATCAAGAAAACCAACAATCCCCGCTTCGTGTATGACTCTTATCGTCGTCTGATCATGATGTATGCCGACGTGGTGATGGAGAAGGCCGAAGGTATTGAACCCGCTGACGGCAAAGGCATCCGCAAACAGCTGGATGACATGCTCGACGAATTCAAAGAAAGCAAAGGCTACAAGAGCGATACTGAAATCACTGCCGACGAATTGCTGCAATTAGCCAATGCATTCAAGGCTAAAATCAAAGAAGTGCTCGGTACTGAATTCCCGGATGACGCCAAGGCTCAGCTGGAAGGCGGTATCAAGGCCGTGTTCAAGAGCTGGAATGGTAAGAAAGCTATCTCTTACCGTCGCATCGAAGGTATTCCCGATGACTGGGGCACCGCTGTGAACGTGCAGACCATGGTGTTCGGTAACATGGGCGAGACCTCCGCTACCGGTGTGGCTTTCACCCGTAACCCCGCTACCGGTGACAACCAATTCTATGGCGAATGGCTGATCAACGCACAGGGCGAGGACGTTGTGGCTGGTATCCGTACCCCCAACCCCTTGAACGATGACACCAAGAACGAGCAGAACAAGCACATGCATTCTATGCAGGAGCTGATGCCCGAAACTTATAAGGAACTCTGCGAGATCCGTG
>JAGCSI010000136.1 GCA_017964255.1 Bacteroidales bacterium | reverse complement strand
TATATTACACCCAAACAATCAGAAAATATAATCAAGGCTTGCGCTGTTTTGGCGTAAACCTTAATTATTAAGAGCATACAATTCCTCATCGAACTCTGGGAGGACGAAATATAGGTATGATACCTCCCAAACGATAAAAATGATTTTAATAAAAGTAATTTTTATAATTTTTTCCCCAATTCCGCGATTTTGTCTTTGTGAAATAACTCGACCAATTCCCACATCGAAACATAGAACCTCTGTCCTTTCTCTTCCACAGATTTGGAAATCGATTTCGCAAAAACAATTTGCACTTTTGACGTGAAAAATTTGGAGAAGTCGGAAAAAGTGCTTATATTTGCACCAGAAAATAGCGAAAAGTGTATAACCTATACACAAATCGACACTATTTTGTGTATTTTATGAGAATAGAAAGAGACATCATCAAATCGTTCAAGCAGTGGAAGGACGACCCCGACAGAAAGCCCATACTGCTGAAAGGTGCGCGTCAGATTGGCAAGACGTGGGCCATGGAAACCTTTGGAAAGGAGTGCTTTGACTACTGTGTGAAATTTGATTTCGACCGTCAGGCAGAGTTGAAATCTGTGTTTGAGACCACGAAGTCGCCCGATCGCTTGGTGAAGGAATTGGCGCTATATTGCGAACAGCCCATCGTGGCGGGCAAGACGCTGATGATATTCGATGAAATCCAAGAATGCGAGGCGGCACTGAATAGTCTAAAGTACTTTTGTGAAGACGCTCCCCAATACCATATCATCGCTGCGGGTTCGTTGTTAGGGGTGGCTGTGAGACGCCACAGGATGACGGTGCCCGTGGGAAAGGTGAAGGTGATAAAGATGTTTCCGGTCACATTCAAGGAGTTTCTTCGTGCGAGCGACCCAAGCACTTACGGGTGGATTGAAAATTTGGAGGACATCTGTCATCTGCCTACCATCATCCTGAACAAGCTTAACAGCGAATATCGTCGCTATCAGGTATCGGGTGGCATGCCTGATGCCATAGTCGCCCTACTCGACAACAAAGGTGTTGGAGCTGTAGAGTCTGTTCTTCAGGACATCCTCGACCTCTATGAATTGGATTTCGCGAAGTATGCCAATCCTCTGGAGATACCGCGCATTCATGCACTTTGGCATTCGCTACCTGCGCAACTTTCGAAGGAAAACAGGAAGTTCGTCTATAAGGTCATCAAGAGCGGTGCACGCTCGAAGGATTATGAAGATGCGCTGATGTGGCTCGAAGAGGCAGGAATGATCTACAGAGTATATGACATCAGCAAGCCCGGCATGCCTCTATCTGCATATCAGGAAACAGATGCATTCAAGGTATATGCTTGCGACTGCGGACTGCTTCGGCGTTTGGCTCATCTACCTGCCTCAGTCGTTACCGATCCCATTGCCAACTATTCGGAGTTCAAGGGAGCTATGGCTGAGAATGCGGTATTACAGTCAATCATGCCGCTGTTGGATGGTATGATACCATGCTATTGGACATCTGATCGGAAGGCAGAGGTAGAGTTGGTGATTCAGTGGGACGACAAGATAATACCCATCGAAGTAAAGGCTGCACATAGCATCAACGGGAATAGCCTTGCAGAGTACAATAAGAAATATGCTCCAAGTATTCGTATCCGATTCTCAATGCTCAATCTCCAGTACAACGGAGGTCTGTTAAGCTGTCCATCGCCTTTGGCAGGATGGTTGGACAAGTTGCTTGAATTGTGTATTACACATCCTATAACTTGATTCAAAACCGAAGGCGCGGCATCGTATGGTGTCGCGCCTTAGACATTGTCTGCTGATAGAGGGTCAATTTATGCCCTTTATAATTCTAGCGTTTCGCTCAAATTCATAAGTTTCAACACTTTACGAATTCACATTGGGGAGTGATGGCTATCAAAGCAGAAAGTATCAATCATATAATAGGCTTCTAACGTTTCGTTCGAAGCCTTGACTTTCAATATTTTACAGATTCATATTGCTACCAGGTATATTACACCTAATCAATCAGAAAATATAATCAAGGCTTGCCTTAAAACGGGGCAAGCCTTGATTCTTAAGAACATACAATTCCTCTTCGAACTCTGGAAGGACGAAATATAGGTATGATACCTCCCAAATGATAAAAATGATTTTAATAAAAGTAATTTTTATAATTTTTTACCCCAATTCCGCAATCAGAGAACGGAGGATTTCGCGCTTTGGTAACCAATCAATTTGCATCTGAAACCGAGTGTGGAATCAACGATTTTGCCAAAAAATCTGTCAAATGCACCCATAATTGGAAAATATCCATACGTATTGAGAAGATTTCCAGCGAATTTCTTGCATATGTCATAAATTTTTACGTTATTTGCAGCGATAATAAATTATACTACTATGAAAAAGCTCATCCTTTTCCTTCTGACAGTTTTGCTGCCTCTGGTAGCATTTGCCGATGCTGTTGAAATCGATGGCATCTACTACGACCTGGTAACGAAAGCCAAAGAGGCAAAAGTGATAAACAACCCGTATGCAGACAATGACTACAAGGGCGATGTTGTTATCCCTGCTTCGGTCACATACGAAGGGGTCGATTATAGTGTGACCGCGATTGGTGCTTATGCTTTCAACAGCTGTGGCCAGCTTACCTCAGTTACCATCCCCAATAGCGTGACATCAATTGGCAATGGCGCTTTTAATAAGTGTTATAGCCTTACTTCGTTCACTATTCCAAGCGGAGTGACAACCGTCGAGCCTTATACTTTCTGTGAATGCCGCAGCTTGACCTCGATTGACCTTGGGGATAAGGTGACCTCCATCGGAACAAATGCTTTCGTCGGCTGTACCGGCCTGACCTCCATCACCATTCCCACCAGCGTGGAAGCAATAGGGGAATATGCTTTCTCGGGTTGCAGTCTGACCTCGTTGCACATCTCGGATCTGGTCGCGTGGCTTGGAATCTCTTTCGTAGGGCCAGACGGTTCGTCCAATCCGCTCTCTTGTGCAAAACATCTGTTCCTCAATGGAGTTGAGATAACGGAGCTTGAAATACCCGACGGCATTACATCGATAGGGGATCTCGCTTTCTTCGGCTTCCGCAACATGACCTCGGTCTCCATTCCCAATAGCGTGACATCGATTGGTATTCGTACTTTCCAGAGCTGCGACGGACTGACCTCGGTCACTCTCCCCAACAGCGTGACATCCTTAGGTGCCTGTGCTTTCGAAGATTGTATCGGTCTGACCTCCATTGACCTGGGAAACAGCTTGAAGACTATTGAGAATACCACATTCTCCGGCTGCAGTAATCTGTCCTCCATCACCATCCCCAACAGCGTGATGTACGTTGGAGATCACGCATTTTCCCGGTGCAGCTCCCTGACCTCAATCTCCATCCCCAACAGCGTGTCATGGATAGGGCAATATGCTTTCAGAGAATGCATCGGCCTGGCATCCATCACCATCCCCAACAGCGTGACCTCAATAGGTTCTCATGCTTTCTATAAATGTAGTGCCTTGACATCGATCACCATCCCCAACAGCATAACTTCTTTAGGACAATATACTTTCGCTGATTGTAGCGGTTTGACCTCCGTTGACATGGGTAATGATTTAGGGGCTATATCGAATAATGTATTCCAGAATTGCACAAGCCTGACCTCGGTAACCATCCCCAATAGTGTACAGACAATTGGAGAGAGTGCCTTCTGGGGATGTAAAGGACTCACCACCCTTACGATTGGTAGTGGTGTTACAGGCCTATTCAGTAGAGTATTTGGAAAATGTTCGGAGCTAGAAGACGTCTATTGCCTTGCAGAAAGTGTACCCTACACAATAGGCAATGCCTTCGAGGATTCCTACATCGAATATGCAACACTTCACGTGCCCGAAGGTTCAGTCGAAGCCTACAAGGCGGAAGAGCCCTGGAAGCGATTCAGGAACATTACCGCTCTGGATGGGGGCACGCCCGAAACACCCAAGTGCGCCACTCCAACCATCAGCTACCAGAACGGAAAGCTGTCGTTCAGCTGCGAGACTGATGATGTCGTGTTTGTATCAGACATCGAAGATGCTGACATTCAGAAGCACTATGAGGCAACAATCGCACTGACTGCAACCTACACCATTACCGTGTATGCCACGAAGCAGGGATATGCCAATTCGGACATCGTTACAGCCACCCTCTGCTGGATCGATCAGGAGCCTCAGACCGAGGGTATTACCGATGGCTTGGCTCAAATCCCTGCTCGCCCCGTGCTGATTAAGACGGATCGAGGACAGATAATTGTAGAAGGAATTGACGATCACACAAGCATCACTCTCTTTACAACCGATGGCAAACTGGCAGGCTCGGCAACCTCGCAGAATGGTACTGCCACTATTGCCACTCACTTGCCATCCGGCACCACCGTCATCTTCAAGATGGGCGGGAAGAGCGTGAAGGTCGTGGTGAAATGAGGGGAGTGTCTTGCCTTGAAATGACTTGACCAAATCCACATCGAAGCATAAAGAACCAGTCTTTTCTCGCTCAAACTATTCATCAGAAGGCGCGGCATCGTATGGTGTCGCGCCTTTGACATTGTCTGCTGATAGAGGGTCTATTTATGCCCATTTTAATTCTCCCATTTTGCTCGAATTCGTGATTTTCAGCACTTTGAGATTCGTAAATTCGTAAATTCTTTATATGAATTTTATAATTTTATTTTTTATAATTTTATTTTTTTATTTTTTGTTACCTCAATAGGCTTGTTCCAAAATGGAACAAGCCTTGATTTTCAACACTTTACAAATCCATTTGGGGAAGGGTGGCTATCAAAGCATAAGTTATCAATCATATAATAGGTTCTAACGTTTCGTTCGAAGCCTTGACTCTCAATACTTTACATTTACATATTGCTACCAAGTATATTACAACCAATCAATCAGAAAATATAATCAATAAAACACATTGGCCTGGTGCATATCCTCAAGTACAAGAAGTAAGGGGATTTGGAAATCGATTTCGCGAAGACGATTTGCACTTTTGACGAGAAAATAATGAAAAAAATAGGCCAAATTGATTGAAGAAACAAAAATAATTCATATATTTGCAGCGAAATACTATGAATTCGCCTGCTATCCGACATAGTAAAAAGCATCGACAAAGCCAGCCCGTCGTGTCATGGCTTAGCGAAGCTGTAGAATACCAATGGCGCAGTCGATGGTTGGCATTACTACAATCAAGACTATATGGGAAATAATAGCATGGTAATTAATAAGAATGGAACAGTTGAACAAGTGACGCATTAATTTAGATGGACTCCAGAGGGAGTGTCAACTCAAAATGCTCAAAAATTTGGATATAGTCACATCTTTAAGAAATACAGATAGACTATGGTTGGAAATATTAACAAAATACTTTCTTGTGCCTTCTGGGTGTGTTTCGGATGCATGGGTATAATTATTGCCTTTATAATAGCATTTTTTATATTCACATCCCATGGCGAGAGATACCTCTATCATATTGAAAGTGAGAATTTGTATCTATTTATGGAAAGAAATAGTTCTGGAGATTCTGGGTAAGTCTATATAGGAAGAAAAAATGAAGATAATTATAATAAAACAGACTATTTCAAGGTTAAAAGCACTGGAGATGATTA
>JAGCSI010000135.1 GCA_017964255.1 Bacteroidales bacterium | reverse complement strand
TATTCTAAAAAAAGATAGCATAACCATTAAGTTCCATTAATCTTTGCCCCATGAAAACGACCTTCACATACCGTCCAAAATCACCAAGTCCCAATATCGGGGGATATCGGTACTTTTTCAACGGGCAAGAGGGTGATAATGAGGTGTTTACAGAAAACGGTCTTTTTGCCTTCGAATACCGCATGCACGATGCCCGTTTAGGCCGCTTCTGGAGCGTTGACCCACTGGCCGCCAAATACCCTTGGAATAGCACATATGCGTTTTGTGAGAACACACCGATTTGGGCAAGGGAGCTTGAAGGATTGGAAGCATACATTTTATTTAATAAGAGGACAAATAAACTAGTATTAATCCCTGATATTAGTGAATTGAAACCAGCATTAACGATGGTATATGTTTCTGCATCGGAATATGCAAAACTAACAAATAGTCAAAAAGAAAAAAATAACTATGGCATTATTGTCGAGAATGTGTTTTCAGGAGGACATTTGGATGAAGATAGAATTATACAAAATGATGAAAGTCGTCATAAAGAGATTCCCATTCCCATCGGCACATATAATATTTTAGAGAATAAAGGTAATGAAAATCCTGCCCATGATAAGTTTTTCGTCTTAGACCCACAAGATGACAAACCATACAATAAGATTGATGACAGGAAAGGTATGGTCAATTCAGATGGAGAACAAAGGAGTGGCTATAATCTTCATCCAGGAAAAACAAGTTGGGGGTGTATTACAATTGCCTCTAGAACCCCTGAGAAGACAGAACAAGAAAGATCTGAGGAATGGAATATTCTTTACGACGCTATTACTAATACAACATCAACAACTGTACCTGACAATAGGGGTAAACATCGATTTTTGCCATGGGAAAAACAAATAAAATATGGAACCTTAAAAGTAATTGATAAATAGCAAATGAATATAAATTTTACACATGTGCTTTTTTTTATGACAATAACTCTATTTTTGTCATGTAATAAAAACAAGTTGTCAATCCCCAATACTTTAGAAGAAAATTTAAAAAATAAATCAGAATATAGACAATATGTTCATTTAGTCAATAAATCTCTAAAAAAAGACACACTTGCTCTAAAAGAAATAATGTTAATTAGTAATATTTATGATGGTGCTGGTTATGAACACGGATACATTTTGATTGGTATTATGGAAAGAATTGGCGACCATGACTTTAACAAGGCGTTATTAAGGTTAAACAATCCTCAAAAAGAGAATGTAAAAGAGTACTTTGAAGTAGGGATGGATATTCTTTTTCTAAGTGAACAAGAGAGGAGTGATATGGAGGAAAAATATCCTAAAACATTCAAAACTCTCCAATTAAACAGGGAACGGATACATCTTTATGAGACGAGAAACAATAATAACTGAAAAAATGACGATGGAGAAAAGCCAATCAATTTATTACTCCCCTGAAACCATCCTCAAATACAAAAAACAATATAATATACTTGACCCTATTTGTTTCAAGAAAAATATGTAACTTTGCGGCAACAAAAAAAACATCGTTTATGAGTACTCTTGAAATGCAAAAAGAATTAGCCGAATATTTCAAAACCCAGCCTGTCTTGAAGGCATGGCTGTTTGGCTCTTACGCTCGGGGAGAGGAAACGCCTGAAAGCGATGTAGATGTACTGGTGACCTTGGATTATTCACAAAAAGTGGGGTTGCTAAAGTTTGCCAGTATGTATCTGGACTTAAAAAACTACTTAACAAGGAAGTGGATTTGGTTGAGGAAGGAACATTGCGCCCATACGCTGCAATTACTGCCAACAAAGACAAAAAATTGATTTATGAGAGAGCCTAGTAGAGATAAAGGACGATTGGAAGATATTGTATGTTATGCCGAAAATGTTCTCTCTTTTGTACAAGGGAAGACATTTGAGGAATTCATATCTGACAAACTATTATATTTTGCGGTGTTGAAAAATGTGGAGATTATTGGAGAAGCTGCATATATGTTAAGCATTCCATTCAAAGACACCCACTCTGAGCTTCCTTGGAATGAAATCATTGCAATGAGACATGTGTTTTTGTAAGCTTACATTTTTGGGGAAGCTTACCCTCCCCAAAAGGGGATGTTTACAAAGCTTTGAGCGTTTGTTGACGAAGGGATATGGCGTATATATATCAGCTTTTCAAAATATCAGCCAGAATCGATACCGATTCAATCTTTCCAATGTGTTCATTATGGTGCTTGTAGTAGCGCAACATGCCCCGTAACAATTCATTCCGGACAGGTTTCGGGGCGGCATGCGGCAGGGTGCCGTTCATCATGGCAAACAATACGGCACTTGCCGTCGGCGACAAATTTTGCTCCTCATCCACCCAATTGCCGACAAAAGCCGATTGCGTGATGGAAAAGACAGGATGCGACTGGTCGTAGTTGGGAACCGGATAAAAGCCCAGAATCTGCGACATTCTCAGCATGAAATCAATATGCGTGTCAGGACGGACCGTCGTCGCTACATCCAACTGCAGCAGACGCTGTTCAATAAAGGCAAACAACTGCGGGTCCGCCCCATAGTCATACAGCAGGCGGTATAGCAATTCCCCATAAAACATCAAGAGAGAACTTTTGACAATGTCAAATGGAATATGGGCATATTGATTGTAGCAGTTTGCCTCTTTGAGATACATCAACTGGTTGAGTTTACGGTCGTCAAACTGCAGTTCTATCATCGAAAGAGGGGCAAACAAGGGCAGCAGATGCCTGTTTTTGGGCGAGAAAGCGTTTTTGATGATAAAAGTCTGGGTGCCATACCGCTCCGTAAACACTTTTACCACGATGCCCGAATCGGCATACTTGGTCTTATGCAAAACAAGCGCTTTTGACGACACAAACATATAATTGACAGATTAACAATTCAACAAATCAGAAATATAACATCCTTATACTTAGACATCCATCAATTCACAAACACAAACTTGGCCACATTTTTCTCTTTGCCGCTTTTGCTGGAGGAAAATACGAAATACACTCCCGTTGCCGGACGGCGGCCTCTGAAATCCTTGCCATCCCACACCAGTTCGCCACCATTGGCATAACCTTGCCAAATCAGATTGCCAGCGGCATCCACAATCTTGCAAAAAGAATTCTCCATCAGCCCGCTTACCGCAATCACTCCGGTATAGCCACTGTGCACCGGATTAGGGAACACCTTCACATCTGTATACTCTTCACTACCCTCTGTGGCAGTGCCGCGATATGAACAAACACCTTTGTCTGTACTGAAAAACACCTCACCGGTAGTACCGTCAATGGCAATATCGTATATTACATTCGACAACAAGGAGGAATTTTCCGCTGTAAGATGCATCAACTCCTCTGTACCATTTTCGCTGATAAAAAACACACCGGCTCTGGTAGTGCCCATCCATTTGCGGTTGGCGCCATCAACGGCAATACATGACACCTCTTCAAACTCCAACAGAACAGCGGTATAGCCTCCCTGCTCCAAAATAATATTCCTGGGCAACGACGAACCGTCAAACACTCGCGAAGGTTCATAAATCACCTTGACGCCCTTGTCTGTGCCAATCCACATCCGTCCGTTCTTGTCCTCCGTGATGCATTTCACCACCGCCGACTCCACCTCGGCAGCTGCATTCATATTGACCATCATAAATCTGTCATCCGATTGATTCTCGATAGTTTTATTATCATTATAAACACAAAGGGATTGCGTACTGCTACGCGGGAATGTAATCCATTTATAACCTCTTGAATCAACATACACATGTTGGGCGACGGTACCGTCATTGCCCCTCAGGTTATTCAAGGTCACCCAGGTGTTGTCAGTTTTCAGCACATGCAAGATATAAGAAGTCCCGGAATTGGCCACCCACAGGTTACCATAGGCATCAAAACACAAACCCGACACCCTGGCCACCTCCTCGCTGCTCATCCCCCGCAAGGGGCTGTTGCTCTGGTCGTAGAAAGTCACCACATGTCCGTTAACACATTTGTACAAGCCATTGCCCCACGAAGACACAAAACATTCCTCTGGTTTGTTGGGATTAATGACCACCTTGACCAAATCATGGGCATAACTGAGGGTCTGAAATTCTTGTGAGATATAGCTCCATTGCTCATTCTGGAAGAAACTGCATGCCGGCTCAAAATAAGCGGGTGCCCATAGATTATATCCTCCCGCCGTAACGGCTAATACCCCACCCTCACATGAAAGACTGTAAGATTTGTCGGAATGGGGGCCGTCAGAAGTCAACAATGTAAGTTGCCCCGACACCCTGTTCCAACGCCACAGGCCATTGAAATCATCAGCCACCCAAACATTGTCACCCTCGGCATCGGCGTATTGCAAGCTCGGGAAAACACCTTCCTCATAAAAATACTTAAAATCATAATAATCATTCTCATATGCCACCACATTCTGCCAATCCACCATCATAAAAACTCCCTCACAAACCACAAAAGCACGGACATCCTGGGCGTCAAAACCAGAATCATAGTGCCAAGCACCATTCTCCAGCACATAAACAGAATCCGTCACCGTAAGCTGCCCACTTCCATCATGCTCATCTGAATTGCGATTGACAAACACCTTCTGCTGACAGGCGGCAATATAATTGTATTCCCGAAGTCCCAAGGCCGACTCCCACTGCCAGACCCCGAAATCGGCTAACGCAGTACTTTGCTTGTCAATGCTATATACTCCGATATCCGTAGCCATATAGAATCGTTCCGGGGTAATGGCCAAGTCGAAAACAACATGGTCTCCAAGACTGTTGACATACCAAGTGTCCCGGATCAGATAGGTGGACAAATCCACAACCACCACGCCGAAGTTGTAAACCAAGTAGCATAATCCGTGATCAAAACATATCCTTTTCACCGATTTTGACCCTGAAAGCTGCTTATTTTTTACATCCGGCACATTGGTCAACTGGTCGTCCACAATAAAATCCAAATTCCCGTTGGCATACGAAATCACCAAATTCCGGGTGGACTTGTCGTAGGCTATTTTGGCAATGTCCACATCCGACAAGCCATTGCTTTTGGACCATTTGTACATGTCCGATTCGCTTATATTGGCCTTATTCTTAGGGAAATACAAAATCCCGTTTTCTCCCGCTGCATACACTTCATCGCCCACCGCCACCGAATAAAAACGGTTATAGGCCAAATGGTCGCGAAAAGTGCCAATGGGAATCTGGGCCGACAGCAACACCGCCATGAAGCATATACTTAGTACTAACAATAATTTTTTCATGAATCCGCCTCCTTATTTTTTGTCCACCACGATATTTTTCATATAACGGATGGGGATATATGAGGTTATAATACTGATTATCAATATTGTAAGCAAAACCGTAACGAAATCCATCCATTCCGGCTGCACCGGATAATAATTGATGAGATAGCCGGCACTGCCATCTCCCAAGCCCACGATGTGGAATTTCATTTGCAAGAAACATATCAGCAGGCCGATAAGCAAGCCTGCCAAACCTCCCAGCAAAGAGATGAAACCGCCCTGCACCATGAAAATCTTGCGTACCAGCGATCTGCGGGCACCCATAGCATAGAGCACCGAGAGGTCATCCTTCTTCTCAATGATGAGCATGGACAAGGTGCCAATCATGTTAAAACCGGCCACCACCAAGATAAAGGCCAGAATAACAAAGACCATCAGTTTTTCTGATTTCATGGTTTTGAATAGTGTTTCTTCCTGCTGATATTTGTCTTTCAGAATATAATTTTCACCTAAAATATTTTCGATGGAAGTCCTGATTTTGGCATACTCTTTCGGATTTCTCAGTTTCAGCTCAATGGAAGTCACCTCGTTCTCATAGTTCATAATGGAACGGGCAAAATCCAATGGCACAAACACATACTTCTCATCATATTCCGTATAGGAAGCGAAAACGCCTACCGGAATAACATAGTCGATATTGAACGCCCGCGCCGGATCAGAAAAGTTCTTGAGCAAACGCTTGGGATAATACACCTTCAGTCGTTCGGGACTATGCATATTCAGCTGGATATTGCCGGCGGCAATGGCTCCCATCACTGCTGCGGGACCTTCGCTGTATTGCAGTGTGGCAATGCCGTCAAACAGCAAGCTGTCGATGCCTGTACTGTGCAGATAATCAGGGGCAACTCCCTTGACAGACACCAGCAGTTGCTTCTCGTTGTAAGTCATCAAAGTCATGTCGGAAACCACCTCAAACACAGCCTGCACGCCCTCAAGTTTTTGCAACTCCGCCATCGGGAAAGTGTCTGTGGCAAAGACTTTCCCTTCCTTAGGAAGAATCTGATAGTCAGGATTGAAGGAATTGAAACTGCTGCGCACCAAGCCCTCCATGCCGTTGAACACCGACAACACGATAATCAAAGCGGCCGAGCTGACCATGATACCGATCATGGAGATAATGGAAATCACATTGATGGCATGATGTTTTTTGGGAGAAAACAGATACCTCAATCCGATGAAGCGGGCCGTTTGAAATGAATTGCT
>JAGCSI010000134.1 GCA_017964255.1 Bacteroidales bacterium | reverse complement strand
TTTTTTTCTTGAAGATGAATATCGTATTCATTTTTTGTATATCTTTGCAGTCACAATTTCAAACGGCCCATTAGCTCAACTGAATAGAGTATTTGACTACGGATCAAAAGGTTGCAGGTTTGAATCCTGCATGGGTCACAAGCTGAAAATCAAGCACTTGTAACAATCATGCAAGTGCTTTTTTCTTTTCTACAGTGCCCTGATTTATCCTGCCTCACCCCCCATTCCGTCAATGAATTTTTGCGTGATTTTCTCCAAAAATTTCCGAAATTCCGCAAAAACACCTTTGCCTTTCCCCGCATGATTTTTGCCATTCCAGGCAGTTTCGGGCGGCGGACCTTAAAGACCTTAATGACCTCAACGACCTTAGAGACCTTAAAGTCCGCCGCCCGGAACTGCCGCCCATTCCCAATCTTGTGCGATAAAAGCACTAATTTGCTAATTTGCTAATTTTCTCGTATTTTTGCCGCCGCTATGATACAGATAAACAAACTGTCGGTCAATTTCACCGGCGACTACTTATTTAAAGATATATCCTTCGTGGCGGGCGACAAGGACCGCATCGGACTGGTCGGCAAAAACGGTGCCGGCAAGTCCACCCTACTCAAAATCATCCACAAGGAAATGGAACCCGAATCGGGTACCATCGTCATCACCTCCGGCTACAAGACCGGCTACCTACCCCAGGAAATCCTTGGCAATTACGACAAAAGCATCTGGGAGGAAACCATGTCATGCTTTGTTGAACCCCGTCGGCTGGAAGCCAAAATCAAGGAAATCAACGCCAAACTGTCCGACAGGACAGATTATGAATCAGAGGAATATATCAATCTGGCACAACAGTTGTCCGATGCCACCGACCGCTTCCACCACCTTGGCGGCGCCACCATGGAAGGCGATGCCGAAAAGGTGCTTTTAGGTCTGGGCTTCAAAAACTCCGACTTCGCCCGCCCGATGGCCGAGTTCAGCAACGGCTGGCAAATGCGCGTCAACCTGGCCAAAATCCTCCTGCAACAACCAGAAATCATCCTCCTCGACGAGCCCACCAACCACCTCGACATCGAGTCCATACAATGGTTGGAGGACTATTTGGCCAACTATTCTGGTTGCCTCATTCTTGTGTCGCACGACCGCGCCTTCCTCGACCGTGTCACTAACCGCACCGTCGAAATCACCTTCGGCAGCCTGCAAGACTACAAATGCAGCTATTCCCAGTATGTGGAACAACGTCTGGAACGCATTGAATCACAGCAAAACGCATACGAAAACCAGCAAAAAGAAATTGCCCAGATAGAGCGCTTTATCGAGCGCTTCCGCTATAAAGCCACCAAGGCAAAACAAGTACAAAGCCGCATCAAGTTGCTCGACAAAATGGAGAAAATCGAAGTGGAAAGTATCGATCATTCCTCCATCGCCTTCAAGTTCCCACCAGCTCCCCACTCTGGTCGTATGACAGTGGAGACAGAAAACCTCAACTTAGGCTATGGTTCCCTGGAAGTATTGAAAAACATAGACTTCCATCTGGAAAGAGGAGAAAAAGTGGCTTTTGTGGGCCGTAACGGTGAGGGCAAATCCACTATGGTGAAGGCCATTGTGGGCGAACTGACACCCCAAAGTGGCAAGCTGACCTTAGGACATCAGGTGGTGATAGGCTACTACGCCCAGAACCAGGCCCAGCTGCTCAACCCCGACAAAACGGTTTTCGAGACCATCGACGACATCGCTGTGGGGGACATCCGTCCGAAAATCCGCACCCTCCTCGGCAGCTTTCTCTTCGACACAGAAGACTGCGAAAAGAAAGTACGGGTGCTGTCCGGCGGTGAGAAATCCCGACTGGCCCTGGCCAAACTGCTACTCTCCCCTTTCAACCTGCTTATCCTCGACGAGCCCACCAACCATCTTGACATGCAGTCGAAAGACGTGCTCAAAAACGCCCTGCTGCAATATGAGGGCTGCATGATTCTGGTCTCTCACGACCGTGATTTCCTGCAAGGCCTGAGTTCCAAGGTTTTCGAATTCAAAGACCATCAAATCAGAACCTACATCGGCGATGTCTATGACTTCCTCGAAAAGAAGAAATTGGATTCGCTGAAAGAGTTGGAGAAAAAGACTCTGGCCACTGGTGGTGCCGACAAAACCGACAGCAACAACAAAATCAGCTGGGAGAAGAAAAAAGAGGAAGAAGCTGCCAAGCGCAAACTCAAAAACCGTTTGAGCAAAATTGAGAACGAAATCGCTGAACTGCAGCAACAATTAGCCGTTATCGAAAATAAAATCTCCAACCCCGCAGACTATGCCGCCGAAATCAACTCCGGAGAATTGTACACCCAATACAACAATGTCAAAAACGCCATCGAAGAGAAAGAGATGGAGTGGCTGGAGCTGCAAGACGAATAGTTTTTATTAAAAATCCCCTGTTCACAATTTTATGCGGAAATAATAGATTACTGCATACCATTTTCATATTTTTGTTCGTTAATTATCTTTAGTATGGATTATAAAAAACGAGCATATATGAAATCTCTTTTCGGAAAAATACTCATCGCTGCCATCGTCCTGTTTTCCGCGCCAGTGTTGGCTCAGAAGCCTGTGGCCTACGACTCGCCCCGCTACGAATACCAGCTGGCCAAGGAAATGTTCCAAAAGCAGAAATATGGCTCCGCACAGCAATATTTCAAACAGGTATACGAATTCAGCGAGGATAAACAGCAAGACCTGAAGGCCGACTCCTATTTCTATATGGGCATCTGCGCCGCCAAACTGGGCAACCAGGACGCCGCTTTCCTGCTCAGCGACTTCATCCGCCAATATCCCGTCCATGCCTTTGTGCCCCAGGCCCATTACCACTTGGGCATGTACTATTTCTCGAAAAAACAGTACAAAAAAGTGCTGGAACAGTTTGACGAGATTGACGAACGCGTAGTCAACAAAGACGACCTTGCAGAATTCCGTTTCAAAAAAGGCTACAGCTATTTCGCCACAGGCAATTATGCCGAAGCCAAGGCTTTGATGAAACAGAGCAGCGAGGAAAATGGTCCCTACCACTACCGCGCCCTGTATTACCTTGCCCACATGGCCTACACCGACAAACAGTATGAGGCGGCTTTGGAAGACTTCCAGAAACTGCAAAATGTGCCCGAATACAAAGACGAAGTGAAGCAGTATCTGATGCAAATCTATTTCATTCAAGAACAGTATGATAAAGTAGTCACCATGGCTCCCTCTGTGATGGACGAAAGCACCCTGAAAAACCAGCCTGAGCTATACCGCACCTTGGCATTATCCTATTATAATCTCAAAGATTTTGACAATGCCGAAGCCGCATTCCGTCCTATTCTCAACAACGACAAGGTGCAACTCGACCGCAACGACTATTTCGCTGTCGGCTATACTTTCTACCAAAACAAAAAATACTCCGAAGCAGTGAAATATCTGTCGAAGACCACTACCCAAAAGCCCAGCGACGAGATGACCCAGGACAGCTACTACCTAATTGCCGACTGCTACCTGCAGCAGAAAGACTACCAGGCTGCCTCACAGAACTTCCACCAGGCCTCTAAATACGATTTTAATACTGAAATCCAAGAAGATGCCATGTACAACTACGCCAAGTTGCAGTACGAGACCTCCAACAGTCCCTTCAACAGCGCCATCAAGGCTTTGGAAGAATACATCAACAAATACCCCTACTCCACTCGCTCTCAGGAAGCCAACAGCTATCTAGCATCCATCTATATGTCCACCAAAAACTACCAAAGCGCCATCAACTCGCTGGAAAAAATCGACATCAAAAGTCCTTCATTGCTACGCGCTTACCAACGTTGCACCCACTTCCGCGCCTTGGAGATGATCAACAACCGCAACTACAAGGAAGCAATCAAAATGTTGAACAAGTCGATGACCTACCCCATGGACAAAACCATCAATACCGAGAACCTATACTGGAAAGCCGAATGCGAATACCGCAACGAGAAATACAAAGACAGTTATTATTCCTTCCAAAACTATTTCAAAGCTGGCAATGTCTCCAATGACGTGAATTATGCCGATGCACAATACTCTTATGGATACTCTGCTATGAAACTCAGCAAATACAGCGATGCTGCCCAAGCATTCCGTAAATATTTGCAACAAAGCACTTCAAAAGACAATCCTGACATGGAGGCTGACGCCACGGCACGCCTGGCCGACTGCTATTATATGCAAAAAGACTTGAAGAGCGCCATCAAATACTATGACCAATGCCAACAGCTGGGTCGCAAAAATGCTGACTACGCCCTGTTCCAGGAAGCCAAGTGTTACAGTTACCTCAATGACTATACAAAAAAAATTGAGACATTGGAAAGAATGATGAGCACCTATCCCAAGTCAACATACAACGATGATGCCGAATTCGAATTGGCCTCTACTTATCATGCCCAGAATGAATATGGTGCCGCCATCGCCGCCTACAAGAATTTCATTCTCAAATATCCGAAGAGCCCCTATATCAGACAGGCTCACAACAAATTGGCACAATCCTATTTGAATACCCAGGATGTCGATATGGCCATCTCTACCTTCAAATACGTATTTGAGACCTATCCAGGCTCTCAAGAAGCCAAAGACGCCCTTGCCAATCTGGAAAATATTTACACCGAAAATGGCAACACCAGTGAGTTCTTCGCCTATATTAAGACCAAAAACATGAACATCTCAGCCGACAAGCAGGATTCCATCAGCTACAAGGCTGCGGAGAATAAATACATGCGTGGCGACTGTGACGCCGCAGTCAAGGCATACAACGATTATCTGAGGCAATTCCCCAATGGTCTGTTCGCTGCCAAGGCCCTGTACTGCAAAGGCGACTGCGAATACGCCACCGGCGACTATGACAATGCCTTGAGTTCTTTCGAGAAGTTAGTCAACAACTATCATACAGAGTATAACGAGACTGCTTATCGCAAGGCTGCCAGCATTCTTTATGGCAAAAAAGAATATGCCCGCGCCATGGTGTATTTCTCCAAGTTGGTGGAATTCGCCTCTAACGAAAACAATATGATATATGGTAATAATGGCTGCATGCACTGCGCATACGAGTTGCGCCAATATCGTGACGCTTATAATGCCGCCACCAATATCATCCTGGCAGGACAGAGTGATAACGACCTCCAGAACGAAGCCTTGCTGATTGCCGGAAAATCAGCTATTGCATTGAGTGACAACAATAATGCACTTAAGTATCTGACCCGCCTGTCCAAGAACGGTGACAATGACCAATGCGCTGAAGCCGCTTACTTGGTTGCCCTGATTCACTTCAATGACAACAATCTAGACCTCTGTGAGAAACAGATCAAAGAGATATTGGCCTCCAATTACACCTCCGAATACTGGTATGCATCTACCTTTATTTTATATGGTGATTTGTATTTGGCCAAGGGCAACGCTTTCCAGGCCCGCTATACCTACCAAAGCATCCTCGACAATTATGAGGGTGACGACCTGAAGAAAGTGGCGGAGGAAAAAATTGCCGCATTAGACAAAGCAGAACAGACAGAAAATAGTGAGGAATAGTTGACAGTTGACAATTGACAGTTGACAGTTAACAATTAATAGTTGATAATAAAGCTCTTACGCTTCTAAACACTAACCTTCCTAACCTTCCTAACCACTAAACATTGAATTTTGAATTTTGAATTAATATATTAGAGATAATGAAACGCATCTTTTTAACAGCAGCAATATTTTGTATAGCCGGTTGGACTTTCGGCCAAGCGATTGACACCGCGCGTTTCCGCTTGAATTTCAACCCACAGCTGAGCAATATCCAGAAAATCAACCAGCAGGCCGTTATCAACGACACCGCCAAAGAAGTAGTCAAGTTCGACTACTACATCACGCCCATGCAGATGGATGTCAGTTTCGCCCCCACTCCCATCAAGCCCAGCAAGCTGACCCCAGAAGTGGGAGAACCCATTGCCCGCAACTTCATCAAGGTCGGTTTCGGTTATCCGCTGACCCCGTTATTGGAGTTCGCCGCCCATAACGCCGACAACAGCAAGTTCTCGTATGGCATCAACCTGCACCATTTCTCCTCTTGGGCGGGTCCCATCGGCAAAAAACAAAATAATTACGCCTACGCTCCCACCAGCGACACCCGAGTGCATCTGTTTCTCACCACTTTCTTCAAAGACCAAACACTTTATTCGTCGGTGGGTTATAATCATGAACTGGCTTATTTCTATGGTTATGACAAAGACGTTTTAAAAGCGAGAGACGACTACAATGAAGATTACTACGACAAAGGGTACTATGATGAGATACGTAACGATTTCCACCATTTGAAGGCTGAGATTGGCGTTCGCTCCAACCACTTGCCAGGTGTTAAGAAGCTCAAACAGGATGTTCGTTTGAACTATAACTTTCTGTTCTCCCACAACAAAACCATGGAAAACCATATCGGTATCACTTCATTTTTCGCCTATGACAGCCGCTTTATGAAGATTTCAGGAAGCCAGAATTATCGTCTTGACTTCAATTTGGACTATTACAATGATAGATTTATTCAGTATCTTATTAATAATCAAGGAGAAGAAGAAACCAATTTCTACCATGCCAATGCCTTCAAATTCGAAGTAGTTCCCAATATGCAATTCACCATTAAGGAATATCACATTAAAGTAGGTGTTGGTATTCCCGTATTGCGTTCTGATATCGCAACTCGTTGTCCTATCTATCCCGTGGCGGAAGTCCAACTAGGTATCGTACCCGGCATCCTGAGCATCTATGCTGGTGTTGATGGCAAGGCTGAATATCAGGGAATAAAGGAATTACTCTACGAAAACCCATACTACAATCCTAGTTTTGACGAATTGGACTTCACTCGCACCCGTATAAACATTTACGGAGGAATCAAGGGCAATCTGGTCAAGAAACTGAACTACCACATCTCCGCCCGCTACGCATACGTGCAGGACATGGCATTCTTCCAACTGGATCCAAATGCAATGCTACACAATAAATTCATCGTCGTATACAATGATGTAAACTACCTGAATGTATGCCTGAATTTGTCATGGGATGTGATTGACCATTTGTCTCTGAATTTTGAGGCCAACTACAACGGTTACTATTTCAAAAAAGACAGTGAACTGCAATACGCATGGTATAAACCCGGTTTAGACTTTGGCTTCGACGGCAAATATACCTTAAACGGAAAGTATATCTTCGACCTGAACTTCAAGCTGGAATTCATGCGTTGGGCACTGGCACCACGCGATGAACAAGGCAATATCCGTTATGACGATTTCGGCAATGTGAGCTATGCACCCACCAAAATGAAACCCTTATTGGACTTCGGCATCGGCTTTGAATACCTCATCAACAAGAACTTCTCCGCCTTTGCCACCATCAACAATATCGGCTGCCAATATTATGCCCGCTATTATGATTTCAACTGCTTTGGCATCAATGCCTTAGTCGGAATCACCTATTCTTTTGGCAAGGAAAGCATCAAAAACAAAAAGAAATAAATTACCTGACCTTAAAATCACAAAAAATTCATCATGAAAAAGACATTCTTTATTATTCTGTCCTTTTGCTTGCTAATTTGTTCAGGCTGCAAAAAAGAAGACTTTGTGAGCAATACCTACAAAGCCTCTTTTGATTACCATTTCAACAATCCAGAAAACCAGCATGCAGTCGATGCTATGCTCACCAACTACAGCAGTGTATGGATGAGTGAGATAGAGCTAACCCTTATCAGCACTGGCACAACAGATGTGGAGGCAGAAACCAAGTTTGAGACCTCTGTGATTGCTGTTTTGTCCAAAGGATCCTCATTGATGCCCTTTTTTGAATCCAATGACTACATGGTATACAACCTAGAAAGAACAACACCTGGCAATGAGAAGACACTTCGCCAGGTGAAATTCCACAAGGGTTCAAATGGTAAAATTGACCATGAAAACCTCTAATCAAGAATAAGAAAGTAGAGACGTTTCCTGAAACGTCTCTACCATACACATCCGAATTACAAATTAGACAGATATTCATCTATGGCATGGGCGGCGGTTTTACCGGCGCCCATTGCTAATATTACGGTAGCAGCTCCGCTGGCAGCATCACCACCGGCAAACACGCCCTTGCGGGAAGTCTGACCCTTCTCGTCCACCGCCACACAACGGCGCTTGGTAATATCCAAACCAGGAGTGGTGGCGGAAATCATCGGGTTGGGAGAAGTTCCCAAAGCCATAATCACCATATCCGATTCGATTGTAAATTCAGAGCCTTCTACCGGAACAGGACTTCTTCTGCCAGATGCGTCAGGTTCGCCCAATTCCATACGGATGCATTTGGCTCCCTTCACCCAGCCGTTCTCATCGCCGAGAATCTCCAACGGATTGGTCAGCAACTGGAACTTCACGCCTTCTTCCTTGGCATGATGCACTTCCTCGGCACGAGCCGGTAATTCCTCTTCGGAACGACGATATACAATATTCACCTCAGCACCCAGACGCAAAGCGGTACGAGCGGCATCCATAGCTACATTGCCACCACCAACCACGATGACCTTCCGGCCCACATAGTTGGGAGTGTCATAATCTTTCTTGTAGGCAAAAAGCAGATTGTTTCGGGTCAGGAACTCATTGGCAGAAACAACTCCGCAGAGGTTCTCGCCCGGGATATTCATAAACATTGGAAGTCCGGCACCTGAAGCGATAAATACTGCCTGGAAACCTTCCTTGTCCATCAAGTCATCGATGGTCACTGTGCGGCCAATAACTACGTCTTTTTCAAACTTGGCACCCAGCTTCATCACATTCTCCACCTCATAGCGCACCACCGTCTCCTTTGGCAAACGGAACGAAGGAATACCATATACCAGCACTCCGCCATACTCGTGCAGGGCCTCGAAAACGGTCACGTCATAACCTTTCATCACCAACTCTTTGGCACAGGTGATACCGGCAGGACCACTACCGATAACGGCCACCTTCTTGTCTTTCTTGGTAGCTGGCTGTTCAAACTGAATCTTATGCTCGCGTGACCAGTCACCGACAAAACGTTCCAGTTTACCAATAGCCAACGCATCACCTTTCTTACCCAACACACAACGGCCCTCGCACTGGCGTTCCTGCGGGCACACACGTCCGCAAACGGCCGGCAAAGCAGAATCCTGGTTAATGATACGGGCAGCATCCTCAAAACGGCCTTCGGCTACGCAATGCACAAAGGCGGGAATATTGATGGATACCGGACAACCTTGCATACATTGCGGATTTTTGCACTGCAAGCAACGTTGAGCCTCAGCCATCGCGTCTTCGGCACTATAACCCAGACACACCTCATCGAAATTGGTGGCACGCACTTTCGGATCTTGTTCTGGAATAGGAATACGGTGCCAACGGTCACGGGTTTCATCGCTGATACCACCCACATGGCAAACATGTCCTTCGGCCTTCTCTTCCATTTCCATCTGCTTGTGACCCTTAATCGAATTGTACATGGCCTGACGCTTCATAGCCAAGTCAAAATCTACTAAAGCACCATCAAATTCCGGTCCATCCACGCAGGTGAACTTGGTTTCTCCACCCACTGACACACGGCAGGCACCGCACATACCGGTTCCGTCCACCATCAGCGAGTTCAAGCTGACGGTACACTTGATACCTAATTCTTTGGCCAGCAAAGTGGTGAACTTCATCATAATCATCGGACCAATAGCAATCACCTCATCGTAATGCTTGCCTTCTTCTTTCACCAGTTTCTTCAAGACATCGGTCACCACACCCTGCATACCGCTGGAATTGTCATCGGTGGTCACATACAAATGACCAGACACACTGCGCAATTCCTCTTCAAAGATAATCAGCGATTGCATTCTGGCACCAATAATCACATCGGGTTTCACACCATGCTCTGCCAACCACTTGATTTGAGGATAGATAGGAGCGATACCAACACCACCACCCACAAAGACGAAACTTTTCTTTTTCAATTCTTCCTGAGAAAGATGGATGAATTCTGAAGGACGACCCAGAGGACCCATTACATCCTCAAAGCAATCACCCACTTGGAAGGTCATCATCTGACGAGTGGACTTACCGATGGCCTTGAATACGATGCGGATATAGCCTTCCTTGGCATCATGGTCACTGATTGTCAATGGAATACGTTCCGAAGTCTTCTCCATTTTGATGATAATGAACTGACCGGGCAGTGCGGATGCGGCAATTCTCGGAGCTGCGATATCCATTTGGCAGCAGTCTCCTGGCAATTCTTTTTTTCTGATGATCTTAAACATAATGATTGGTTTTTATAATTTCATAATTTTGTCAAATTCCTCTTCCGATAAGATATTCAAAGTCACAGAAGCCTCTCTCAGACTAAGATTCTGCTCAAAAGCATACTGGGCGATTTTGGCAGCATTGTAATAGCCGATAGTAGGACTCAACTTGGTCACCAGCATCAGCGAATTCTTCAGATAATAATCAATTTTTTCCTTGTTGGGCTTCATTCCCGACAAACAATGCAGGTTGAACGATTCCACCGCATCGGCCAAAATCCGTGCCGAATGTAGTATATTGACGGCCATCAACGGCATGAAAACATTCAGGTCCAGATGTCCCTGGAAGCCACCGCAAGTCATAGCGGCATCATTGCCTATTACCTGGCAGCAAACCATAGTCAATGCCTCGCACTGAGTAGGATTCACCTTGCCCGGCATGATGGACGAACCTGGCTCATTGGCAGGAATTGTCAATTCCCCGATTCCGCATCGCGGTCCTGATGACAGCAGTCTGATATCATTGGCTATCTTCATCAGTGAAACTGCCAGTCGCTTCAATGCACCCGAAACCTCCACCAAACTGTCGTGGCTGGCCATAGCTTCGAACTTGTTCTCCGAATTGGTGAAACTCAAGCCCGTGAACTTGTTGAGATAATCCAAAGCCAAACGGTCGTATCCCTTGGGTGTATTCAAGCCATTACCCACCGCCGTGCCGCCCAAAGGCAGCTCCATCAGGTGTTTCATAGCGTTTTTCAAACACTTCACCCCATGTTCTACCTGCGACTGGTGGCCCGACAACTCCTCGCCCAAAGTCAAAGGCGTGGCGTCCATCATATGCGTACGGCCAATTTTCTTAATCTCTCCGAACTCATCAATTTTAGTCTGATAGGTTTTGACAAGTCCTTCCAAGGCCGGCAAAGTGCGTTCTGTCAACATCCGTGTCGCTGCAACACGCATGGCCGTGGGGAAAACATCGTTGGTGGACTGCGACTTGTTCACATCGTCATTGGCCGAAAGCAGACGATTGTTCACGTCAATTTGGCCTTTCAACTTCTGCTCTGCCCTATTGACCACTACCTCATTCACATTCATGTTGGTCTGTGTTCCCGAACCCGTCTGCCAAACACACAAGGGGAAATGCTCATCCAGCTGGCCAACCGCAATTTCATCACAACAGGAAGCAATGGCATCCCTTTTCTCCGCTGGAAGAACACCCAGCTCGCAATTGGCGTAGGCGGCAGCCTTCTTCACGTAAGCCAACGCATGCACCACTTCCAAAGGCATCCGCTGTCCCCCTATTTTGAAATTCTCGTATGAACGCTGGGTTTGTGCCCCCCAGAGTTTGTCGGATGGCACCTGCACCGTTCCCATCGTATCTTTTTCTATCCTAAATTCACTCATCCTAATAATTGATAGTTGATAATTGACAATTGATAATTAATACCTCTCAATACCCATCGTTCATCGCTCATCCCTCATGGTTCATTGCTCATTGCTCACAGCTCACAGCTCATAGCTGTTAATCATAGAACCTCCAATTTATACCCAACTGGAAACTGCGTCCCATCGCCGGATAGTCCGGTGTCAGATAATAGTTTTGCCCGATCACTCCGGACAGCACATGACCTGCCCGGAAGAAAAAGGTTATACGTTTAATTCTAAAGGAAAGATTCACATCCCAATATGGATAATTGCCCACCTTCATATCACGCTGGCAATAGA
The DNA here is from genome assembly GCA_017964255.1 of Bacteroidales bacterium. Taxonomy (GTDB): domain Bacteria; phylum Bacteroidota; class Bacteroidia; order Bacteroidales; family WCHB1-69; genus RUG11690. The sequence goes on along the minus strand of JAGCSI010000134.1, from coordinate 5,804 downwards.
ACTGATGCATTACCGGATCATAGCCATCGGCATAATACAAGGTGTTATACATCAAGTCCATACCAATCTGAATCTTCAACTTCCCACGCAAAATATTAAAAATGTAATAAGGCGAAGCCTTGAAAGCGAACAACGGCACATTCACCGCTTCACTGCTGGAATACTGCAAGTATGCGTTTATATCCATACCAAAACCTTTCACCCTGATGGGGGCAAAGAGATGGACTTGGACCACATTCGCGTATTTCTCTGTGAGGAAAAGCTGGAAATCCGAGTTCAGCCGCACTATATTATGCAACATGAAATAATTGAATTCCACCTTATATTTCATCATCGTCCAAAACACGTTGAATTTCAGTGTATTCTGTTTTGGCCAATCATTTTGCAACCATAAATTATGATTTCCAAAATACGAATCATAGATATAATCCGGTGAATTACGATAGAAACTGATATCACCTCCCAAACGATGATCCCATTTTTTCTGAATCATCCACTGCACCCCCACCGCTGCCACCACGTCATTGTTATTATATCCGCCAAAAGAATAGGCCATACGTCCATATAAATCCATTACTCCGAAAAGGCGAACATGCAAACGTCCGAAAAGCGTAAAAGTGTTATCCACATAATACGGCCATTTAGAATTCACATACTCGTGCATCAAGCCCAAAGCCGCCCTCAAAAAATACTTTTTTGACGGCAGAGTGTCCATAGGCTTGTAATTCGACCACTGCAAAGAATTAATAATGCTATAGCAGCGTAAGGTATCAAAGGTAGTATCAGTGGAATAATAGAAATTCTTTTGGTAAAAAGTTGAATCAAAGTTATTATCAAAATAATCCGTACTCAAATGTTTATACTGAAAACTATGGGTAATAGTACCGTAGTATCTTTTTTTCTTGTCACGGATATTGACATACTGTTGGAATAGCAAGTCGTGAGTCCTGATTTTGGAACGACCATACTCTGATTTCACAGGATAACCCGTCAAAGCATCAGCCGCTGCATGAGCAAAAAGCGAAGTATCACGCAAACCGCCGTTATCTTGGTCTTTCAGACGGTTAAAGATGTATGAAACCGTGAAACCATATACCCCAGCCGGTTCCTCATAGTTAATCAAAGCATTAATATTGATATTTCTGGCCTGTTGGTTCAGAAAATAACCTTCATTGGAATATGCGTGCATGTCAAAAGCGGCAGTCACCCCCTTGAATTTCTGCGTATGGGTAGCATCAAACTCATACATGGTGGAGATGCCGTATGTGAAAGAAAGGTTGGTGAAGGAAGTCTGCACGTCATAAAACTTCACATCTCGTTGGGTCTTCCACAACAAAGGGTATGGCAGGGTAATCATAGAAAAGCCCAGCTCCCTTTCAAAATCAAAATTCATAAACTGATGAGCCTGTCCCGGAATACCCAGGTCTTGGCACAAGTTGTAATTCTTGAAGAGAGGATCATACTGATGTATCTGCGCCATCGACGTATCCACCGGTTTCAAATACAGCGGTCGGATCCAATGGGGCTCTATCACATCGTAAAACACCGGCATAAAATCCGGTGAAAAGGCCATTGCCGAATCTATCTCATGTTTCGGATAATGTCTGTCATTCTGGGTGGTATCCTCCTGTGCTCTCAATAAGACAGGAGTCCACAACAAGCATAGCAGAAAAAACAGACGAATGGTCTTCATTTTTTAATAATCAATCTTATTTTCCAGATGTATCCACTGTCGGAATACCTCTTGGGCGATGCCCCGGTCGTGCTGCTCAGCCACAATTTTCCGCTCCATCGCCGGCAAATCCAATTCCTCATAGATGAACGAGTCGTCGAAGCCAGCCTTGGCAGCATCGTGGCGGTCTGCGGCATAATAAATCTTGTCTGGACGGGCCCAGTAAATAGCGCCCAAGCACATAGGACAAGGTTCGCAACTGGTATAGATTTCGCATCCTTCCAGCTGAAAGGAATTGAGGTTTTGGCAGGCATCCCTGATGGCCATCACCTCAGCATGGGCGGTAGGGTCGTTCAGCAGGGTGACACTATTGCTACCCCGCCCCACAATTTGTCCATCCTTGACCACCACGGCACCAAAAGGCCCACCCTTGCCTGTCCCGAGACATTTCCGGGACAGGGCAACGGCTTCCTCCATAAATTTTCTTTGATACATATTTCAGTTGTCTGATACGTTAAGACGTTAAGACGTGGAGACACGTACTTCGTACGTTCGTGAAGACATGCACTTGTACATTCGTTGAGACGAAATTCGTCTTAACGCCTTAACGCTTCCACGTCTAAACGATTATCCTTTATAGAACGGCATCTTCACGGTAACAGCCTTCACCAGTTTCTCACGGATCTTGATGTAGATTTCCGTGCCTGATTTGGCGAATTCGGGTTTCAGCCAAGCGGTACCGACAGATTTGTTGATAGAAGGTCCGAAAGTACCAGAACGGACAATACCGATGTGGTTACCTTCAGCGTCGCAAACTTCATATTCCAGACGCGGAATACCACGCTCAATCATTTCGAAACCGGCAAGTTTCTTTCTCATGCCGTTGGCTTTCAGATTCAACATGAAATCTTTGTCGATGAAGTTCTTGTGGTCCACAAACTTGGTAATCCAGCCCAAACCGGCCTCAACGGGAGTGATGGTGTCGTCGATTTCGTGACCATAGAGGCAGAAGCCCATCTCCAGACGCAAAGTGTCGCGTGCACCCAAACCGATAGGTTTGATGTCGAATTCCTTGCCAGCTTCAAAAACGGCATCCCAAACCTTCAGGGCATCTTCGTTTTTGAAATAAATCTCGCAGCCACCTGCACCTGTGTAACCTGTGGTAGAGAAAATGACATTAGGAATACCAGCGAAAGTGATGGTCTTGGTGGTATAATATTCCATGTCGATGACATTGGCGTCGGTCAGTTTCTGCATGGCTTTCAGTGCCAGAGGACCCTGAACGGCCAACTGCGAAATATTGTCGGAGATATTGGCAATCTCAGCACCGAACTTCTCGTTCTGTTTGCTCACCCAAGCCCAGTCTTTGTCGATATTAGCGGCATTCACCACCAACAGATAGTCGTTTTCGGCGATGTTGTACACCAACAAGTCGTCAACAATACCGCCATTGCCATTGGGGAAGCAGGAATACTGCACCTTGCCGGGGAAGAGGGCAGCCACATCATTAGAGGTGATGTACTGGAGCAGGTCCAATGCTTTGGGACCTTTCACGGTGAATTCGCCCATGTGTGAAACATCGAACACACCGACTTTGCTTCTCACATGCAGGTGTTCTGCTGACACGCCTTCGTACTGGATGGGCATGTAAAAGCCTGCAAATTCAACCATTTTGGCACCTAATTTCTCATGAGTTTCTTTGAATACTGTCTGTTTCATTTTGTTTTGTATTAATGTTAAAATTTAAAATGTTCCAAACTGCAAACTTACGCATTTTTTTCGGAATATGCGCTGATGTTGACAAAAAAAATCAGACATCAGTTTCGGTCACAATAGCTCCTGTACAAATTTACACAGTTTTTTCTTATTTTTGCCAATTGTTCATCAACCATCCCGAAAAGAGACAAAAAAGACATTAAACACAGACCTAACTACAACTAAAACAGGACAACCCAATGATTTACCTTATTCTTGCCATCGTATTTTCCGCAGGTGTTTTTGTCACAATGCGCTTTTTCAAGCACTTTGACTTGGACAATCATCAGGCATTGATGTGGAATTACATTTTCGCCACAGTCACTGGTTTCCTGATATGCAAGCGATTTGACACCGTACCCGAATTGGTCAATGAATCATGGTTTGGTTTGTCATTGTTGACAGGTTTCTGGTTCATTTTCACCTACTTGCTGATGACAAGGTCAACACAATCGTCTGGAGTGACCATCACCTCGTTGTCCAGCAAACTGTCAGTAGTATTACCCACATTGGCAGGGGTCTTCATCTTTCATGAAAAACTGAATTGGGAAATATCTATCGGGATTGTCTTAGCCCTAGTTGCCTTGGTTTTGGTGGTAGGAGGTGGAAATGCAGCGAAAGACGGAGACAAAGGGTCATCCAACATTCAAAGGGTCAAGTGGTTACTTCCCGTTTTAATCTTCTTTGGCACCGGCACCGGCGACATCTTGATGAAACTCAACGAGCAACGCAACTCCGCTGATGACATGAGTTTCATGATTGCCTTTATCTATATGATAGCCATGTTGTTTGGCATCATACTGGTGATTTACGACCTGCTGAAAGGCCAATCAAAATGGCAGAACAAAAGTATTCTTGGAGGTGTCATACTGGGAGTCATCAACTTCTTCTCCACCTATTGCATATTTCACGCCATGCGCTGTTTCGACAACGTGATGCTCTTCCCCATTTACAACATCGGAGTGGTCAGCCTCACCGCCTTAATAGGCTGGCTGGTCTTCAAAGAAAAACTCACTTGGAAGAACTACCTCGGTCTCGCCATCGCCCTCATCGCCGTGGTATTGATAACAATAAAGATTTAGTGATTTGCGAAAGAAACAAGCTGCTCAAAGAGCCGGTATCTTGTCATATCAACAAGCAATCAGACACACTACCTGCAATTCCCCACATCCCGACAGGTAACATATTCCCGTAACTTCTCAATGACCCATTGTGCATTATCAATTTGACCTAGAACAAATAAATACCGTTGTCCATCCAAAAGATTAATGAACAACCGTGTCGATTTAACAAAGTGTCTGGTATATTCCACCTCTTTGATTTGAGTCCACGACAATTCAACAACTAGGTTTGTATTTACCCACTTGTTCCCAACTTGCTCTTGCACCCCTAGCATCTTAATACCATCAGATGAAATGGCAATGAATTCTTTTCGGTTTATCCTTCCAAAAAACAAGAAACTTATTCCAATAACTGTCCAAATGGCCGGAATATAAAGAACATTATACGCCTGAACAACTATAAGGTAAACAGCCAATGCCACTGCACTGAGCAATACTACTGCACTTCCCCAAACAGCACTTGCGGTCCTTCCTCTCAAATAGTAAATGTATGCTCCCCTTACATTTTCCATTTCAACAACTCCTCTCCACAGAACGAATTAATACAAACCAAAACAACACCCCCAAAATGAGTAGTATCAAACGCTGCCAAAACATTTTCTTGTAACCTTCTTCCCATAAATCCAGAATCGACCTTGTGTCAACAAACAGTTTGTAGGCATTGATAATCAAAAACGGGGATCCCAGCAGAATCAAAAACATCTTCCACCATGGATATGATTCGGAAGCTTTACGTTTCAATTCCTCCTGATGGGAAGCCTTTCGTTCATGAAACACTGAAACAGAGGGCTCCGATTTCAGATGCCGAGTCATCAATACTAATTATTGAGAAGCAAAAACGACATCCCCAAATTTGCGGCAGGGAGTACCTGCAAAGATTTCGAATAATTCAAGATGTTCTGTATCACGCTTCTGCGGGGACGTTCAAGCTTCATTTCTTTAGGATTCTGTTCTTGTGAAAGGGTCAAAGTTTTTTCCATAGGCTGTTGTTGTTTTATGAACAATTCACCCTTAATAACGCAAGAGCATCCGATTTATTTTACAAGAAAGGGCTGGTTTCTTAAAAAAGATTCCAACCCTTTGATAATAAGAAAAATAAAATTCAAATTTTATGACAACACCACATTTTTCTCTTCGATCATTTTGCGCAGATTAATCAACGCATAACGCATACGACCCAAAGCGGTGTTAATACTCACCTTCGTCAATTCTGCAATCTCTTTGAAGCTGATATCATGATAGATACGCATCTCTAA
>JAGCSI010000133.1 GCA_017964255.1 Bacteroidales bacterium | reverse complement strand
TTTTCAAAAAAAAAGTTATCTTTGCAAATTCAAAAATTCAACGACTATGACACCAACTGTTACCACTATTTTATATGCCGCTCTAATCATCGGAGCGATAGGTATGATTGCGGCTGTAATCTTATATTTTGTCTCCAAGGCATTCAAAGTGATAGAAGACCCCCGTATTGACGAGGTGGCCGAGCATTTGCCGGGTGCCAATTGCGGCGGATGCGGCTTCGCCGGTTGCCGCGCGTTGGCGGAGGCTATCGTGAAAGCCAACACGCTGGACGGCTACAAATGTCCTGCCGGTGGCGACATGAAGGCGATTGCTGCTGTGATGGGCCTGGAAGCTGCCGAAACTGAGCCGATGGTGGCGGTGGTACGCTGCAACGGCAGTTGTGAGAACGCCCCTGCCAAGGTGAAATACGACTCGGCGTTGTCCTGCCAGTTTGCCACTTCCATCTATGCGGGCGAGAGCGCTTGTCCTTTCGGCTGCCTTGGTTGTGGAGACTGTGTGAAAGCTTGTAAGTTCGATGCCATCCATATTGACGACACCACCGGTCTGCCTGTGGTGGATGAAGAGAAATGCGTGGGTTGCGGCGCTTGCGCCAAGACTTGTCCGCGCAAGGTCATCGAAATCCGTCTCAAAGGAAAACTGGGCAGAAGAGTGTTCGTGTCCTGCGTCAATAAAGAGAAAGGCGCCGCAGCACGCAAAAATTGTTCAGCTGCCTGTATCGGTTGCGGCAAGTGCGCCAAGGCCTGTCCATTCGAAGCCATTACGGTGGAGAACAACCTGGCCTATATCGATTTCACCAAGTGTAAGAGTTGCCGCAAATGTGCTGGCGAATGCCCGACGGGTGCCATTCACGCAGTGAATTTCCCGCCGAAGAAAGAGGCTCCCGCAGCTCCTGCCGAAAAACCGGCCGCTGCTGCCGAAGCACCTTCAACTCCCGCTTCCGAACAATAATTTTTCTGAAAAAAATCAATCCTATATAGAATGAAGACTTTTAAAATAGGTGGTATCCACCCCGAGGAAAATAAATTAGCCAAAGCCAATCCTGTGGAGTTGTTCCCGATTCCGAAACAGGTTACCGTTTTCCTGACCCAGCATCTGGGTGCTCCTTCCGTGCCTCAGGTGCAAAAAGGCGACAAGGTGAAGGTGGGTCAGCTGATTGGCAAAGCCGAGGCTTTTATTTGCGCCAATGTCCATTCTCCCGTGTCGGGAACGGTGGCCAAAATCGAACCCGTGGCCGATTTCCTGGGCTATAAGAAAGATGCGGTGGTGATTGATGTGGAAGGCGACGAATGGGCCGAGGGAATTGACACGTCCACCGAACTGAAAAAGGATATCACTCTGACCAAACAGGAGATTATCGACCGCATGAAAGCGTGCGGTATCGTCGGTTTGGGAGGTGCATGCTTCCCCACTCATGTGAAATACATGGTGCCGCCAGACAAGAAGGTGGATTACCTGCTGATTAACGCCGCTGAGTGCGAGCCGTACATTACGGTAGACTACCGCATGATGCTGGAGCGTGCCGATGAGGTGATGGTGGGTATCGAGGCCATGCTGATCGCTTCGGGTGCTCCTGTGGCGCTGATTGGTGTGGAGGCTAACAAACCCGATGCTATCGCACATCTGACCAAAGTGGCCGCCAATTACAAGAACATCCAGGTGGTGGAACTGAAAACCAAATATCCGCAGGGTGCGGAAAAGCAGCTGATCAAAGCGCTGACCAACCGCAATGTGCCCAATGGAAAGTTGCCGATCGAGGTGGGTTGTATTGTCAACAATATCGCTACTGCTTTCGCCATTTATGAGGCGGTGCAGAAGAATAAACCGATTATCGAAACCTTTACGACGGTGAGCGGTAAGTCGGTGAAAAACCTGAAGAATTACAGAGTGCGTATCGGTACCTGCATCAACGATATTCTGAATGCTGTTGGCATTCCTGATGATACGGGCAAGATTATCTCCGGAGGTCCGATGATGGGCAAGGCCATCTCCAACCTCAATGCGTTTACCGTCAAGGGTATGTCCAGCCTGTTGCTGATGACCGAGAAGGAAAGCAAGCGTGGCGAGGTTTATGAGTGCTTGCGTTGCGGTAAGTGCGTGCATGCCTGCCCAATGGGTCTGGAACCCTATATGCTGCATGCTTTCAGCGAACTGCAGCGTTATGAGGACTGCGAGAAATATGGTATTATGAATTGTATCGAATGCGGTTCGTGCTCTTTCGGCTGTCCCTCCAACCGTCCGATTTTGGACATGATCAGGGTGGGCAAGAACAAGACGGGCGCGATGATTCGTGCAAGAAAATAAACGAAAAAGCGGGTCTGTTTCAGACCCCGCTTTGTTTTAAAAACAAGGTATGATTGTCATTACGGGTGCTGCCGGTTTTATCGGCAGCTGCATGGTTCAGCATCTCAATAAATCAGGTCGCGACGATTTGGTTCTGGTGGATGATTTTCCTGTAACACCTGTTGAACCGGGCCGTGATGTTCCAAAGATGGTGTCCTTTCCTGATGTAGAGACGTTTCCTGAAACGTCTCCTGAAACGTCTCCACAAACAATGCGGTATGTCGAAAAGGTACCCCGTGATTTCTTTTTCGATTGGGCGGCACAGAATATGTCCCATGTCGATTTTATCCTTCATTTCGGCATGGAAAGCGTCGGAATGCAAGCTGATGCAGTATTGCTTCGGGAGTACAGTCTGGAGTTTTCGCAACGCTTGTGGAGCCTGGCGTCGATGAACCGCATTCCCTTGCTCTATGCGGCAGCTTCTACCGAGGCGAAATGGAACTGGACAGGCCAGAAATGGACTGTGAGGGGGAGTGGAATGGCCGAAGCGGAGCGGCTGAAGCGGCAATTCGACCAGTGGGTGTTGAAGCAGCGGATGATGCCGCCGCTGTGGGCGGGTTTCGCCATGCCCGAAGTGTATGGCCCTAATGAAACACAATTGGGTAATGCGGCCTCTTCCGTGTACCAGTTATTCAGGCAATGGCAAAGGGAAGGCCGTATGGTTATTCCTCTGTACAGAGATTCAGAAAACGTTGATAATGAATTCGTAATGGACAGAATCTTCGTCAAGGATGTGGCGACGGTTTTCACTTGGTTCATGAATCATCTGCCTGCCAGCGGCTTCTATTATCTGGGCGCTGGCTATCCCCGTCCGCTGAGTGCGGTGGCGGCGGCCATTTACTCCGCCTTGAAACTGCCACCCAAAGTGGAATACCAAAATATTTCTTCTGATGAAACGTGTCTTTCCCAGGAGAAAAATCCGTTGCCGCTGAATAGAATAAATCGTATCGGTTACAAGAAGAATTTCACTCCTTTGGAAAAAGGAGTTCGGCTTTATGTCAAAAATATTCTTAATGAATAGCTGTTTTTAACAAATTTATCATTCTGAAAATCAGGATGTTGATAAAATTTGGAAGAAAATAGCAGAAAAATGCCTTCTTGATTGAAAATTTTTTATACTTTTGTTATTCCATTTAAGTTATATATATACAGAAAAAGAAGCAAGTAAAAATCACATTCAAAGCTAAGATATAATGGCTACAATTACAGAAAAACAGATTTCCAAAATGCTGAAAAAATTTTTCGGCTTTGATAATTTTAAAGGAAATCAGCTCAAGATTATCAAGTCTCTGCTGAAAGGGAAGGATTGTTTTGTAATTATGCCGACTGGCGGCGGAAAGTCGTTGTGCTACCAGCTGCCAGCCCTGATGACAGAGGGCACGGCCATCGTTATTTCCCCACTGATTGCCCTGATGAAAAATCAGGTCGATGCCATTCGCAATTTCGGCACGGAAATCGGTATCGCCCACTTTTTGAATTCCTCCCTGACCAAGCAGGAAATCAAAGAGGTGAAAGATGATTTGCTTTCAGGAAAAACCAA
>JAGCSI010000132.1 GCA_017964255.1 Bacteroidales bacterium | reverse complement strand
CTTTACTCGTACATTGTTGAACGTGCGGATATTGTCGATACAGACGGGGTAGATGTGGCCGACGGAATTGCCAAACTCATCCACCTGTTGCACGCCGCGAGTGCGGTTGTCGGTCATATTCATCCGGAGTCCGCAGCTTCGGGCGCGGGGAAGCGTCACCAGTTCGCCGTTCTTCTTGTAGAACTGGATAGCGAAGTAGCGGTGGCGGTTGTCGGCGGTTTCCCGGATCTCCATCTCGGCCAGCACATCGGCACGGGTGATTGTCTGATTCATATCCTTGAATTTTTGGCAAAAATAGCACGGGGAAATGTTAGGCGTTGGGACAAGAACGGGAACTCTCCGCCTTTAAAAATTACGAAATGAAAAATTCGAGTAAAACCACAAGATCAGTGTTTTATCCTACTCCAAAAATATTTTACACATCGCCGTGAGACAACCGAGCGCCCGCTCGCCCTACTTTGGATGGAAATTTCCACTCCGGGTCGGGTAGGAAATATGACAGGGGGTGGCCCTATGTCACAGCGTCTTCCCGCCCATCCGCACCGGGATGAAGTCGCCGCCGTCGCGCTTGACCATGACGCCGTACTTGGTCCACAGGATCTTATCGACGGCATCGCTGAAGTGGGTGGCCTCCTCCGGGAGCACACCGCTGCCGCGCCGCTCGCTGCTCTTGTCCTTCTTCAGCTGGCCGTCGTACTCCTTCACCATCGCGTTGTTCATACTGATGAGGGTGTAGCGGCAGCGCGTGCCGTTGATACGGAACAAGGGCAGCTCCGAATTGTCCTCCTTCAGGATGCTGTTGATGAGCACGTACTTGTCTGATTGCGGCGGTTCCATACCAGGATGCTCGTGCTCGATCACCGTCCAGCCGGCAGAGGTCAGGTACTCCACTGCCAACTGGTTGTAGGTCTTCGACTTTACGATGTTGGGGTTGCGACTGTCTCCGTATTTGTCCTTGTAGTAGTGCAGCTCGCGGTTGGTGTGCTTGCGGTAGTGGTCGCTGAATTTGGCGCACAGTTCCTTGATGAGCACATTGCTGTTACCGTCGGGTTTCACAAAGAACTCGTTGATGATATTGTGGACTTCCTGCTGGGTGATCATTCCAGACACGAAGTCATAGTTCCTGGTCTGGCTCACGCTGAAGAGGCAAATGGCGGAACCCCAGTCCGGCACAATCTCCAAGGGAACGGAAGGGTTGCAGTCGCGGTCGTATATCGAGGAAACAAGGATATCTTCCGGCTTGTAGTCGAAGTTGGTCTCCTTGGCCAAATCCATGATCATCTTGTCCTGGTCTGAGGCATAGTAGATTTGTTTTTCCTCGTTGATGCTGTAGAAGCAGTCTTCCACTTTGTCGAACAGGTAGTTCATCACCTCGATGAGGAAAGTGAGGTACGGTTGCTTCTGGTACTCCCGCCGGATGTAGGAGAGACCGAGGTTCTCCAGATTGTCGAAGGCGTTGCTGCAGGTGAACAAGAGGCCTTCCTGGCTGAGGAATGGCTCTATCTTGTGCTTGAGGCGGATGATCTCGTTCCAGGCGTCGGCGAACTGGCGCGGATCCGTCAGCTTCAGCAGCTCAATCTGCATCTTCACGATGCGGTTCCACACGCTGAACAGGTTCACGCCCTTTTCCTCTTCGTAGTATTTGGCGTAGTCCAGGATCCAGCGGCCGGCCTTGGTGGGCGGCATAGAGGTGGAGTACTTGAAACCGTGATGGAAGCTCACCGGGTTCGCGCTGCGGGGACCGAAATACTCGTTGTTGCCACGGTTGGCGGGCGATACCTCGTAGTCGTACTGCTCCTTGTTGATGGTAAGGGCTTCGTCCATAATCTCGAAGTCGGTGTTCTTACCACGGCCGCTGCCTTTCTCGCTCTGGCTTACCAGAGCGAAGCAGGCACCATTGCTGAAGCTGATGATGTTGTCGTAGCGGTTGATCTGCTCGTAGGGGCTCTTGAACCAGGAGGGCGGTCGCTTGCACACCACGAAGTTGCCGTCCTTCACATAGCCCATCTTGCCGAGCAGCTTGAGCGACGACGGCAGCGTGTTGGTGAGCAGCTGGCCGTAGGTCTTGCCTGTGATGGATGTGATCGACCGGGGCATCGCCCGCACGATCTTATCCATTGTGAAGCCAATGTCGAAGCTCTTGCCGGTACCGCGCCCCTCGACGGAAACGTGGTACTTCGGACAGAGCATCAGTCCGAGCAGCTGGGATTTGGTTGCGGAAACGGAGAGATTCATAATAAATGGACATTAACCTTCACAGAACCAATCTTCTGCGAAAATGTCTTCCCAAGTAGGAATATAATACGTGGCATCAGCAGGTGTTTTGCAATCGTCGGTAAATACGATTGAAAGAACCTGGTCATGATAACTGATTTCGCCAGAGCCAACAGTTCCGACCATCGGCTTAATGGAATCTGGTAAGGATGTCATTCTCGGAACGATATCCTTGCTGACACATTGGGGTACTTGCTTGACTATTTCCCTGTTTTCCTGCCAGATCATTCGTTTGGCGTGACCGCCTCGGTTCAAGCATTCAATCACATTTGCGAAGTTGTTCATTTTCAGTTTTTCCATAATTAACAAATTTAATGTCTTTTTTTGTATTTTTGCGGTCAACAAACATCCAGTACATTATCACGAGGGAGGACTATGTGGCCGCCGGGGTTGCGAGGAAAAATGTTTGGAGAGGAGAATGCAGGCATAGATGCGCTCCTCTTTTTAATTATGAGAATGCTCATAAACGTTGCCGGATTTTGATATTACAATTATTCGTTTGAAGCGATAACTGTTGTAGTGTTCATATAGAGATAATCCATGCTCGATAGTATCTCTATGATAAACATAGTGCTTATCGTAGATTACAGCGACATCGGCTGTTTTTTTCTTGGCATGTTCCAACGCTTTCATCACCGAACGAGCTCCACCAACATTTGCCGTTCTTTGCTCAAACGTGAACGAATATACATATCCATCTGGGGTCTTTACATCGCCTGTTTCATCCTTCAAAGTAACCTGGTATCCAGCTTTGGCCATGTGTTTGGCGGCTTCCTTCTCTTCGGGCTTGTGGTGGGCTTTGCCTTTCTCAACCGCATAGATACCGCCAGTGCTGGTCATCTCCACCTCGGAGTATTTGCCGGATGCTTTCATCTCCTCCACCTTTTTCTTTACATCGGCATAAGGCTGGCTCATCTGTTCCACCATACGATCGCCGCCATAGTCTTTAGACATCGTCACGCTCTCCTTTCTCCGTCATAAAGTCGGTAATATATAGCAACGATTGTTTCATACAGTATTCGTGTATCTCATGGCCACCGCCATACACAATCATATTGGGAATATCGCAACCGGATATGCGTTGTGCGATACTGTGTTCCATCTTTAGGGCTTCCAGTTTGCCACGGTAGCCACGAGTGGCAAAGGCATTGTAACCATTGGGAATACCAAGGCAATTATATTCATAGAATTTTGCACTCACATTCAGGTCGGCATAGATGGCAATGCCATGTTCCTGCCACCACCGGGAAATCCATCTTTTGCGGTAGATCCGCTCCAAACCGCGTGCGACAGGTGTTGTATCAAACAGGGAACAGTTTGGCTCGACCGACTGCGTTATGTTATACTTAAGCACTTTTGCAGGGTTTTCCCACAGTGCGTTAAAACGGTAATCTTCAATGAAATAGTGCAACGTCTTTGCCGCCTTCATCTTAAAGGCGGTACCATACGGCACGAACGGCAGTTCCAGGTGTCCCGCCTGCCTATCGACGCGCAGACAGGGGATGTCGTAGAGGTTGTCAGAGGGAAACAGTATGTCCTTTGCCGGTTCCATATTCGGTTTTTCCGGCAAAAATAGGAAGGGTTGAAGGAATGAGGTGGGACAATACTTATCTATCGATTATACTTGCTTTTTCCGCAACAATTTTTATACGATTTTCCACTTCCGCATGGGCATTTTTCTACACCCCGTTTTGATTGAATCTGGTGGATTTTGACAATTTTGTTGTACTTGTCAATTTCAGAAACGTAATCAACAGTTTCAACAGACGGGACACGAAAGGTCATTACTGTTTTATTTTCAAAATTTGAGATGCAAAAATCACCTTTGCTTATCACATCCATACCAATCAACATGCCTGTCTTGTGGTCATCAGACAATTCAGCTGCTTCCGTCGCGAGCAAATCAAGTATTATATTCTGATTGTTTAAAGTAATGCGAAGAAAATAAACATTAACTTCTTGAGAACCGTGCACTCCTTTAACGAAAGCCTTGGAAACAGGAATGAGATTGAGTTTTGCTGCTAATTCGGCTGTGATGCAAGAATTAGTTGCTCCAGTATCCCAGATGCCTAAAGACTCTTCTCTTTTATCAGTTATTGGGTTTTGAATAGAAACGGGAGTCTTAATACAATTTACTATTGTATTATATTTACTGGTTAAAGAATTAACGGACATTAGGCAAAAAGAGGTCTTGAGTGAAATGTTTGAGTATAAGCGGAATCGCCCTCAGTGCATTGTTGAATAATGAAAGAACCCATGGGCAACCCATTTTCAATAGCAAGAGACAAAGCTTCGGCAAAGGTTTCAGCCGCATAATGAACTTTTTGATTGGAAATAACTATAAATTTATTGTTATAACAATTCAATAATTCATCATGATTGTCGACAAAATACTTAAAATCATCAGATTGAGTACACATATTAATATTCACACTTATTCTAAAGTTAACGCGGCAAAAATACAAAATATTGCATTCAAGCAGAATGGAAATTTCCATCAGCCCACTTCTATCGGCCCATCAGCGGACACTGCCGTCGAAAACAAACTCAATCCAAATCCGCTAATTGGGACTGTGCCAGAACCGGAAATTGTTTCAATCTTGGGACAGAAACACGTTCCTGCCATATTGTCCTCTTTAGTGCTTTGCCACGGGCAGATGTAGGTTTGATAGTGCCGGCACTCTTTGCATTTGAAAACGTGTAAATACATAATTATTCCTCCTCCTCCCATTCTATATGCAAGATTGCCACAGCCTCCGGGTTGCACTCCCTGCATCTGTCCTCTTCGGACCAGGTTCTGCCGCAAAAGTAGTCATCATCTTCGATCTTGAAGAGTGCCACCCATCCTTCCTTGTGCACCGTCCTTTTTCCATTTCCCGTTATTTTGAAATAGTCTAAGTACATAATTACCCCTCCATAATTTCCACCGCCTGCGCTTCGGTGATTTCCTGATCCAAAGCGGCGGCGATGAGTTTGTTCTCTTTGATCTTTGCCCACTGGTCGGCGGGCACGGTGATGGTGCTGCCGTTGATGTTGAGCTGGATGTTGATGGTGTGCTTCTCCATAATGGTGGGGTCCATAGGATCCTGCGGCATATCTGACAAGTAGCGTTGCAGGGTGGCCAGGTTCTTGGCGCGGGTGGCTGCGTCGCTGTCTTCGCTGTAGATCTCCTTGAAGAGGGCTTGGAGGAACACGGTGTTGAGGAAGTCGCGCTCGAGGCGGTCGCCGGGGTTCCAGATGCGGATGCCCTGGTTGACGTAGGTGAGGGCGGTGCGTTCGCTCAGCTCCGGGTGCAAGGCGCACATTTCCTTCACGGCCACGCTCTTGTTTGGATAGCCGCACACAATGCGGTAGGCATCGCGGGTAAGGTCGAGTTTGTGCCGCTGGTCGTCATTCAGGTCGCCGCTGCGCCCTTGCATCACCGCCAAGGCAATGGTCTCGAAGTCGCT
>JAGCSI010000131.1 GCA_017964255.1 Bacteroidales bacterium | reverse complement strand
CAGGTTGATACGCTGTACCTGACCATCAACCACGCCACGAACGTTGCAGTGACCGTTGACACCTGCGATTGGTATAGCTGGAACGGAGAGACTTACACGGCCAGTGGCACTTATTACTACACTCATGATGACGTTAACAACTGCACGCAGGTTGATACGCTGTATTTGACCATCAACCACGCCACAAACGTTGCAGTGACCGTTGACACCTGCGATTGGTACACTTGGAACGGAGAGACCTACACTGCATCAGGCACTTATTACCACACTCATGTTGACGCTAATAACTGCACGCAGGTTGATACCCTGTACCTGACCATCAACCATGCCACGAATGTTGCAGTGACCGTTGACACTTGCGATTGGTACATCTGGAACGGTGAGACCTACACCGCATCAGGCACTTATTACTACACTCATGATGACGCAAACAACTGCACGCAGGTTGATACGCTGTACCTGACCATCAACCATGCCACGAACGTTGCAGTGACCGTTGACACCTGCGATTGGTATAGCTGGAACGGAGAGACTTACACGGCCAGTGGCACTTATTACCACACTCATGATGACGCAAATAACTGCACGCAGGTTGATACGCTGTATTTGACGATCCACAATCCCGTTCACACCGCTATCACTGAGATTGCTTGCGAAAGCTATACGTGGAATGGCACGACTTATACTACTAGCGGTGATTATACTTACGCTCACGAGGATGTCAACGGTTGCACGCAGGTTGATACCTTGCACCTGACTGTGAACGCATCCGTAAGTATTGAATACTATCTGACTATTAATGAAAATGATCTACCTTATACCTATGGTGATACTACTTTCATGCCTGGCAGTGTGCAGACGGGAGATTATACTTTCTATTTCACCACTGATGATGGTTGTGACTCCATCATCATCTTACATTTGACAGTGGAGACAGGTATTAACGACTATGCTTTGAGTGCCTCCATTAACGTTTATCCGAATCCCACGAGGGACATTGTCAATGTGCAATTGACAATGCATAATGCGCAGGAGGAAGGTATTGACATCCAATTGTTTGATATGTTTGGCAGATTATTGTATGTTGTAGAGACAAACGGCCGAACGTCTCTACAAACCACACAAATTGATATGTCCTCTTATGCTCAAGGGGTGTATTTTGTGAAGGCGGTAAGCAATAGGAAGACGATTGCCGTAAGGAAGGTGGTGAAGCAGTAAATGGTTGACAGTTAATAATTAACAATTAATAGTTGGAATGGGGTTGTCAAAAATTTTGACAACCCCATTCCGTTAATACCATGATAGGAATAAATCGTTACAAATCATTAATCACCACCGCGGCGGCGTGGCAGCCGAAAACGGCAGGCATGTAGGAGACGGTGCCGACCGTTGACAGCTTGTTGATTTCAGGATCGGCGTCAATCATGATGGCTTCTTCAATTACAGGTTCGGGAGAGAAAACTGCCTTGAAACCGGTGGTGATGCCCATGCGATGCAAACGCTTGCGAATGGCATGTGCTAACTTGCACTGATGTGTTTTTTTAATGTCGGTAACTTTGACTAGCTCAGGATTAATCTTGCCCCCGGCACCCATTACCGATACCAAGCGTAGCTGTCGCTGTAAGGCAAAATAAATGAGATATACTTTGGGTGATAAAGAGTCGATGGCATCCACCACATAATCAAACTTGGCGCTGTCCAACAGTTCTGGAGTGCGTTCATCTCGGATAAATTCGTGGACGGGATGTAAAATGATGTCTGGATTAATATCCTTCATCCGCTGACAGATGACTTCCACTTTGGGTTTTCCAAGGGTGGAGCGCAAAGCGGGCAACTGGCGGTTGAGGTTGGTCAGTTCTACAGTGTCGGCGTCCACCAAGGTCATCTCGCCAATGCCAGCGCGACATAGTTGCTCGGCGGCATAAGCTCCCACTCCGCCTAAGCCGACCACCAGTACATGAGCTTTTTGCAGTCGCTCTATTTTTTCTTTGCCATACAGCAGTTCAGTTCTGCTGAGCCAGTTTTTCTCCATTTTCTTCAAAATTAAAATTGAATTTCCCTGCGCAGTCGGGCCACAGGAAACCCTAATTGCTCACGGTATTTGGCCACTGTACGTCGCGCAATGTCGTAACCTTTTTCTTTTAGCAGGGCACATAACTGCTCATCAGGAAGCGGATTGTTTTTGTCCTCCTGTTCAATGATTTCCGACAATATCTTTTTGATGGCCTTGGAAGACACGTCCTCATCGCCGACTGCTTCCGAAAACAGGTTTTTAATCAGTAGGATACCGAAAGGAGTCTGCACATATTTGCTGCTGGTGACCCTGGAAATGGTGGAGATATCCAAGTTGACCTGCTCGGCGATGTCTTTCAGCACCATGGGCTTGAGGTCAAACTCGTTGCCAGAGAGGAAATACTCTTTCTGCATCATCATGATGGCGTACATGGTATTGTACAAAATCATCTCGCGCAGCGACAAAAGGTTGATGAAATTGTTGGCGTTATCCAGATTGTCTTTCAGAAATTTCTCGGCATCCGCCCGTAGTTTCTCGTTTTTCTCCTGACTCAGGAAACGGTATTCTTTCTTGAAATCAGGATTGATTTTCACCTTGGGGATGTAGGTGTTGTTGAGCGACAATTCCAGTTGCCCGTCGTGGTTGGTAACGATAAAGTCGGGCACAATGATGGAGGTGGTCTGCTCTATCAGCGAGTCGTTGTTGGCGGGACGCGGATCCAGTTTCCGTATTTCCGCCAAAGCGGATTTCAGAACCTCCTCGTTGACACCGAGTTGGCGTATGAATTTCTCGTATCGTTTGCCGATAAAATCTTCGAAATAATTGTCAATAATGGCACGGGCGGCGTTCACAGCCTCACTGTCTTCCTTGTGCTTCAGCTGTATCAGCATGCACTCTCGAAGGTTCCGCGCACCAACCCCGTAGGGCTCCAGTTCCTGAATGTAATCCACGATGACACGCTCCAACTCTTCGACGGAGCAATCTATATTGTAGGTAAACAGCAATTCGTTGACCATTGCCTGGTTCTCGCGTTGCAGATAACCGTCGTCATCCAGGTTCCCGACAATATATTCGCAAATCTCATACTCCCGGTCGGTCATATTCATTTCACCTAACTGGCGGAGAAGTTGCTCCTGCAAAGAGTGGTCGAAAACAATGGTCCGTTCACGGGTTTCGTCATCGGCACTGCGATTATTGGCATATAGGCGGTAATCGGGAATATCGTTTTCATCTTTTTCTTCTTCAGAAAAGAAATCACTGTCGAAAGGGTCTTCATCGTGAGTTTGGTCCACTTCCCGGGCTATATCGTCATTGTCTTCAACATTTTCGTTTTCAGCAGGATTGTACAGGTCGTCCATGTTGTTGTCGTCATGGTCTATTTCCAGGGCGGGGTTGTCATCTACGGCTTTGCGTATTTCCTCCTCCAAGCCCATGTTGGAAAGCTCGATCATCTTCATCAGCTGAACGGTTTGCTGTGAGGCGATCTGTTTCTGCGCAAGTTGCTGCTCCTGTCCTAAATTGTGTGTTGACATTTTTATTAATGGGTTTTTATTTAAATAATTCAGCATGTGATCCAAGTCTCACCAATTCGATGATATTGCTTGTTGGATCAAACCATATTAGCAGAAAGTCCCCTTGTATGTGACATTCCATGCATCCATCGTATTTGCCATGAAGTGTGTGCGGATTATATTCAGGTGGAATGGGTTGATCATTTGCTAGAATATCAATGACCAATCTAAGTGCCGCCAATTTATTGGGCTGGTGACGATAACGCTTATAATCCTTCTTATATTGACCGGATGGAAATATTTTTTTCATTCTTTGTCAAGGGCTTTAAATAGGTCTTCAACATTATCATATAATTCTTCTGCTGGATATTCTTTTCGATTCATTGCTTCATCAATGGCGGCTTTGGTCACTTCATTGGGTTCATCATACACCATGTCAAGAAGGACACTCTCCACATAGTTATTCAAAGTTCTGTTTTCTTTTTCAGCTTTGGCTTTGAGGGCGTTTAACAGGTCTATCCTTAGTCTGAAAGAAGTTTGTCTTCTACGAATAGTAGTTTCCATATTAACTTATTTTTGCGATTAATTGTAGTGCAAAAGTAATACAAAAAAATGAAATGATAATGATTTTGCGGATTTTTTTTCTTTAATAGAAAAGCACTAATTCGAATATTTTCTGTATCTTTGTTTTTTAAAACTGAAAAAAACAATACTATGGAATCCCAAATCTTTACCCCGTGCCAAATTGGCCCTATGACATTAAGAAACAGATCGATACGCTCTGCGGCATTTGAAAATATGTGCTATGGTAACAAGCCTACACAAGACCTCTTTGATTACCATACTTCGGTGGCGAAAGGCGGAATCGGCATGACTACCGTCGCATATGCGGCCGTGAACCGTAGCGGTGTTTCTTTTGATGGCCAGCTGTACATGCGGGAGGAGATTATTCCGGATTTGAAGAAACTGACGGATGCCATTCATGCTGAAGGTGCCAAGGCTTCCATCCAGATCGGTCACTGCGGCAATATGACACATTTCTATACCTGCAAATGTATGCCCGTGGGTGCCTCCACAGGTTTCAATTTATATTCTCCCACCTTTGTCCGCAAACTGAAAGAACAGGAAATTTACGACTTGGTGAAGGATTTCGGCAAAGCCGTCAATCTGGCTCGTGAGGCGGGTTTCGACTGCGTTGAAGTACACGCTGGCCACGGCTATCTGATCAGCCAGTTCCTGTCTCCCTATACCAACCATCGTCACGACAAATTCGGTGGCTCCCTCGAAAACCGTATGCGTTTCATGCAGTTGGTGATGAAGGAAGTGATGAAGGAAGCCAAGGACGATATGGCTGTGGTGGTGAAAGTGAATATGTACGATGGTTTCAAGTCGGGTATGCACGAAGAGGAATGCATTAAGGTAGTACAGGAATTGGAACGTTTGGGCGTGCATGCTTTGGTGCTGACCGCCGGTTTCGTGAGCAAGGCTCCGATGGTGGTGATGGCTGGTGCTATGCCATTGAAAACCATGGCCTATTACATGAATCCTTGGCGTTTCTGGTGGCTGAAGTTAGGCTTGAAATTTGTGGGCCGACTGATGGTTCCGACTGTTCCTTACAAGGATTTGTACTTCATGGAAAGAGCTAAACGTTTCAGAAAAGCGGTGAAAATGCCGTTGATTTATGTGGGCGGCGTTTGCTCGAAAGAAAATATGGATGAGGTGCTGAATGAAGGTTTTATCGCCTTCCAGATGGCCCGTACTTTGGTCAACGATCCTGCTTTCATGAATAAAATCAAAGAAGGAACCATCACCAAGAGCGAATGCAAACACTCCAATTATTGCATCGGACGTATGTACACTTTGGAGATGAAATGCCACCACTGCGTGGAGAACCTGCCCTGCAAACTGCAGAAAGAAATTGACAAGCTGGAAGCTGCGAATCAATTAGCAAATTAGTTAATTAGCAAATTAGCAAATGGATTAAGGTCATTTGCTAGTAGGTGCGGCTAAATATATATCCAAACTGCGAGACGCAGTTTGCTCCCGTTCATTGTCACATTAAATCAATTAACTAATTAACAAATTTGCTAATTTGCTAATTTAATCACCGTTTCCGGTAGCACCTGCTTCTTCACTTCATACTCTTCGTTGAGCAACATGAAGCATGCCTTTTCCAGGTCGATGCTGCGGTCTTTCTTTGTGCTTTTATTTTGATAGATGAAAGTCCAGGCTACGCTCTCATTGGGGACCAAGTTGGCTGTAATTATTTCTATATTAGGAAGTTTTGAAGTGTCTCCATGCTCAATTTCCTGCCAAGTTACTTTGCTTCTGAAAACTTCCTGGCGATAGGAAACACCCAACTGCTTGTATCCGTTGACAATGGTGATGGTCACTTTGCATTGGCCAGGAGCATAGTAGGAGGCTGAGCGGTTGTACTGGTATAGCAGGTTGCCCACACTGTCCACCATGCGGTTGCCCTGGGCGTGGACCAACAGAGATATCAGGCAGCATAAAGAGAGAATCAGCAGTTTTTTCATAGTCTAGAATTGATTAATCCAGTCGGCGATTTCCATGGCGGATATTTTGGTCATGCAGCGGAAATGCCGGCGGGGACATTTTTTGTAGCCTCTTTGACCGCAGGGACGACATTTTAGACTGCAGATTTCGAACATTCTGAATTGATGGCGCTGTTCAGGTATGTAGGGATATTTCCCGAATTCGGGCACAGTGCTGCCCCATACCGAGCACACGGGTTTGCCTAAAGCGGCAGCGATGTGCATGAAAGCGGAGTCGCCGGTGAGTACACAGGCACTCTGCTGTATCAGTGAGGCTTGCTGATTGAAGCTGAACTCACCACAAGCGTTGAAGGCGCGGTCGCCCAGTTGCGATACAATCTCCTGGCCGATGTCCTTGACTTCTTTGCCACCCAGCAATATCACCGGTTTGTGCAGAATGGTTGCAATCTCCACGATTTTGGCAGTGGGAATGCGTTGCGTATTGCGTTCGGCATCGAGATTAACCGCCACATAACCGTCCTCAAAGAAAATGGGCAGGTCATCGGTGTCAAATTTCTCGTTTTCAGGAATATAATATTCGAGACCTTGATTGTCGTTTTTCACGTGCAGAGACTCCACGGTTTCAAAGTAGCGTTCCACCAGATGCCGATGGGGCAGGGTGTTGATTTTCATGCGCACAAAAAACCATCTTTTGAAAGTGTGTGTTTTCAAAAATGAGCAAGGGATATTCAGCTGCTGGCAGATGCGTTTGGAACGGCGGTTGTGCTGCAGGTCAACAATATAATCGAAATTCTCCGCTTTCAGTTCCTCCACAATGGCGTCGGTATCGCCTTGAAACACATGGATTTTGGAAAGGTGCGGATTGGCTTTTAAAAGCTCCTGGTTTTTTCTGTTGACTAAAAAATGAATTTCAGCTCCTTCTATTTGTTGGCTGATGGCGCGGATGACAGGAGTGGTCAGCAGGATGTCACTCGTTGAACTGAAGCGGATAAGCAATATCCGCAATCGCGCCGGAGGTTGGTTAGCGTCCATTATTGTTCGTTATATTTTATGTTCAAACTTGTGGTTACAGGGTTGGCATAGATGCGCATCAGGTAGTGCATCATTTTTTCTTTGGGAACATCTTCCACAACCGCCTGCTTGTCAAGATAAGCCATGAATTTCTCTTTTTCTTCCTCGGTATAGCGGTCGGCAAAAGTGTTGTTCCGGTCAATCAGATCGAAAGCGATGAAGTTGTTGGGGAACAGCTTGTAGTTCTGGTAAATTTGCTGGTCCACCATCTTGCAGACTTCATACATCTTGTCATTTTGGTTCAATTCGTCCGATATGGCATCAATTTCATCAACAATCGGCTTTCCTATAGTAAGTTGCGCTTTTCCTTTGAATCCGACAATACCTTGGATGATGCTGTCAAAATCTTCGCCTTGTTGTTTGTGGTATGGACCTGCTTCTGAGAGAGCTAATTCTCTGGCTTTCAGTTTGTCACAAGGCTCAAATTCATACGAAATAGTCAAAGGGGTAAGGTTGATTTTCTTCAGCATATCCATGGGTTGCATCTCATCATTCATGGCCAGCATTTTCACCAAGCCTTGTTTGGTGATGTCCAAACCGTCTTTGGTGCGGCCGTCGCGCTGGGCAATCCACACCGATTCGTGTTCGTCGAACAAGACGTGATGGATATAGGCGGATAGGTGCTGATAGTTGGTGATTTTTTCGCGCATGGAGACGGAGCGTTTCACGATGAACATCTTGTTCAGCATGCCTACCTCCGCCAATAATCTGCTTGATACCAGATTGTCACCAATAGCTATTTTGGTAGTGTTGTAATGATTTTGAAAGAAATATTCTTCTAACATGGCGGCATCGAAGGTGATGTCCCGATGGTTTCCGATAAAGACGTAATTTTTGTCCGGAGAAATATTCTCTAAGCCCTTGAAGGTGACCCCGGCGGTGGATAATTGGATGAATCTCTCAATATAACGTCGGGAAGTGGCGTATTGAAAATCATAAATTGTGTTAAAATGCCTGGCGTCTTCCTGAAGTTGTTCAGGGGGATAATCCGGAATGTATTGCTCTAAAGTATTGATAAACGTTTCGTTAGCAATAATCTGAGCAATCTTCTCAGGTGCCTCCTCTTCAGAATATGGCCTTATATCATCGAAAATATCTGTCATAAATTTCTTTAAATTCAAAATGCAAAGGTACAATTTTTTTCGTAGTATCGTAATTTTTTTTGCACACGGGTGGAATCATAGCGTGATACTTAGCAGTTCTTCGGCAAAGCGATGAATGCCTGTGCGTATTCGGTCGGTTTGTTTTTGACGGGGTATCGCACGATGGTTCAGATAGTTGGAAAGCTGTTTCTGGTTGATTCCCGTCATTTTTTCCATGCCCGCCAATGACATGAAGGAAGAGTAATATTCCAGAAAACTTGGAACATCAAATTTCCATTCCAGTTTTACAGTTCCTTTGATTTGTCGTGGCCACCGATTTTCAGGAAGATTTTTCTTCAGAAGACGGATAGCTTCCATGGCGTCAGCTTTTACAGCTTCGATACTGTCGCCACCAGCATAGATTCCTTCACAGTTGTCCGAGTAGGCGCCAAAATGGTCTTTTGATTTTTCTATCACCATGATTACTTTGCCCATTGTTAGTGTCCTCCTTTTTCAATTTGTTTTAGTTCATATCGTTTAATCAATTTGATGGCGATTCCTTTGGGGATTTCTTTAGAGCCATGATAAGGAATCGGTTCGCTTAGTTCACCATTTTTTGTGTAGAAGTAATGACTTCCTTCAGCGTGATTAAACTTCCATCCTGATTTGATAAACATTCGATGAATTTCTGAATATTTCATTGAACTTTTGGAATTGCAAAAATAGCAAAATTTCTATTATTATGAATTGAATTTTATGAGAAATCAATAAATCGTAGTGTAGACTTTGCCAGGCTTGCATTCGATGATGCCTTTCAGCTCCAGACTGAGCATGAGTGAGGCAAGACGGGGATAGCTCATTGTACTGATTTCAGCGGAAATCTGGTCAATGGTGGCTTCTTGTTTTTTTCGGATCACTTGCAAAATGGCGTCTTCTTCCTCGCTAAGCTTGCTGAAAAGGGTAGGTTGATTGCACTGCGTTTGCACTTGTTCCCAGCCCATCATGTTGGCGATGTCTTTTCCCGAGCTGATCAAGGCGGCCAGGTTGTTACGAATAAGTTCGTGACAGCCGTGCTGCGACTTCTGGAAAATGGAGCCAGGCACAGCAAACACATCGCGATTATACGAGTGGGCAATGTCGGCGGTGATGATACTGCCCCCTTTCTCCTGCGATTCGGCTACCACTACAGCATCGGAAAGGCCTGCAATCACACGGTTCCGCTTGGGAAAGTTCATGCGGTCGGGCATAGCGTCAAATGAATACTCCGAAATGATGGCTCCTCCGTTTTCGAGGATCTGCTGTGCCAGTTTCCTGTTCTCATTGGGATACACCATGCTTAGTCCGCACCCTAATACGGCGATGGTGCAGAGGTTTTTCTGCAACGCCTCCTCGTGCGCGCAGGTGTCAATACCCCGTGCTAAGCCACTGACAATGCATACGTTGTGCGGTGCCAAGTCTTCCACAATCTTTTTCACCACATCCTTGCCGTAATTGCTGGCATTACGTGTGCCGACAATGGCAATGCTTTTGTTGTTGTTGAAACATTCAGCGCCTTTATAGTAAAAATAGTAGGGCGCGTCACTGCAGCTTTTCAGCCGGTCGGGATAGTGCTCATCGTCAAAAAAACAGATTTTGATGTCGTGTCTCCTCGCTTGCGTCAGCTCGTTGTCGACAAACTGCCGAATGGAGTCGTTGAGCTTGGGCAGTTGCAGGTTCGAACGGTAGCGGTACAGCTTGGTCGCCGCCGACTGCGGGTTTTCGAACAACACCGTCGCGCTGCCGCAGAGGCGTATCAGTTTCTTGATGGCCGCATTTCCGTAGTTCGGGAAATGTATCAATGCCAATCGGTAAAATATTTCTTTTTCCATAATTTTTGATGCTTCTATTTAAAATGGCAACCGGAAGAGTGTGAGTAATTGCCAAATATGTGTCGGGTGGGATATTGTAATGACGAAAAGAAGGGAGTCCGGTTACCATCGCATTACGATACAAAGATAAAGTATTATTTTCTTATTTTATAGGTATAAATTTAAAAAGTTATCAACATTTTGTATTTTGGTAGAAGTTTTTGATAATCAATATTTTCTGAAAAAAACAAAGAAAAGTGGCGGAAGTGACGCTTTTTTTCAAATAGGCGTATGAAAATCCAAAAAAAAGATGTAATTTTGCTTCACTTTTGAATGCGAGGAAGAAATTTAATAAACAATAAATTAGACATATAGATGATGAAAAAAACTCCTATTCCAGCAGAAATTGTTGACAAAATTGTAGCCGAGAGCGGCATCAAGGAAGTGGGCAGAGCCTCCATCCGTGAAGTGAAACGTCTGATTAATGACATTGAAAACGCCAGTGGCGAGAAGTTCGTGAGAATGGAAATGGGTATTCCTGGACTTCCGGCTTGCAAAATTGGTGTGGATGCCCAGATCAAGGCACTTCAGGACGGTGTGGCTGCCATTTACCCTGATATTGATGGTACTCCTGAACTCAAGGCGGAAGCTGCCCGTTTCGTCAAGACTTTCATCGATCTTGATGTTGACCCCGCAGGCTGTATTCCCACTGTGGGCTCCATGATGGGCGGTATGGCCGGCTTCATGACTTTCGTCAGAGCCCGTAAGGAACGCGACACCACGCTGTTCATCGACCCGGGCTTCCCCGTTCAGAAACAGCAGCACCGTGTGATGGGTCTGAAATACGAGACTTTTGATGTGTACAACTATCGTGGTGCCAAGCTGAGAGACAAACTCGAAAGCTATCTGTCCAAGGGTCATGTGCATACTATTATGTACTCCAACCCGAACAATCCGTCATGGATTTGCTTCACCGAAGAGGAGTTGCAAATTATCGGTGATTTAGCCAACAAGTACGATGTGTTTGTGTTTGAGGATCTGGCTTATTTCGGCATGGATTTCCGTCGCGACATTTCTAAACCGGGCGTTTTCCAGCCTTCTGTGGGTAAATACACCGAAAACTATGCCCTGCTGATCTCCGGCTCCAAGGCTTTCAGCTATGCCGGTGAGCGTATTGGTTTGATGGTGTTGTCGAAGAAGTTGTACAACAGCGAGTTCGCTGATTTGGTTCCTTATTTCGGCACTCCGAAACTGGGCAGAGCCATCATTTACGGTACGGTTTACGCTATCAGCTCAGGCACTGCCCATTCGGCACAGTATGCGCTGGCTGCTATCCTGAAAGCTTGCAACGACGGTACTTACAATTATCTGGATGATGTGAGAGAGTACGCCGAGAAAGCTGCCATCATGAAGAAATTGTTCACCGACAATGGTTTCGTGATTGTGTATGACAAGGATGGTGACAAACTGCTGGCTGATGGTTTCTACTTCACTTTGGCATATCCCGGCATGAGCGGCGAAGAGCTGTTGAAGGAATTTTTGTACTACGGTATCAGTGCTATC
Source organism: Bacteroidales bacterium (assembly GCA_017964255.1). Classification (GTDB taxonomy): domain Bacteria; phylum Bacteroidota; class Bacteroidia; order Bacteroidales; family WCHB1-69; genus RUG11690. The sequence goes on along the minus strand of JAGCSI010000131.1, from coordinate 4,547 downwards.
TCATTGGGTATCACGGGTAGCGAGCGTACCGAGGGCCTCCGTGCTTGTGTCTCTCTGGTCAACAGAAACCAGTTCCCGGCATTGGAGGAACGTTTGAAAGCATTCAAAGCTAACCATTAATAAATGAGCAAAATGCATTTTGCGGGAAAGCTGCTTATAGCGTTTTCTTTCCTGCTACTGGCGGCTTGTAACGCCAACACCAAAGAGGCCGAGCCGATACCCCATTGGTTCGATGTGTATTCTTCATTTGAAATGAAGGATTATCAAGAATATTTTAATCGGGAGATCATGAATATGTCTCCCGATTTTATGCCATATGGGGCCTGGGTGAAGCAGTTTTATGAACTGCGAAATGGTACTCCTTTGTGGACCTTGAATGGTTTGCAGGAGCATAAGGTGGATACATTATCTCGTTTTATATTAGATTCTTATACTCATGGCTTGCCTGCTTCTTCGTTTTGTTTTGCAGATGTTGATTCCTGTATTTTTCAGTTGAAAAACAATGGGGTTGACAATGAGGCGGAGGCGTTGTATGAGACTTTGTTCAAGTTGGAAATGAATTTGACAGAGTCTTTTTTGCGTTATGCTACTGCATTGAAATTCGGGGCGACAGATCCCAGACGGGTGAATGGGGAGAAATGGTTGAATAAAACGCAAAATGCTGATTCTTTGTTCGTTATTGAATCCTTGCAGCTGTTCGGCAATTTGACTTCCACTTTGGAGAGCTTGGCTCCGCAGGATACGAATTACAGTCGTTTGCAGAAAGAGTTGATACGCCTTTATCCCTTGAAAGATACGGTGTTGACCAAAATTCCCGAAAAGGAGGTTGAAAAGGGCCACCGTGACCCGGCTGTTCGGCTGGTATGCCAGCGTTTGCATTTGACGGGCGAGCTTCCGCAAAATGTGCAGGAGACTGACACACTGAACGATGCGGTGCTTGCAGCCGTCAATTTGTTCCGAGTGAATAATGCCATTCCGGAAAGCGATAAACTGGATGTGGAGACCATGGACAAGCTGAACCGCCCTATCAGTTATTATGTGGACAGACTGACGGTCAACATGGAGCGTTTGCGTTGGAAGGTGGTGCCGGCCAAGGGTGACCATTATGTGTCGGTAAATTTGCCTGATTTCACTCTTTGTGCTTATTATCAGGGTGAAAGAGTATACAAAACCAATGTTTGCTGCGGCAGAACCCAGAATCCTGCTGGGGTGAAGGACCGGCATAGAGGCGAGCTGGTGTTGCCTTTCAAGGCTGAAACGCCATTGCTTTACAGCGAGATTGACGCCATCGTATTGAATCCCGAATGGAATATCCCCTATTCGATTACCAAAGACGAGTATTACCCCAAGTTGGTGAAAAACAATACGGCCGTCATCAAAAAAGAGGATTTGTATATTGTCAATCGCAAAACGGGAAAGTATGTGCAGGCCGATAACATCGATTGGAAAAAACTGCGCCGCAATAATTTGCCGTATCGCTTGTTCCAGTCTTCAGGTCGCCATAACGCCCTCGGACTGATCAAGTTCGATTTTCCCAATCCGGAATCAGTTTATTTGCATGACACCAACAACAAAGGGGCGTTCAAACGTCGAGTAAGGGCGTTGAGCCATGGTTGTGTTCGTGTGCAGAATCCCTTCGAACTGGCTGCCGTGATATACGAGTTGAATGGATACGACGAGAAGAGACAGGAGGAACTGAGCATTATTGTGGGCAATGAGCCAACAACCGAAGACGGGGAGAAATACATGGAGGAAAGGGAGAAGAAGGAAGAGGAATATTATGAGAAACTGTCGGACGAGGCGAAGAAATTCTATCGTAAGATTCGCCCCACACGCCTCAAATTGGAACAAACCATGCCGGTTTATTTCGAATATTATACCTGTTTCGTAGGCGACAATGGCTATATTCAGTATAGAAATGATTTGTATTACAAAGACGGAAATATTTTGTATTTAATCCAGAAATAAAATGAAAAGATACTTGTTTTTGCTGCTGCTGTTTTGTTCAGCATCTTTTGTTTTCGCCCAAAATTTCGAGCAATTTTTTGAGAACAAAACGGTTCGTATCGAGTATAAACACATTGGTAATAGCCAGATGGAAAAGATTGAAGTGGAGAATTACCGTGTGGGTGGCATCTGGGAAGGTACCGTCACCCACTTGGTTGAGCCCAAACGCATGGGTGGCCTCCAGTTTGAGGTATTTGACGCCTTGTCGGGACAACTGATCTATAGTCGCAGCTACGACTGCCTGTTCAACGAATACCGTACTACTGAAAGAGGGGAGAAGGAAGTGGGCACTTTCGAGGAATGTGTGCGTTTTCCGCTGCCGAAACAGATGGTGAAATACAAATTTACCAGCTACGATCGTCACAATGTTCCTACCGAGCTGTTCCAGGGTGTTTTCGATCCCCAGAGCACAGCTTACGAGCCGATGAGGAAAGAATATAAGGTGAAAAATCTGCATATTGGAGCGAAAGTGAACGATGCGCTCGATATTCTTTTCATTCCTGATGGTTACGCCAAAAGTGACAAAAAGAAAATGCAAGAGGATTTCAAGAAATTCACGTCTTATATCATGAATTGCTCGCCTTATAAAGAGATGGCTGATCATGTGAATATCAGAGCGATAGAAGCTTATTCCAAGGAATCGGGTATCACTAATCCGAATCAGAATGTCTATAAGAATACGCTGTTGAATTGCAGCTACAATGTGATTGATTTGGACCGCTACTTGATGTGTCTGCAAGTGTGGAAAATGCATGCCATTGCCGATGACGCTCCGTATGATTTTATCGTATTAATCTGTAACAGTGATAAATACGGCGGTGGTGGTATTTACAATTTCTATTGCACGGTCAATAATGTGGGCGATTATTCCGACTATGTGATTGTCCACGAGATGGGGCATCTGATTGGCGGTTTGGCTGATGAGTATTACACTTCCGAGGTGAGTGTCCGTGATTTCTATCCAGAGGGAATTGAACCGGTGGAGCCTAATTTGACCACGCTGGTGGATTTCGACTCAAAATGGAAGAATATGTTGGATGCGGATACCCCAATTCCGACCCCGGCAACCAAGGAAAATAAGGATAAGCTGGGCGTTTATGAAGGTGGCGGCTATGTGGCCGAAGGCGTTTACCGTCCGATGATGGATTGCACCATGCATAAAATCATGTACAACCGCTTCTGCCCTGTCTGCCTGAAAGCCCTGCAAGAGGCTATTATGTTTTATTCGAAATAAAATTAAACTATTGATTATCAATAAATAATATCATCATGATTTTAACCACAACCCCTACTGTAGAAGGAAAACAGATTGTGAATTACCATGGCGTCGTGTTCGGCGAGGTCATCACAGGTATCAACTTTGTGAAGGATTTCTTTGCTGGAGTCCGCAACTTTGTGGGCGGACGCTCGGAATCTTACGAAGAAGAGATGATGAAAGCCCGTGAGACGGCTATGCGGGAATTGTCGCAACGTGCAGCCGATAAAGGTGCCAACGCTGTGGTCGGTATTGACCTCGATTATGAAGTGCTGGGAGAGAATAATGGGATGTTGATGGTCATCGCTTCAGGCACTGCTGTTACTGTGGCGTAAAGTTTGTAAGCATTCAACACATTTGCTCAAACGTTTCTTTGAACAGCCCCAGCTGCTTTGAACCGTGGGGCATGAAATTACTGTGCCAAAGTGCAGTCATTTCTCCACCAACGGTTTTGCCCTCCTGGATAAGTTTTGAAATCTCTTTTTGATATTTTTCTTCCATTCCCAGTTCTTGCACCGCCGCGGAATCCATCATCAGCAAAGGATGAAGCATTAACTTGGTGGTTTTGTTATCCTTTACATCAAAGAATGGAAAAGGTATCGCCATGCCATTGCGGAAACCGATACGGTCGTAAAAGCCTAAGGAATAGTCATCGGTGATGCCTGCGGCGATGAGGTTTCTGAAAGTGTCGGGAAATTTCACTTTCAAGAAATGTTGCCGGGAGGATTGTATTTTTACTTGCCCTTTTTCTTCCAAAGTCTTTTTCTCTTTGATAATATCTTCCTGATTTTTAGAATGATATGAGGGGTGAAGACCTATGGAGGCGTATGTTTTCAGTCTTTGAACCAATGCGGAGAAATGGGGTGAGTGAGGGGAAATATTGCGGTCGTATTGGGTTCTTCTTGAAATCAAAAAGAAATAAAGGGGTTGGAGTTGATGCTGTTCGCAAAGTTGTTTTTCAATGTCATAGACATCGTAAGGATCCTGGAAATCCTGCTGAAATTGTGCCTTAATGATTTGTTTTGCTCTGCCCCATTGAAGGCTGAGTATGGCCTTGCCCAGTGCCCCGCAGAAATGGAAAAAGGTCTTGCCCTTGAAAGCGTAGGCAATGTCAATATCAAAAGTGGGAAGAAAGCGATAAGTTTTTTCTTTCCATTTGAAACCCGGTTGCTGTGTGGAGAGTATGTTTTTGTAATGCAAGGCGATACGTTGCACGGTGGCTTGTTTGTGCAACTGGTGTCTCACCACAAATGACTGCTCGTGCACAATGCGGCCATGCTGGTCT
>JAGCSI010000130.1 GCA_017964255.1 Bacteroidales bacterium | reverse complement strand
TGTTAAAAGTTATGAATAGTTATCAACAGAGGGGTTAGAATCCAAAATTCAAAATCCAAAATCCAAAATCCGGAATCACTAAACATTAAACACTAAACATTAACCTTCTAACCTTTCTAACCTTTCTAACCTCAAAATCAATTAGCACATTAGCACATTGACAATTAGCACATTAAACAACATGAACAAACGCATCCTTTTTATAATCAGCATTTTAATATTCTCCTGCATGGGGTTGAAGGCACAACGTTTCACGTCGTTCACCGAGAACCCCGCCTATACCATCGAGGAAGTGAAGAGTTATTTGTCCACAGTGCCCAAGGAACGGCAGAAAGAGGCTGACGCCCTGCTGGCCCGTTTCACCGAGTTCTGGAACAGTCCCTGGATGGAGGACGAGGCCCAGGATGTGTTTATCGATGTGGCCAACAAGATGCTGAAAAAGCGCATGCGCCCCTTCCCTCATTTCCAAGCCTACGTGGAGGCCTACGCCGCTTTCATGAGTAGTCCTTTTAACGGTGAGTTGGACACCTGGTCAAAAATCATACAATATCATATTAATGACGAGCCCACCCTGTTCAAGGACAAAATGCAGATTTATACCGACTTCTTCACCCGTAACATCATCTATAACAGCACCAACTCCCGCTGGACAGTGTATGGTGAAGCTACGACAATCGGCATAGACAAAGAACCCTATATCCGCTTCGCTGATATTGACTTGGTGGGCAGCTCGGCCCACGACAGTCTGACCATCGTGTCGGCGCAAGGCGACTATTATCCTTCAAGCCTGGTTTTCAAAGGGAAAAAAGGTATGGTCTACTGGGACAGAGCCGGTTTAGGAGCCGATGTCAACGCCAAAATCGAAAACTATACCGTAGATGTTCGTTTCCCGAAGTTCACTGCCCAAGAGGCCACCCTCTCCTACCCCAACTATTTCAGCAGACCCATCAAGGGCGTGCTGGAAGAGAAAGCGGGTCTGGCCACCTCAGAGGAAAAAGCCACTTATCCCCGTTTCCGCAGCAACGATGAGCATATTGTCATCAACAATATCTATCAGAATGTGGATTATATCGGTGGATTTGAATTACGCGGAAGCTCTATCCAAGGCTATGCCCAAGACAATGAGTTGTCTCAAATCTATGTCAAGAAAGACGGCAAAACCATCGTCAAAGTATACGCAAGAAACTTCCTATTCAAGCCCGGCAACGTGCTGGCAGAAGATGCCAGCATCCGTATCCTCATCGACGAGGACTCCATCTACCACCCTGCCGCCAACTTCAAATACAACGAAAACACCAAAGAACTGCTAATTACGAGACCAAAGCAAGGTGTGGGCCGTACTCCTTTCTTCGACTCCTACCATAAAATGGATATCACCGTAGAGTCTATCTCTTGGAAGACCGACGAGGAACGCATTGAATTCAAGCCCATTGTAGGTACCACCAGCGAAAGTCCCGCTTTCTTCGAGTCACAGAACTTCTTCGACCCGACCATCATGCGCAAAATATGGGGCTTCAACGAAGTAAACCCGCTGTTCACCCTATGGGAACTATTCAAAACCAACAATTACGAGCCTTTAAGGCTGCATGAAGTGGTGGCCTGGTTCAAAAAATCAGAGATTGACATGAAGGCCATGATGATTGACTTCGCCGCTCGAGGTTTCATCGAATACGATGTCACCAACGACAAAATCATCTATCGTAAGAAAATCTCACAATACCTCAATAATGATGTGCGCCGCAAGGACTACGACAACATCATTTTGGAATCGAAAACACACTATGCCTCCTACGACCTGGTCAGCAAGGATTTGCGTGTAACCGGCTGCGAATTCTTTGTGTTGAGCGACGCCCAGATTGTCAATGTTTATCCTGCTGATGAAAAAGTCATCGTCAAAAAGAATCGCGACATGGTCTTCTCTGGACGTATTGTGGCAGGTTTGTTCGACTTTGTGACCCATAATTGCGCATTCAACTACGACAAGTTCCAAGTGGACATGAACGTCATCGACTCCATGATCATGTACGTTCCCGACGAACACGGTCCGGTCAACATGTACGGAGAGCACAAACTGCGCAAATTGCAAAGTCCTATCGAGGAGCTGGCTGGCACGCTGTTCATCGACGTTCCCGGCAACAAATCAGGAACAGTGGATTATCCCGATTATCCCATTTTCGAGGCCCGCAAAGGCGGCAAGGTTTATTACGACAAGCCCCAGGTGCTGGGTGGAGTTTATACCCGCGACCGCTTCTACTATGCGGTGGATCTGTTCCGCGTGAAGAATCTGGACAACTTCGAAATTGACTCCATGAAATTCACAGGAGCACTGGTTTCCGGTGGTATTTTCCCCGACATTCGCGAACCCTTGCAGGCTCGCCCCGACTTCTCCCTGGGTTTTGTACACCACACCTCCGCATCAGGACTTCCCTGCTATGAGGGCAAAGGCAATTATGCCGGGACTATCGATTTAAGTTACAGAGGATTAAGAGGAAGAAAAGGCACTATCAACTATTTGACCTCCGTCACCACCTCCGACAGTCTGGTTTTCTATCTGGATTCCTGCAACGCTAGCGTCAAGAACCACACTGTTTTCGAACAGGAGAATGGCACCGAATTCCCGCCCGCCGTGGTGGACAACGCCTACCTGCACTGGACTCCCTATCAGGACAAATTCTTTGTTTATACTATAGATTCTCCAATGAGCATCTTCAAAGAAACCGAACTCACCGGCAACTCCATACTGACCCCCAGCGGCATGTTCGGCACAGGTACCTTGCGCTTCAAAGGAGCTGAAATTGATTCCCGTCTGTTTGCCTTCAAACACCACGAACTGCAAGCCGACACTTCCAGTTTGAGGCTGTTTAACCTGAATACTGGCGAGCTGGCCTTCCGCACCGACAACTACAACTCACACGTCGATTTCAAAACTCGAAAGGGCTCGTTCAAGTCCAACGGCGACGCCTCTGAGGTGGTCTTTGTGAAAAATGAGGTCAGAACCAACGCCTCAGCCTTCGACTGGGATCCAATTGACGAAACTATTTTGCGTTTCAAGTGGGATGACCCGCATAAGAATGTGGACATTGACAACACCCCCACCCGCGAGCTGATTGACATGCCAGGTATCAAGGCCAATGAGCTGATCTCCACCGACCCAGGCATTGGATTACATTTCAATGCGTTGAGCGCTGAATTCAACTATTCCGACAACATCATCCGTTGCGAAGGCGTGCGCTTTATCGAAAGCGGCGACGCAGCCATCTTCCCACATGAAGGCAAGGTAACGATATACGAAAAATGCCGTATTGAACGCTTTACCAATGCTCGTCTGCTGGCCAACCGCACCGACAAATACCACGAGTTGCACGACTGTACACTGAACCTGCATTCCGCCACCCGCTTCAGAGGTTCTGGTTTCTATGATTATATTGATGAGAACAAGACCGTACAAACCTTATATTTCGACACTCTCTGGTGCATCAAGAACACCGAAGGCCATGCCAAAATTCCATTGGAAAAAGACTTCAAACTCAGTCCGCATTTCGCTTTCGACGGACGTGCTGAGTTGCACGGCGAGAACCAGTTCCTGTCGTTCTTCGGCGGTGTGGAAATCATTCATGACTGTTACAAAGACAAGCCTGCGAGAATGAAAATCCTGCAACAGGTGGATCCCGACAACATCCTCTTGGAGGTACATGAACGCACCAAGGATATCAACGACCGCAAGGTAGTAATAGCCATTGCATCAGCGAATACAACCGGCCGTATCTATACCGCATTCGGCTGCGCCAAAGAGCAGTTCAACGATGCCGAATACATCAACGTTTGGGGCTTTATCACCTACCACCATAGCACCCAGGAATTCTGGGCTGCCTCCAAGGAAAAGCTGGAAGACCCCACCCTGCCCGGCAATATGATGACCCTGAACAAGAGCAACTGTATCAGCACTGGACAAGGCAAGATTGACATGGGCACCAAGCTGGGCCGCATCGACTTCAACACCAACGGTGAGATTGTCAACTACATGAAAGCCGATTCCGCCGACATGCACCTCACTACCTCTATTGACTTCTTCTTCAATGAGGAATCCATGAAAGTGCTGAACCGCCATATCGACAATTCCGCTTCACTGGACTTCCTTGATGTGTCGGAAGATGAAAGCTACGAATTGGCATTGCGCAATATGCTAACAGAAGACGAATATGTCAAATACCAGAACGACCTGGCGATGGGCGGCTCCAACAAAAAGCTGCCGCAACCGCTGCAAGTGCGCTTTCTTTTCTCGCGCATCGACTTCGACTGGGACAATGTGAACTCGGCCTTCCTGTCGCAGCGCACCCTTCCGCTCATCATCTGTAACAGCAAGCAGGTTTATAAGAGCGTACCCGGACGTATCGTCATCGAGAAGAAAGGCTCGCGCAACCGACTGTATATCTACTTTGAATTTGACAACGAATTCTTCTTCTTCCAGTTCGAGAACAACAGCATGTATGGTTACGCCTCAGTGAAGAAATTCAACGAGGAAATCATGAACACCAAGGCGAAGGACAAGACCATTGCCGCCGAAAAAGGCAAGCCCTCGTTCACCTACAAGATTGGTAACCGCAGCCAGCAGCGCAAATTCACGAAGAAATACTTCCCGCCGCTGGAAGAAGAGCCCACGGAGGAGTAATCAGGCATCAGGTGTCAGGTTGCAGGTTACAGGGGACAGATTACAGAATTCAAAGTTCAAATGTTTAATGTTTAGAGTTTATGAATTTTGGACTTTGAATTCATATATCCTTTTTTAGATTGGTGATATCAGTGTGTTATGAATATGTAAGCGATTGGTCGTGCTGAAAGCACGCAATCCTATTAACCCCTAACAAGGCCGAAGGCCGCAGTTTGGGGTGGCGATGCTCATAATAGAATACTGCGTACCAAGGGTACGCTACTATGGGAATCTTTGTAGCGTGCCTTCAGCACGCATATCACCCAATCATTATCACTACCCCACACTACGCACTATCGTGCTTGTGCAGGGTTAATAGAATATTGTGCCTTCGGCACATTCATAATTACAATACACAATCACCTTACATATAAGCATTTACACAAATTTTTCAAATTAAGCAAAAAAGCCCCTTGTCAATTCAAAAAAAAGTTGTATTTTTGCAACCTCAAAACGAGAAACTGAAACGCTGCATTCGTCTAGTGGTCCAGGACATCAGATTCTCAGTCTGAGGATCGAGGGTTCGAATCCCTCATGCAGTACAAAAATCAGCGATTTTAATTCTAAAAATCGCTGATTTTTTTCTTATCTTACAGCGACAATACGGCGGGCAGGATATCCATCTGCCTGCAGCAAATAGATGCCGGAAGTAGTGAATTGGAAATTGAAAGTCGAAAGTGTGCTGGTGGCCAGCTGGCGGCCCAGCATAGGCCTCACACAGTCGTCGGCCGAAATAAGGACATTCTTACTGCAGACATGCTCAATATCGAAATAAGAATAAAAAGGATAAAGTTATGTTTCATGGTGATTGGTTTATATTAATATACAAAAACGACTAATTTTTCCCACGGAACTCGGTGGGCGACATGCCGGTCTCGCGGTGGAAATAGCGGCTGAAACTGGCCTGTTCGTTGAAGCCCAACATGTCGGCGATAGCCTGCACATTAAGGTCGTGCCGCATGTGCAACAGCATCTTGGCCTCCGCCACAATATGGGTGTGAATCCAGTATGCGGCAGTGTATCCAGTCTCCTGTTTGATGACAGCGCTGAAATGCTTGGTCGAAAGGCAGGCTTTCTCGGCATAAAAGGCCACATCATGGTGCTGACGGAAGTGCTGTGCAAGGTCGTTATGGAATTGTACGCTGACCCGGTTCTCGACGTTGGTCTCCTCCAGTTTGTTCTTTCGATAGGAACTCAACAAGCGAAGCAAAAACTCCAGCAGACGAGACAACAACATCCGGCGGTCGGGCATGTTGAGACGCACAATCTCACGCATTCCGTCCACCACATTCACAATCATTTTGTATTCATGCTTGTCGAGTTTCACGCAAGGATGTAGTTCATAACGGTAACGCATACGTTTGATAATTTGCAGCATAGGGTCATTCAACACCGAGGCATCCACAATAATCAGTGTGGCAAGGTAATCATCGGTCTTATTCATCTTCACAAGGCTGTGATTGGGAAAGATAACGCCAACCGTATGTGCTTCCGAATAATCAGGCATGTCGTCATACATAAGATCTATGCGCCCCCTGTGTCCGATGCAAATGACATAATCGGGCGATATGTATGGCTCGCCAATAGTGGGCAATCCTCTCACATCATCAAATACAACAATACCTTCCTCTTTTATTTTTTGATTATAAAGAGTGATTGGGTGGGTGTATGGCTGCGAATTTTTCATAGTGCAAAAATACAAAAAGCTTCGTAATGTTACTGCAACATTACGAAGCCTTTTAATTATTTTGTTTGAATCTTCAATGAAGATTATCTTGTGACCACAATCTTTTTTGCGGGATAGTCGCCAATTTTAACGATATAAACGCCAGTGGAGAGTCCACTGTTGTTCACCTGTCGGCCTGACATGTCGAAGATGCGCACTTCGCACTTGTCGCAGCCTTCCACAGTGATATTACCGTTTTGACTCCTGATGATAATGCCCTTCATGTCAAGTTCGTTGATGCTGACGGTGCCGTCGCCGCCAACATAGCAATTCCCTTCAAAATAAGAGGTGCCGTCAGTGACACTGTTGCCAGAGGCAATCGTGGGAGTGCTGGGGGCGGAAATAAATGTGGACGAGTTGCCACCGCCACCAGGACCACCGCCGCCAGGACCTCCACCACCAGGACCGCTGCCGGTGCTGATCGTGGGAGTATAGAAAGCCACCATATTATCGCCGTAGGTGATAGTGTACCAGTTGTTGCTGCTGACGGATGAAGACTGGATATAGGGTTGGTTGATGGAGCTACCATTCTCGATGCCATTAACGGCGATGATGACGCCACCATTGATGTAGAGTCGTTTTCCTTCCTCTGTGTTGGCATCAAGAGCCACCTCGGGTGATCTGGAGCCGATGGCATAGACCAAACCACCATTGATGTAAAAGTTGCCGTTGGCATCCATGCCGTCATTGTTAGTAGAGTGTGAATAGATAAAACCGCCTGTAACGGTCAGGTCCTGTGCACAGTTGATACCATCGTCGTAAGCGTTGACATATATCTCCCCGCCACTGATCTCCAAAGTGTTCTTGCTCTCGATGCCTTCGCCGTTGGTGCCGCTGGTGGTCACTTTGATGTTGCCACCACTGATGACCATTCCGCCGCTATAAGTGTAACTATTGCCATTCTCCGTTTTCAAACCGGCTTTGATGCCTTTGGGCGATGAGTAGTAATCGCTGTTGACATTGTCGGTATTGCCGGTGTAGTTGGTGTTCTCTGTCGTACCATTATTATAATAGAGACCGCCACTGGTCACAATCGTGATATCGCCTCCGCTGATGGTCATGATGCTGTCGCATTTCATGCCTTTGCCGCCTGAGCCAGTAGAAGTGAGTGAGATGGTTCCTCCGCTGATGTCGATGTTGCCGTCGGCACTTATTCCGCAAGCCGCTTTGGTTTCCAAATCGTCGGTATCCCACATGCCATTGCCGCTTGTCGTTACGTTGATCACAGCATCACCGGATATATATATGTTGCCTGCGCTTTTGATGCCTTTGGCGGCGATAGCGGCACAGTTGATGGTGATATTGCCACCAGTGATATACATATTTCCGGAGTCTTCATCCTCGTGATCAGTGGTTTCGCCGGTAGATGTGGTCCCGTCAAGGTCACACTGGATGCCGTCATCCTCTGTTCCGCTGATGTTGATGGTACCGCTTTCCATCAGGAAATACTCGTTGCAAGAGATGCCGTCGCCCACTGCGTAAGTCACGTTGATGGTAGCGTTTTTCACAGAGATGTACTCTCCAGCCTTGATGGCATGTTTCTTGTTACCCACAACATTCAGCGTGCCCTGCTGTTTGAATTCGGCGTGGCCTTTCACGTAAAGACAGCCTTTCTGTGAGCCCGTGGCCGCATCGGCAAGGGTGTTGGTCGTACCGGTGATGACCTTCACATTGATGCGTTTACTGTTTTGGATATGCACCGCCGCACCACTATATACCGGAGTGACGTTGGTAAGGGTAAGGCCGTTCAACTCAATGGTAGCCTTGTAGGAGCCAGACATGTAAAACTCTCCGTCGGTTGAGGTTCCGCTCAACTTGTAGGTGATTTCACTGGCAAGGCTGTCGCTTTGCGCAATGGAGACGTGTGCCCCGCTCTGGTTGACGGTCAAATACTGTGCCACATTATCCGCCACAGCGACCGTTGCCGTCGTGCCATTATAGCTAACTTCGACGGTGTTGTTGCTTGGCGTCTGCGCCCCGACAGCAATGGTCAGAACGAGAGCGGCAATGAGGATGGTTAGTTTTTTCATAAGCAGAAATTTTGTTAAATCAAATTATTGTGCAAAGAAACAGTATTTTACACACATTTAGTTTAACTAATAAGATGGAATGTTTGGCAATTTGTCGGATTGTTTTCCTATGTGCCGCCACCAGTCTCTCAACTCTGCCCAGGTAAGGGGCAGAACCACTCCCAACACCAACGCCAGCAAATACAGCAACTTCACATGCGGATACACAGGCTTGTCCAGACCATGGGGAGGATCAATCACCGTGATATAGGCATGGTCATACTCCTCGTTTTGTTGCACTGCGAGATTGTAACTTTCCACCAATGCCAGCAAAAACTCATCCGCCTGCTGAGGATCAGTGCTACGAAGGGTCAGCCGTATCACATCAGAATATTTTGAATATTCGGCGGTAAGATTGTGTTTGTTGTGGCTATACAACACCAATGTTACAGTTTTACCACTTTCTTCCGCCATCTGCTTCAGCGCATTATCTATCACCGGTTGGGACTGCAGCAACATGACCTTCGCCTCCATCCTGTCACGCACAAACTCTACCCTATTCCCCTCAGCGTCAAACAAGGAGTCACTCATGCCGTCGTATGCACTCATATCGACCTTCAGGACTATAGTCCGCTCATACTGGCGCGGCACAAAGCGAAGCGACACAAATACAACCAAGCCCAACACAGCGCAGCAAAGCAGGATCCAATAACGCATACGAAGCACTAGTTCCAGCATATAAGCCATACCGCAGGCTTCTTTTGCCTCATTTTTGGTTTGTTGACATTCCTTTTTCTCTGTCATAAACTTATTTTTTCTACTTAAATTATTTTTGATGATCCAGCACGGAAAATTCCGAGTTATTGCTTACAAATTCCGGCACAATCTCTTTCATTTTCGCCACTATAGCGAAATCATCCAACGATTTCAAAGCCACCAACAAGGCCTCCATCTGCCGGTTCACCTCCTCGCTGTCATATTCCCGTACTTTTGCCTTCATAATTTTCGGTGTGTTGGTCGGAATGGTGTTCTCTTTGGTAGCCAGAAGTTCCTCGTAAAGTTTCTCACCAGGGCGAAGTCCGGTGATCTCAATCTGAACATTCTGCAAACCCGACAACTTGATCATCTTCTTGGCCAAATCATAAATCCTGACCGGTTCTCCCATGTCAAACACAAAGATATTTCCGTCTTCTCCCATCGCCGAGGCTTTCAGGACAAGGCTACAAGCCTCTGGAATGGTCATGAAATAACGGATGATATTCTCATCGGTCACCGTAAGCGGACCACCTTGGGCCAACTGCTTCTTAAACAAAGGAATAACAGAACCATTAGAGCCTAAAACATTACCAAAACGGGTAGTGATAAACTTGGTAGTTTCCGCATGACGGCTCTGGGTATAAATCTCCGCCAACCGTTTTGTTGTCCCCATCACATTAGTCGGATTCACCGCCTTATCCGTGGAAATCATCACAAACTTTTCCGCTTTGTATTTCACCGCCAGATCCGCAATATTCTTAGTGCCGAACACATTCACCAGCACCGCCTCATACGGAAATTGCTCCATCAGCGGAACATGCTTATATGCAGCGGCATGATACACCAATTGAGGATGATATTTTGCGAAAACTTCTTCCATACGGGCATTATCCTTCACATTCGCCACAATAAAATCCACTGGCACATCCATAGAGGAATACGGTTCCTTCCTGCATAACTCAAACTGCAAATCATATACCGGAGACTCCGCCTGATCCACCATCACCAAACGCTTGGGATTATAATGCATTATCTGTCTGCAAATTTCACTGCCGATAGAGCCAGCCGCTCCCGTCACCAACACCAACTTGCCTTCCAACTCCTGTTTCACATCCTCATGTCCCAGAATAATGGCATCCCTACCCAACAAATCCTCAATTTTAATATCTTCTATCTGATTAGATGTCAACGAATTATCAATCCAAGTACTTACATGGGGCACCGATTTCACATTCAGTCCCAAATCCAAACCCTGATTGATAATACGCTGTTGCTGGGCTTTTGTCAGACTGGGAATCGCAATAATCATGGTCGTGACACCATACTTGTCAATAAAACTACGATTCAGCACTTCTGCTGCGCTACGCACAACGGTACCATTGATGGATTTTCCGATTTTCTGCTTGGAATCATCCACAAAAGACACAATATTATATTGGCATGACGTATCCTGAGCCAAGGCGTTCTGGGTAATCGGGCCCGCATCTCCAGCTCCATAAATAATGGCATTGACTGTTTGCGCGCTTTTTCTGAAATACTCATTATATATTCGCCTGATAATCAAACGGGGAAGACTCAAAAGTACCAATGCGACAACCGTGATGGCGAACAACTTGTAATACGTCGGGAAAAAGGACAGGGCTTCAATATGCACCTGCGTGATGACGAACTTGCCGACAAAAAGTATCAGCAGAGCCAACAGACAGGCCATCGAAATACGGACAATATCCTTGAAACCCGAATATCTCAGCATTCCATTATAGGATTTGGTGAGCAAAAATGACAGCAAAAAAGCCAGAAAAATAGAAAGGAACTGCTTGAGTATGTCCTCTGCTGTCATGGAATTGGGAATAGCATACCATTGAATGCCCATCACAATAATATAGGCGCATAATACGATGACGCAATCGAAGCACAATATCCAGATGCGAGGAAATGACTGTGACGATGACCTGCCGAACAGCACCATAGCTATTTTTTTCAAAAGAGACTTCATTTTTCTATTTAAGTATCAATGATTTAATGGTTTCAACAATATAATGGACATCATCATCCGACACGTATGGACCGGAAGGCAGACACAAGCCCCGGGCGAAAACAGATTCGGAGACGCCATTCAAATATGCCGGACAATGAGCGAAGACGGGCTGCTTATGCATTGGTTTCCACAACGGGCGGGCTTCGATACCAGCCTCATCCAATCCCAGACGCATGGCTTCCACATTGTCGTTGGGTTCGCAATCGGTATGTACGCTTCCACCTGCATGAACCATACCGGCGGCCCCTCCAACAGCACCATTCACAGCCGTCTGATAGGCCCTTTCCTGCCCTTTCACCCGCAGTTTCTCATCAAGCATTATCGTGCAAAGCCAGAAATTGGACTGAAATGCGGACTGTCGGGAACTATGGACAGCAACACCCGGCACATCTTTCAACAGTTCCTCATACAGTTGCTGAATATGCTGATGATGGCGGATATGCTCCTCCGCCACCGTCATCTGACCACGACCAATTCCCGCACAAATATTGCTCATACGGTAATTGTAACCAATCTCCTCGTGCTGATAATACGGGTATGCCTCTCTGGCTTGTGTGGCAAAAAACATGATGCGTTCCTTGGTCTCCTGGTCAGGACATATCAATGCGCCGCCGCCGGAAGTGGTTATCATTTTGTTGCCATTGAAGCTCAGCACCCCATATCGGCCGAAAGTACCCAGCACCTGACCTTGGTATCTGGAGCCGAAACCTTCCGCAGCATCTTCAATAATCGGAATCCCGTATTTTTCAGCAATCTCCATGATTTCGCCAATCTGATACGGCATTCCGTACAACGCCACCGGTATAATTGCTTTGGGCTTTCTGCCAGTTTTCTCAAACCGATCTATGATGGCCTGCTCCAGCAATTCAGGACTCATGTTCCAACTATCTTCCTCGCTGTCAACAAAAACCGGCGTAGCACCCAAGTAACTGACCGGATTTGCCGATGCGCAAAAGGTAAAACTCTGTACCAGCACCTCATCACCTGGCTGTACACCGCAGGCAATCAAAGCCAGGTGCACTGCCGAAGTTCCGGAAGACAAGGCCACCACTTTTTTATCCATAGCCTTTTTGCCATCAGGTGTATCTATATGATTCACAAAATCTTCCAGATCTTTTTCAAAGGCATTGACATTTGGTCCGAGCGGCACCACCCAATTGCTGTCAAAGGCCTCTTTCACATATTTCTGTTCCATACCTGTCTCACTCATTCGAGCCAGACAAAGATAGATTCTCTTATTCATTTTTCAGAATTTTTGTATTGATTATTGACTTTGAATCCAACTGAAAAATCAGCAACATATAAACATATATCACAACGGTAAAGACTACTCCCATCTGCCTTTCCAGCATCGACTCGAACAACAGGTTCACCATCAACATCAGCAAAAACAGAATGGAAAAGATATTGCGTTTCCGCCACGCCATCACCAAAGGTACAATCAGCATGGCCAACAACGATAACAAACCGATGACACCCGTAGCCATCCAAGAATCAAGATATTGATTATGAGGACAGTAAGCATCTTCCAACGAACCATAATAGGGAGCAAGCTCATCCATTCGGTCGCCAGCGCCAACTCCCAACAACATATTGTCTTTCACCACCATCCATGCTTTGCCCATGATTTCAAAACGGTCATCCGATTTATCCCCGTGGGCCACCTGCTCTATCGTCACCGACAAACGACGGAAATGATCGGGCAGTGCGAAATGCGCCACGGCCACCAGAAGCAGCATGGCCGCCAATGACCAAATGGCAAAGCGGTATTTTTTCCGTATGAAGCACTGGTGCATCCAACAAAGCGCCATCAAGATTATCAAGCACAACAAACCGGCTCTTGAATTGATACACAACAAAAAAAGCACCAGGCAACAAGCGCAAACAATGGCCAGAACAATCTGCCATACATCATGTTTTTCCTTGCGGACCAACTCACTGTAAATGAATGCCAAACCAGTCAATATATACAAGGCCATATAACTATGATGAATGTAATAAAAATCCTCATTCATCATAAACCACAGAAACGAATGCTCGGCAGAGCCACATGCCTTCACCACCACGATGGACAATAGCACCACAAATAACACAGACAGGATCAGCACATACGACCATAGCATGATTCTGACGAGTTTTTCGGAAAACTGCCGGAAATCTGTACAAACACAAGTCAAAGGCAGGACAAAAAACCATACCAGCTCGCCAACTTCTCCCCAACCTGTCGTCATGTTTTCCGTCCACAACAGACTGAGCAGGTAGGCAAACCAATAGCACATCATGGGAATCAGAAAATAATTGTTTTTGCTGTAGTGGAAGTTCTTATCCTGATGCCAGCCAAAGAAAGACCATCGTTTTAAGATCGTGTTTTTCAATATCACAGAAAGCATCCAAAGAGCTGAAAACAACAAACTTACCCCTGAATCTACAGGTATCGCAATCAGCATAGCCGTCAAATTGACGAACTCCATTTTTTCAGTCCAATGAAATGATTTTATCCCATTCATAATTTTGCTCTATTTTACAGGACGTCCCTCTTCAGAACAATAAATGAAAAAATTCGTGCCATAACCATCATTGTGAACCAGCGGCTTCAACTCTTTGCTCACCTCATTTTTCCAACAGCACCATGCTTCTTTCTCACAGTTGTCGAACATCGGTTTCAGGTACGCACTTTGTGTGGTCACAAAGTAAACACCCGCATAACGATGCAGGAATTCACTTGTATTCAGTGGTTTGAAATCATTCAACGCCACCTGTATGATACCTTTCATATAATGATAGCCCGTACTCAGCATGGTCAACGGCCAGGCGATATGGTCACCACCGGGCCGTGCGTTGAACTCAATCAGATAAATCTGGTCACCTACAATCTTGATTTCGGTATGACAAGGTCCATTATTCACACCAATAGCCGTAAGCCCTTCTTTTATAGCATCTTCCACCTTTTTACGCATTTCAGCGGAGATGTCAGCCGGCTGATGATGTCCCAGTTCTACGCAATGAGGCGCACCTGAGCTCATCTTCTCTGTCACCTGGATAATGTAATGTTCTCCTTGATAAGAAAGACTTTCCACCGAATATTCTTGTCCGTTTTCGATAAACTCCTCCACAATAAGAGGATTATCGCCAGAGCTATTTTTGGCGAAGTCGAATGCCGTTTCCAGTTCCGCAGTGTCACGCACCACTGTGATTCCGCGTTTCCCGCCTTTTGAAACCGGCTTGAGTATCAAGGGGAAAGACAGGTTCAATGCGTTCAGTTCTTCCAATGTAAACACCTCTGCAAAAGCAGGTTGCCTCAAATGTACAAGGGACTTGCACAATTGGCGATTACGGTATTTGTCAGTCACCACACGAGCCACATCGAAAGGAATCCCATTCAGTCCCATTTTTTCCGCCACGTAAGCGGCCACCGGGACGGTCAGCTCGGTTGTCGGCACCACCCCGTCAATTTTCAGCTGGCGGCAGATATCCAGTACCTTGTCCATGTCCATGATGTTCACCAGGTGGTGTTCCGTGACCGTCTCCTTGGCCACACACTGGTTGTCGAAGGAAAAAGCATGGCTTTCGATGCCCATTTCCTTAGCCTCCCGTCCAAAAATCCAAGCCATCCGGCCCGAACCGATGATTGCCAATTTTTTCATTTTTTACTTCTTGTCAAAAACATCCTCGCTTTCCAACACTATCGGCTCCACATCCACATCACGCAAGAAAATATACGGTTTGTCATAATGATGATACGGATCACGTTGCACATGGTCGGCATTACCATCTTCCATAATTCTGATGGTATCCTCTATGAGATCGAAACCCACCTGGGCCATCACACCGGTATAGGCCATGTGCCTGATATTCACTTCTGTAACCTTCAAATCTCCGTTTTTATCCTCTTTCAAGTCAAAACTCAGAATACCATGTGCCGGTACTTGCAGCTTGGCACAGAGATACTTGACACAGTCATCACAAAACTTGTTGATGTGATCCTCATTCAGAAAGCGGGCGAAATGAGTATTGCCTGTCACATGCGAAGGAGCCGTGCTGGCCATCACGTATTCGGCACATTCCAATGCGGCTCCTTTCACATACTCATCGTTGTAATACAACATCTGATTGGCCAAATGGCGACCTGTAAGAAACTCGCTCACCGTGAATTCCGAAATAAAACTATTGATAAACAGCCAAGATTTGTAGCTGTCCAGATTGTCAAGACGCAAAGAGCCCAGACCGCCCGTGCCTTCGGTGGCGCGTATCCAGCAAGGGAAGCCGATAAGCTGCTCAACCTCCTCATAACGAGGATTTTCCTGTGTTACTTTGATAGTTTTGGGGATAAAATCAGTGCCTTTCAGCAATTCCGCCATAATGGACTTATCGCGCAAGGATTCAGACAGAGACTTGCATCCCATGAAAACATCCACAGGAAAACGTCCGTTTTTCTCGTAATAGGCGCCCCACTCCACAATTTCGGCTTCCGGCTGCACAAATGCGTAATCTATTTGATAATCCCTCACAATCCGCTCAATGAAAGGGAAATAGCTTTCATCAGTGCAGCGCGGACACACCGCATAATCGTCCAACAAGCCCGGCATAAAAAAGCCCATCGCCTTTTTGTTGGCATCCACACCTATCAAACGATAATCGGGATGATTGTGGCGAATCACTTTGGCTATTGATCGCGGTGTCAAACCTCCTATGCCAGTCAATAATATGGTTTTCATTTTTCTGATTTTAATTCGTTTCTTTAATTTTTTTGACGATGAATGCCATTTCTTCCTGACCATACCTCTGGTCACATATCAAAGACAACTCACAGTCAAACAACTGATTAACTTTCATATCGGAAGTTATCAGACTATTTTTAGGCCAATGAACCGGACAATAAATCTGTGTTCCCACCAAGGCCCTTCGCAAATTCTCCCGTTCAGCATGCGAGCCCAAAATCACGGGCACAAACAATGGACAGGATTTATCACTCAGCTCTCCCAGAAAAAAAAGCTGCAGCTTTTCATGCAGATATGCCGCATTGGCCCGCCTTTGTGCCCGCATCTGCCCCAAGTCCTGCGATTTCAACAAGGCGTATGAGAGGTCATCCATCCCATAATTGCGATAATCAGACTCCAACATCTTTCCAAAACGGGAAAGAGCCTCCAGAAAAGCGGTCTTTTCAACCGACAAGTCCCCTTGCAAATAGTGGTATTTCGCCTTCATCGCCTGAATTTTCATCTCCGAATATGGACATACGGACAAACTCACGGAATCAAGTCCCTCCACCTCGGCACCTGTCGCCACACCCATCCATTTCCGCAGACTTACAAAAGCATAGTCAGAAGCTACATGCTCATCTTCCATCAGATAAGAATGAGTACGGTCATACAGAATGATGGAACCCTTGGCCTTGAAATGCCTGATTATATCCTCCGACAGCGTATTCTCATAGCCGAAATAATTACTAACATACAGAATATCAGTATTTTTATCAGCATCAATTTCATACTTCAATCTTCCATCGAAAAACATATCATAGAAATCCACCCTGATATTCAGCCGCAAGAAAGGAGCGATCATCGAATCGCAGCAATAAGCCGGCATATACACATTCTTCACACTTTTGTGTTTCAGAATATCCTGCAGAATCAAGTCGATAGCCGTTCGGCCTGACAGCACAAACAGTCCATCCCGCTCCCTTACAGGAAGCAACTTTTCGTCAGAAATCCAAAATTCGCTGCCTATTTCTTTCATCAATTCAAATGCGCCTCTTTTAATTTACGCATGATTTCCGCCTCTTCTTTTTCCGCTTTCTCTATCAGGTCCTGACGACCTTGCTCTGCCCACTCCGCTTTGCGGTAATCATAGAAACTGTAAACGCCGCTTTTCTCTATCCCCACACTCTTCCGATTGAACAGATTGGTCAGGGTTTTCCAAATAATCTTCAAGTCGAAAGCCAACGACAAGCCCTCCACATATTCCAAATCATACGCTATACGGTCCTGCCATCCCACATAGGCGCGTCCATTGACTTGCGCCCAGCCTGAAATACCCGGCCGAACATCATGACGATGATGTTCCCTCTCGTTGTAATAGGGCAGATAATCCGGTGACCATGGCCGTGGACCGATAAAGGACATATCCCCTTTCAGCACATTCAGCAACTGCGGCAATTCATCGATGGAAGTGGCACGGACAAAGCGTCCGACTTTTGTCAAGCGTTGTGCGTCAGGCAACAGTTCACCTGCCTCATCCCGTTCATCCGTCATGGATTTGAACTTCAGAATCTGAAAAAGCTGCTCGTTTTTCCCGACACGGACCTGCTTGAAGAAAGCCCCCGCCCCTTTGTTGGCAAAGTGAAGCCAAAAGGCAATCAGCAGCAACAACCAGCCGACACACAGCAATGCCACACTTGACAAAAGCAAATCGAGAAAACGCTTGAAAAATTTTCTGTACATAACTACTCTATAATTTTCAACTCCCGTTCCGCCAAATATTCATAATCAAACTCCTGCGCCACCTGACGTACCCTTTGGCACATCGCCGCATAATCTTCGTCCGGCTGCTCCGCCAACTGGCGAATAGCCTCCGCATATTCCTCGGGAGTCTCCAAATATCTTGCAATGCCCAACTTATGTTTTGTAATCACATCGTCATAGGCGATATCAATATTGCAAACAATCGGTTTACCCGCCGCCAAGTACAGGAAAAGCTTCCCTGAACTCACGCCGTACTTACCGAAGTCCTTCTCATAATTCATCACATTCACTGTGGCTTGCGACACAATCCATGCGCACTCGGCAAACGACACGAGACGCTCCTTAAACACCACATTGCCCAAACCATGGGATTGCGCATACGCTTCCAATTCATCCCGATACGCACCATCACCATAAATGAAAAACCTGTATTTCGGATTATCTTTCAGCAAAGCCGCCGCCTCAACGAGCATTTTCACATTATTAGCTCTATTGACAGCCCCTAAATACACAATTTTATAAACATCCTTCTCATTGATATCCGCATCTTCACGGGGAAAATGTGCTTTATCTTCTTCAAACTGCTTCAAATCGATACCATTGTTGACATAATGGACATGAGACATATCGATTTTTCCACCCGTTTCCTTGGTCCATCCCTTCTTTTTCAAATGATCGAAAGCACCTTCAAAAGTGAAAACAATCTCGTCAGCATGATAATAATATTGTTTCTCAATCTGATAAGCTATCTTCAAAGCCGGATTATTTTCCTTTACCAGACCATAAGTCACAAAATCATCAGGCCACAAATCCCATGCTTCTGCTATATATTTGGCTTTCAATTTTTTTGCCAATCTCACAATAGGATAATCAAAAGGAGGATGGATATTCTGCAAGATAATATCCGGACGTTCAAATTGCTTTCTATTCTTGAAAATGGTACGGGCAAAAGACCAGATGGAATACATGCGTTTCATTCCATTACCCTGATATTCAGGCACATTGACATGCATAAACTTGTATATTCCGTACTGTTTTTGAAGGAAAGGCTTTCCCTTAAAATCCTTTTCCTCCAAACCAGAGTCGTAGGAAGAATTAAAAATTGTTACCTCGTAGCCCGCCTCCATGAAACGTCTGGCAAAATGCAAATAGCGCTGATTAGCAGCCGTTTGAGGCGTTCCCGTGTAATAATTGATAATCCAGATTTTATTCATCTTGATTTATTGAACAACAGTTTCGTTCTTAGACACCTGGTTGAAAAGCATTTAACAGAGACACCACTTCTTTTGCCTGCTCCATAGTGATGGACGGTCCGATGGGAATACTCAGTTCCTGTGCAGCAATCTGTTCCGTCACAGGCAGACACAAGTGGTTCCATTCCAGATAGCACTCCTGTTTGTGTGATGGTATCGGATAGTGGATCAACGTCCCTACCCCATTCCTTTCAAGATAATCATGCAATTCGTCACGATGAGCGCATAAGATTGGAAACAAATGGAAAACATTGTTTTCAACAGGCAAGGTATCGGGAAGTGTAATATAATGATTATCTATATTTTTGATATAATATTGGGCAATCTGCTTGCGGTGTTGGTTATCCACATCCAAATATTTCAGTTTCACATCCAACACGGCAGCTTGAATTTCATCGAGACGGCTGTTGCGGCCGCAATATTGAAAGACATACTTGGCGGAAGAACCGTAGTTGGCCAAAGAGCGGATGGTATCCGCCAACTGTGCATCATTGGTGGTCACCGCACCGCCATCACCCAAGGCACCGAGATTTTTGCCAGGATAGAAACTATGTCCGGCAGCATCGCCCAAGGAACCGGTTTTGCGGCCGTCTTCTGCAAGGCAACCATGCGCCTGGGCATTGTCCTCAATCAGCTTCAATTGATATTTTGCACAAAGAGCGGCTATTTTCTCCGTATAGGCCAAGCGGCCATACAAATGCACAATGCATATAGCCTTGGTTTTCTCCGTGATTTTTGCCTCAATTTGACTATCATCGATTTCGAGTGTATTCAGTTTGGGCTCCACCAGCACGGGAGTCAGGCCATTCTCTGTAATCGCCAGAATAGTAGCAATATAGGTATTGGCAGGCACGATCACCTCATCACCAGGTTTCATCACCCCCAATTCCAAATAGGCCCTGAAAATCCAAATCAATGCATCAAGGCCATTGGCGCAACCCACACAATACCGGGTACCGATATATTGGGCATAATGCTGTTCAAACTTTTTGTTTTCAACGCCTTGCAAATACCAACCGCTGTCCACAACACGACGGGCAGCCTCTTGGATTTCAGCTTCATGCAAAGCAGTAACTTCTTTTAACGACAGGAAAGGTATTTTCATTTTACTAGTATGTTTCGTGTCCGTATACGGCCACCCATTCATCAAATTCAGAAACCATAGCCTTGATTTTCGGGCTGACTGGCATCACGCCGTCCATCACGTAGGCGGTAATTTCCTCCAGATACTCCATAAGACCATATTTTTTCAGTGCATATACATTGACAGATATGGGTTTGTTAGGTATATGACGGCTGAAAGGTTTAACATTTTTCATGCAAGGCGCGCCGGTAGCCACCATGGAATACTGCCCAATAATGGTATATTGATTGATGGTGCATCCCATACCGAGGTTCGCCCCTTCCAGAATCTTGGCAATACCGCCCAAAACGCACTGGTTGGTAACCACCACATGATCTTGCAGGATATTGTCATGAGACAGATGTACCCCCTGCATCAGAAACACATCATTCTGTATCACAGACTTTTGCTCATAGCACGGGCGTTCCACAATACAGAACTCACGTATCACATTGTTATCTCCAATGAATACACACACATCCTCTACATGTGATTCTATTTTTTTTGTGTCTGTTGCAGGACAGCCTATCACCGCATGAGAGCCAATCACATTGTTATTACCCAATTGCACCCCGTCATAAATGATGGTATAGGGCAAAATCACATTATTGTCGCCCATCAGCACATGCTCGCCAATGATGGCTGTTTTATCTATTTTATTCATAATTGAAATTTTACAAACCTCTGAATTTCAAAAACTCATCATATTCTCTGATATAATCCTCTTCCTTATACACCTCCGAGGCCAGCACCATGCATACGGAGCCGGAAGAGGAATGATTTCCACATCGTCAACTGTCTTCATGATGTTTACAAAATTTGATTCAGATAATATGCTGCCACCTTCGCGTCGGTCAGTTCGCTGGCGGTATCCACGGCTTTGCGTGAGATCTCCCGCAACTGTTCAGCGGACAAGGAGCGTATTTGTTTTAGCGTGGCAGCCAAAGCCTCCACATTATTTGATTCGCACAAGAAGCCATTTTCGCCCTCCACAATCAGCCCGTCAACCCCTTGTCCTTTGGTAGCCACAGTGACACAGCCTTTCGCCATAGCTTCTACATAAACCAGACCGAAAGCTTCACGCGAGCTGACCATAACGAAGCAGTCGGCATCCGCCATGATTTTCTGAGCCTCCTCACGCTTTTGCTGTCCATGGAAGACCACCTGCGATTGCAGGCCCAACTCTTCCATCAAGGAACGCAGCGAAGCATCTTCCGCCCCACTACCGACCACATGGAACTCAAAATCGTGCGCCGGAAATGCCAAATGCAAGGCTTTGATGGTCACATCCACATTTTTCAGCTTAAAAAGACTGCCTACAAAGACAAATTTGCGCACTCCATGCTCAAAAGTCTTGTCTTCATGACTCAAAAAAGACTCTGGAATACCCGAATAGCACAGAAATTCTTTCGGACGGGCTCCAAAACCGGCTTCAAACTGATTCTTGAACGCCAACGAGCGGAAACCCCACACCTCCACCGCATCCATATATTGCGGATACTTTTCCTTGTAAATTTCCGGTATCTGCGAGCCATCGCCGTGCAACACCAGGCAGGTTTTGGCAGCAGGAAACTTTTGCTTGAACAAGTACAACATCTCCAGCTGTGGCAAGGGGAAATGGGCCGTCACCGCATCCGGCACAAAATTCTCCTCAGCCAGGACTTTGCACACATGCTCAAAAGCCTCCTGGATGCGATATTCCGCAAAATTACGGTGAGGAATATATTTCTTGATCGGGACATACAATACCGGCACGCCTTCCACCTTATAGTTTTGGCAATGGCGGGCAGGGTGCGAATAGGTGACAAAACCGGTCTTGGCGGCAATGGTATCCCCAAACAGCCGTCCCGCCCAATAGTAAGGCCTTGGAAACAGCGACATAAAATGAACCACCCGCACATTATAGCCTTGTTTAACCCACTCTCGTGTAAAGAAATGGCATACTGGCGTACCGTCATACGCGGGGTCGTTCATGGGGTAGATATTCGTCAGCAAAAGAATATTTTTCATAAGAAAACCTTATTCCTCCGGAGATTGTTTTAATTTGAATTTCACTAAAAAAGAATTGAAAACGCCCTTGATGGCATTCTGCTCGTCCTCCGACAGACCGAAGAAAAACATGGCCAAGCCATAGATTACCACGGTCACCGCCGCCACCCATAACAAGTCCCATACCGAATCAACAAAACCATACAATGCCCAGCAGACACCCAAACCCAGCAAGAAAGGAGGCAGCACTCTCAGCAGGATGGATTTCAAGAAATCCATAACCCTCAGTTCCTTACTTAATTTAGACATGATCAGCACGCGGCTGAACGCACCCAGCGATTCGCACACCACAAACACAACAATCGCCACATAGGCTGGGTACCCCATGCGCAGGAAGCACCACGACACTGGCAGCGACAGCATTCGAAGTGTGGACACCACGATAGAGAACCATTTGATATCCCCGATAGCCTGATTGGCATAGAACAGTCCCATGGTCAGCTGGTTCGCCATACAGGCAATCAGCAAGAGGCGCGAAAACAGCACGGTACCTTCAGGATATTCCTTCAGCCACAAATCCAGCACCTCCGGCATCATAATCAGCAGCGGCAAAGCCAGTATCGACATCATCGCAAAACCCAGTTTGCCAGCGGTCAGCGACAAACGCATCATTTTACGTTCATCTCCGGCCCCGTAGCTTTTCATGATTTGCGGCTTCATGCTGTCAATAATGGAAGCCGAGATGGTGTAAACAGGAGTCTCCACCTGACGGGCCAAAGCGAAAACCGCATTGACTGTCGTGCCAAAAAAACGGTTCAGCAACACCGCATAACCTTGGCGTGACAAGGTAGCCCCCAGGGCATCCAGCATTGTCCATCCCGCAAAACCCGACACCCCACCGAGTTCTCTCAATGCCACAACTTTCACCCTCAACAAGCGTCTGTACTTAATCATGCAATAAACGACAAAACAAAGCACATTGAGGAAGGTGATCAGCATCATCAGAATACCATACAGCAACAATCTGTCGTGACTATATTTTGTAATGACAATGGCTATACCCAACTTGCAAACGGCATCCACGATATACACCAGCGACACATACACAAAATTCTCGTGCGACACTAGCATGGAGATAAACGGCGTAACCGAAATGCTCAGAAACAGAGACACCAGCATGCACTGATAAATCCACTTGGCCGTCTGCAACCTATCCGGAAGAATTTTCAAGTATCCGTCAAAAACATAGAAAGACACAAGTTCCAGCACCAGCACCAAGCCAGCGGCCATCAGCAGATGCATCCAGAAACAGGAGTTGAAAGCATTACGGGTTCCCTCCTCATCATTTTTTCCCAGACTGATGGACAAAAAACGTGTGGAGGTCATGCTCAACGAGGAGCTGATAAAACCGATAAGGCCGATCACACCGGCAATCACATCATACAGACCATAATCATCCTCGCCCAACGCACCCAAAATCAAACGCACCGACACCAGACTAATCAACGCACTGATGACCAGTCTGGAGTATTGTATCACCGTATTCACCACCACCCTATTGGTCGCTCTCATACCCGCACTCTCTATTTACAATATTATATATCTCAATCCACAATTTCGTCTATGGTTTGATAGCCATAATAGCACGGAATGCCCGATTTCAGAGGGGAACACAAATCAGAACTGTCCAGCAGCAAATGGTTTTGCTCGTCAACAATCTCCTCATGACGAACCTGCTGAGCCCAATGCAAAATCGCATCGATGGTCGGTGTTTCCAGTTCCAGCTTCTCTGCCATCCATTTGGCGATACAGTTGCCATAATAGATATCATCCAAGAAGAAACGATGATTGCGGTCTATCTCCCATGCGCCCGACTCATTTTGAACCACAGGAGTCGCAATCGAGACCAAAGTCTGCGAATTGACAAACGACTCCCTCACATCCGTGTTGTGCGACTGGTACGAGAAGCGCTCCAGTGCCAGATAATCGAGCATGTGTTTGAAATTCTCATCAGGATACAAGGACTTGATTTTGTCTCTCACTTTGGAATAATCAGCGTCGAGAGCGGCCAGCAATTGCGCCGACACTTCGTCGTAGTCGCGGTAAAACATGGGCACATCCTCTTTCTTCTCCCAAGTGGATCCACAAACCTGGTACAATCCCAGGCAACGCGAAGTATGGATGATCTGATTGTCCACCGACAAAGTCAGCGAAAGGAAATTGTCACTCTGCTCCGTCTGTCCCTTTCCGAACCAACGGAAACAAATCTGGCTGAAGAACTCCTCATCCAGTTGAGGGAAAGCCGTCTTCGGGTAGCAAGCGGCATAGTTGAGCGCCTTTGCCCCATAGGTCACGCCCATGTGTCCATATTCAATAATGCGGCATATCCATGGCAGCAAGCCAAAAGCGAAATAAACCAAATACTGAAGTCCACAGCGTTCTTTCACCTCTTCCACCATCCAGTTAAAACCCGCCTGACCGTACAAAGTCCCCAATGCCACTGTTTTTTCCTTGTTGATATAAGGGGCTATGGTATGGAGACAGGACCTGTACTGGTGCACAGGCATGCAGAACACGATATAATCCGCCTGCGGAATCAGCTCCGCCGGATTATCGGAAGCTTTCTTCAAACTGCCGGCATACCTGCCAAGCACCTTGCCAGAAGGGTCATGGTGTTCCAATTCCACGGTGTTGCCCCATCGGTCCGGCTTTGACGTATAGATTGAAACATCGAAAGCGGAATCCGCCAGCATGGGAATCAGTGTATGTGCGCTACTTCCACCTCCGCAAACCACCAGTTGTTTCTTCATAATCAACTAATTTATTGTTATTTATGATTTTAATTCAGACAAATCGAGCCATGAGCCGATCATTTGGGAAGCTTCTACTGTATATTCCCGTTCCGGAACATTTCCGTCAGGACTGAAAGTCAACTCCCCAAAGAAAATCTTATCTTCGATGGCATATAAATCCACCCTGACATACGGAAAATCGCGAGACAGCTTTTTCGCCATTTCCAACATATCCGGCAGGCGTTGCGGCTGAGGATACGAGCAGGTCGGGTCATCGCCCTGCAAAATCATCATCCTTACCCACGACGGAGAATAAATCAGCCCTTTTGAGGAATGCGTCACAGGATCTCTGTCATAACATACCCCGATAAACTTGGGTTCCCCATTGAAGCAATGTATTTTGAAATCAACCACATCCGTTTCCTTCTCCACAGGCAGAAAAGCTTCCGCTATCACACAAGGTTTGATTTTGGAGTAATGACGCTCGCCTGACATTTTGCCCAAATCCACTTTCAGCCACTCATTCAATTGACGCACAGCTTCTTCCTTATTCAACTTCGCTTTATCCGTAACCACAATATTCATGGCGCAACCATGATTGCATTTCAGCACAAATCGGTCGGGAAGCGTATCAAAATCAATATCATTGGCATCCTCCCAGACTCCGAGCAACGGAATCAGTATCTCCTCCAAGCCCTGTTGCTTGATAAATTCACGAACACGGTATTTGTCCGCGCACTGACTTTTGATTTCCGGTTGCCAATTATGGTTCAGCCACAAGAGTTTCTCGCCCCAGGTTGAAGGTTCTGAAAGATTCGGGAATCGTTTGACATGATTGAAATACACACATTTCTCCTTGGCCTCTGCACCGAAAAGCACACGTACCAAAGACAATATCTGCTGTTTGGTTGATAAAACCAGATTACTCATTTTCTATTTCTGAAGATTTATGATTAATAAAAAAATAATCGTTTACAAACGGTCGTCCACCAGTTCTCTCGGCAGCACACCTTTCACATCATACACTACGCCACCCTCACGGAGCAACGCTTTCAGATCAACCTGTGCAAACTGACGATGGGCCACACCCAGGATGATGGCATCAAAGCGCTCTTCGGGCAAATCATTGACAATGGCAATGCCGTATTCCGAAATGGCCTTCTCCTTGTCGGCCCAGGGGTCGTATACTATGATATTAGCGGTATATTCCGACAAAGTATGATAAACATCCACGATTTTGGTGTTTCTGATATCCGGGCAGTTTTCCTTGAAAGTGAAACCAAGTATCAGTATTTTGGCATCTTTCACCATTACGCCCTTTTTGTTCATGCACTTGATAGTCTGGTTGGCCACATACGCGCCCATACCATCGTTCAAACGGCGGGAGGCATGCATGATGCGAGGCAGCACGCCATATACCTGGGCTTTCTGTATCAGGTAATACGGGTCAACACCGATGCAATGTCCACCTACCAAGCCAGGATTCAACTTGATGAAATTCCACTTGGATGCGGCGGCATCAATCACATCATGCGTGTCAATGCCCATGGCGTTGAAAATCTTGGCCAGCTCATTCATGAACGCGATATTCACATCACGCTGGGAATTCTCAATGATTTTGGAAGCCTCTGCTACTTTGATTGACGGGGCTTTGTGGGTGCCATTCACCAACACGCTATTGTACACCGCATCTACCTTGTCGGCGATTTCCGGAGTGGAACCGGAAGTCACTTTTTTGATCTTCTCCACCGTATGTTCCTTGTCTCCCGGATTAATACGTTCAGGGCTGTAGCCTGCGAAAAAATCCACATTATACTTCAAACCCGACACCTTTTCAATCACAGGCAGGCATTCTTCTTCCGTCACGCCAGGATACACTGTTGACTCATACACAACAATATCCCCATTGCCTATCACCTTTCCCACCGTTTCACTCGCTTTCAACAGAGGAGTCAGGTCTGGCCGGTTGTTTTCATCCACGGGGGTAGGCACCGCCACCACATAAAAATTACAAGCGCGGATGTCATCCAACTCGCTTGTGCAACGGAAGCCGTGGTTGTTGATGGCCTCCTGCAGCAACTTGTCATCCACCTCCATCGTAGTGTCATGTCCGCTCATCAGCGCTGCCACCCTACTCCGGCTCACATCAAAGCCTACCGTGTCAAATTTCGTAGAAAACAAGCGGGCCAAAGGCAGTCCGACATACCCCAGTCCTATCACCGCAATTTTGATATTTTCCATGATAAAAGTTTATATTCCGTTATTGTTATCCATTGACAAATTAACATCTAAAGTGTTTTCCGTTTTTGAAGAGGACTTCAGCGCCACTCCGAAAAAGATGAAACTGACCACTGTGGAAGTCCCCGGTCCAAATGGGAAAGTATATTCAAAAAACGACACCACATACGCAATCAGCAAAGCATAAAAGCCGACTGCCATCACTGACACCGTACGGAGCGCGAATAATTCCTTGATATCCTTGACAAGCAGAAAGATATAAATGAGCAGCATCGGCAATGCTCCCAACAATCCGAACCGGAACAGTTGCCATAAGGGATAATTGTGTACCACACCTATCTCTTTGGCATTCATCAAATTTCCAAGCAGAGGATGCTGAGCCCAAATACTTATTGCCTGATAATTGCGTTCCATTCTGCCAGAAGTGACATCACCCACCGTAAACCCCGAAAACAGACTTTGGTGGACATACTGTTTCATGGAATGCGGCAGAAGCATAAAAACCGCCACCACCAAAAGAATAGCCACCCAAAACGAAAGCAAGGTATACCTGCTTTTGAAGCGCCGAAACAGCATCAATGACAGCACCACCGCCACAGCCAAAAGAGCTGCACGCGCGCGAATGGTCAGAATCAGCAGAACACACAAAGCTGACAAAGCCAGTCCCAGCAAAACCATAGGCACCGCAGTTTTTCCCTTGGCATTGATAACCATCCCCATGCAAAATACCGCCGCCGTCGCCAACATCGGTCCCAATGCATTTTTCTGATCTGCGAAATAATCTCTGATACTGAAACCGTTACCTTGCATGAAAACCACCGCTAATCCCACCATTACCACTCCTATTGTGAACACTCCTGCCAAAAGTGTCAGACGACGTTCATCCATTTTCATCCGCCAACCTACCCAAATGGCACATAGCGGAATAAATGTCATCCTGACTTCATCTCTGAAATCCTTCGCAGGAAAAAAGGCTCCAAGAGCAAGCCACACCAACAAAAACAGAGCAAAGAGCATGCCTATCGTTTTGAAGAACGGAGGTATTTCAGGTTTTTCTCCAAGCAGAGACAAAAAAAGCAACAATCCGAACAGCGCCACAATCAACTTGTGCCATAAGCCTGCAAGCGCCATACCAGCCACCTGTCCGCCCTCCATTATCGGAAGATAGGTCATTGACACCGCCAACGACAGTAACAACAACAGCCCATAACCAAGACGATCGGCCACCGTTGCAACGACAGGATATTGCGCTGTATTCAGCATCATATAATTGATTACAAATATTTTATCAAGATATCACCAATTCCACCGGGCAATGATCCGAACCATAAATTTCGTTATGGATATCCGCTGAAACGACCTTGCTCATAAAGGGTGATGACACCAGGAAGTAATCGATACGCCACCCAGCGTTCCGTTCGCGGGCATTCATGCGGTACGACCACCACGAGTATTTCACCTCCTCAGGGTGCAGTTGCCGCCAGGTGTCAGCGAAACCAGCCGCCAGCATCTGGTCCATGCAGGCACGCTCCTCGTCGGTAAAGCCTGCGTTTTTCCTGTTGGTACTGGGATTCTTCAGGTCTATCTCCTGATGCGCCACATTCATATCACCGCACACAATCACCGTCTTCTTCTCGGCCAAGCCTTTCAGGTAATTTCTGAAATCCTCCTCCCAATGCATGCGGTAATCCAAGCGTTTCAGACCATCCTGCGAATTGGGCACATACACATTAACCAAATAGAAATCAGGCATTTCCATAGTAATCACGCGCCCCTCATGATCATGTTCGTCGATGCCGATACCATAAGTCACATTCAAGGGCGAATGCTTGGTATATATGGCTGTTCCGGAATAGCCTTTCTTGTCGGCATAATTCCAATAAGACTGATAGCCAACAAATTCCATATCGATTTGGCCTTTCTGCAGTTTGGTTTCCTGCAAGCAGAAGAAATCAGCGTCGAGAGACTCGAAGATCTCGGCGAAGCCTTTTCCCGCCACTGCGCGCAGACCGTTGACGTTCCAGCTGATGAGTTTCATAGGGATTAGGTTTTAGGGATTAGGTTTTAGGGATTAAGGGTTAAGCTTTTTTGTTATTGTAGTTATTATTTTTCCTATTTCAGTAAGAAGTTCTATTATAGGTTGAATCTCTTCCTCCGTCAGGTACTTAATTCTAACACATAGCAACAATTGCGTTTCTAATTCACAGACCGACCCATAAGCTATATGTAGAAATTGCATATACTCTTTCTTTGAGCTTCTGCCGAAGCCTTCGGCTATATTCGATGGTATAGATACTGCTGCTCTCCTCATTTGACTACACATGGCAAAGGTTTCTTCCTTGGGTAATTTTGACGCTACCGAGTACAATATCACTGTCATCTCCATAGCCTTCTGCCATACAATCAAATCCTTAAATGTCTTTACCTTCACCATCTTCTATACCATCTACTAACCCCTAAAACCTAAAACCTAACACCTGATTATCTTTTCTTAATTTCACGAACTAAGTTAATGAACTCTTCCGTTTCCTTGCGGATTTGTTTCACGAAGCTGGCGCCTTCCGGGGTGCCGATCACGGCCTCTTTCTCTTCATCATTGCGGAAGGTGGCATTTCTGTATGGATTCTCATAGTCTTTCTTTCTGGAAAGATAAACTTGGTCGCAGATAAACTGCTGAATCTCACATACTTTATCCAGACACTCCTGCCACTTCTCCGCACTGATTTCCTCCATCTCATCCTTGTGCAGGAATACCAACGACTGGTAAGCGTGGAACAGCTTTTCCATCGGATATTGCTCCCAGAGACTGTCATAGCGTTGGTGAATAGCATCCCAGCTGTTCAAAGCACCCGTGCGGATATCCTCTTTCAACTGATCCAGATCCTCGCCGCAAACCAACTGTCCGCCCAAGTTAATCCACTCACGTTTACGCGAACCGGAAACCATCTTAATCATATCCTGAGAACTCTTTTCCGGATGTTCTTTCAGATAGCGGATGGCATTCTTCATGGCATAGTACAGAATCATGTCACCGTATGCATGATAAGCCTCGTAATGTTTCAGGATGCGGACCTTGCGTTTGCTGCATTCCATACCCTCACCAAAGACTTCAAGTTTCTTAGCGATTTCAGGCTCATTATCCAGAATATTCTTGCCCACTTTTCGTAAAGCCTTCGAATCCATAGTCGGATCAAACTCTCCCTTTGACAAAAGATATGCCTTTCCGGTCCATTCCTCCAAGAGCTTGCGTCCACGGATGGTTTCCTCCATCGTGTCTGGCGCAAAAGTCTCAAACTCAATATTCTGGATTTTTCTCTTACGTTTGTCACGATTCTTATACTTGGATGAATTTCTGGCGATGGCATACATATTGTACATCCACCAGAATGCCGGCATCACCTCTAGCTCGTTGGTATGCTCATTGTCATTCACCAAGCTGAAAGGCAATTTGATATTCAGCTCATGCTTGTAGTCGGCCTTCGACAAGAGAGTGAACGAAGCGAAGGTCGATGAATGTTTTACAGAAGAACACAGTCCCGGCCAGAAACCTCTCTTAGCGTTGATTTCGCCATCGGTAGCGCGGCTGTTATGGTTGGAGCCCACCGTAGCACCAGCGGCCATGTTGCTCTGTCCCATCACGCAGGAAGCGATGAGGAACGAGTTGTTATGATGCTGCTCGTGCGAGGGGAAAATCAAGTTGTTCAGCACCTCGCAGCAGGAAATGGTGGAGTTGTCACCCATGATAGAATAGATGACACGGGCACCATATTTCAAATTGCAATTGTCACCGATGACGAAGCGTACCGCCACCACCGAGTAGAAAATGTGGCAGCCGTAGCCCACAATACCGTTCACCAGGATGACGCCCTCCCCTATCTGGCTGGGCTCTTCCATCGACGAGTTGATGGTCACATTCTTCAGCTTGCTGGCGCCCTTGATATAGCAGGCGGTACCGATTTTCACATCCTTCAGAATCCATGAGTTTTTAATCACAGAAGATTCACCGATGGTACCATAATAGCCTCTTCGGCTATCAACCCCATTCTGGGTGATTTCGCCCAAACGCTTCTGCAACAACTTATCATCCTGATATTTGGCCCACAGATAAGCATCAGCGGTAATCATGCCGTCGAAAGGCATGATCTGGCGTCCACCGGCCTCGTTCATTACCTCCAGCCACACGCGCACATCCTCTGGCTCTCCTTCTTTGACAATACCGTTGCCAAACTTGGAATGGTCGGTAACGGACAATTCATGGATGTTGAACAGGATGACATTATCGCCAATAATGTAGTTGGCCATATAATGCACATCATGGATGGCCACATTGTCACCGATATCGCATGAAATGATGCTGCTGTCGGTAATGCCCACCGGCACACGCAAATCATGGTATTGCAAAATCTCGCATTTCACACGACCGATACGGATCATGCCGAAAAAACGGTTGTTACGGATCATGTTGGTGTCGAACTCGTCGGTCACCCATATATCGTCCCAGTTGGTAGCCGAGTTGCTGTTCTTTACCAAACGTTCCACCTCGTCGGAACGCAGATGTCGCCAGCCGTTAGCCGGCTTTTTTACCTGCTGGTTTCTGAAATAATACTCATCGTACCCATGCAGGTACTTTTCATCTATAAAATTCTTGTAAATCCGATCATACGGAAGGAGTGTCACTTGGTCCATAACGCGCTATTTTAATGATTATCAAATAAATATTACAAACTGTTAAATTTTCTTCAAACTTGAAACAGGCAATTGCAGTGCGTATGCCGTCAAGTTACTCAGGGTGATCACGAAGCGTTTCCGTCCATTGATTTTCGTCACAACCCCTTCTATTCCAGCGAAATCACCTTCCACCACCACAACTCGGTCACCTTCTACCAATGGCACCGGTTCCATCTCATTCGCATTTGTCAAAGATACCACCCGCATAAAATCCTCCATCTGCCGGTCGGGGACAATCATGCTGGATTTGG
This sequence comes from Bacteroidales bacterium, assembly GCA_017964255.1. Taxonomy (GTDB): domain Bacteria; phylum Bacteroidota; class Bacteroidia; order Bacteroidales; family WCHB1-69; genus RUG11690. The sequence continues at coordinate 9,632 of JAGCSI010000130.1, read as the reverse complement.
TGAAACGGTCGGTAACCAGTTCAGTCTTGTATTTCAGGCTGTTCACAATGGCAAAACGACTGTCCGGAGTAGTTTGCATGAAGCAGGTGGAAGGAATCAGCGGCACCTCAATTTTTTTCTTGCGATGATTCACATACACATGCTCTTCTATCCGGGTCGGCAAGTAATTCCGTATGCCGTACTCCTCCAGCAGTCGCCTCACCGACTTTTCCTGACGAGGCCGGGTTTTCAGCACATACCAACTTTTTTCCGTTTCCATTGTCATCTTTCGTCTTGTCTTTATACAGCTTCGCCACTGTCGGGAGCAGACCGCTTCCAAGCAAATAATTAATTATCAATACCTTGCAAAAAACAAGGCAAATTTTGACATAACTTACAAAAATAAGATTTTTTTTTAATCATCCTGCAACCTATGTATATTTTTAACTTTATTTGGGAAGCAGATGATTTCTTAAGAAAAAGAACAGGAGAGTAAAGAATTAAGACTTAGCTATTTATTGCGTATTCACTCATTCTCACAGATATACTAGCGGAGGGTTTTTACATAATCCTCGATCTCATTGTACAGAATATCCTTCTTGATGACCCGTTTGTCTTTATCCACCAGGAACATATAGGGGATGGTGACCAAGTAGAAAAGTTCCTCTTTCTCAATCTGATTGTCATAATTCCATGAATTCAGCCATTGGGGATTGGCCTCTGTTTTCAGGAAATTATCAAACACCTTCTGGTCTTTCTCGAAATAAACAGTCAGCACCACAATCTTGCCGTCCTTGATAGCTTTGTTCAGCATGGGATAGTCTTTCATCTTGGTGCGCACCTGGCGGCAAGTGGGGCATTCGGGATGCTGGAAATACAGCAACATGTACGGACTCTTGATATCGTACAACGTTGTGGTGTCGCCATTGCTCATCAGCAGATTAAAATTAGGCAGGACACTGCCATCCAGGTTCTTGTCAAGATGTTTCAGTTCCGCCTCATAGCGGGTTTTTCGAACTTTGTCGGTTTTATCATAGGCCAAGGCATCCTTCAGCATGACAATATACAGTCCCTCAACACGATACAGCGACTTGGTCGCGCCAAGAATTTCCTCTAACTGGTCAAAGAAACTGAAATAGACCTTGTCATTCGCCTTTGCCGCCTTCAGCGCTTCTCGCAGATACGGTTCTCCCGCCTCGGCATCGAGGTAATAAAGAATATTGGCGAACTGTTTGTGTTTGTTCACCGCAATCGGGGTACCAATCATGCGTTCATCTTCCCATGCATAATTGTCGTACAAGTGATTCGCCACATACATCTGCATTTGCATCTGGTTGCCATATAATTCACGGGGCGGAGTGGGCAGTTCGATGGTTGATTTGATAATCGAGCCCAGCAAATACTGTTTGTATTGTTCCGCCTTACTGCGCTGGAAAGCTGTTTTCTCCTCGCTGATACGCACCGCGCGAGCCATCAGCGAATCCACAAAAGGCTGCATCATGTACTGGGGCAAGTTACTGCTTTGCATCTCCCTAAACTCCACATCAAGCTGGTACATACGCTGGTCAAACACTCTCATCTCCTTCATATACTGCTGATTAGCTTCATTTTCAGGACTATTGATGAATTTGATGACGCTATCTTTTTCCGTGATAGAAAACTGCTGTGATTTACTGTCTGAAATCAGGATTTCCGTGATTCCAACAGTATCGCCCTCCAGCAAATAGATGCCCGGATCCAAAGATTTCTTACCCTTGAAAACCACAGTTTTGGCATAGGGTAACACCTGCATGTCCACAAATTCTTTTTTTCCGTCGAAAGCCTGCAAACGGAGAGAATCATAGTGTTTTGTCGCCAATGTCACCTTGATTTCATACCCCTGGGCACATAGGTTTGCAGTGAGAAAACACACAAAAAAACATACAAACAGTTGAATAACAATATTTCTAACTTTCATAGCGCACTATTTTCATAAGAATAACTTGCAAAGATACAATTTTTTTTAATGCACCAACGAGATAATGTGCTAAAATCTTCCCTGAAAAGCATGAATAAATTTGTTGATATTAACCTTTTTTAATAATTATAAGGCCGGGAAAGTGGAACATTCTTCTTTAATTTTATACTTTTGCAAAAAATTTTGAATATTGGGAAGAATTATCGCCATAGACTACGGACAGAAGAAGGTGGGATTTGCGGTCACCGACGAGCTGCAAATCTGCGCCAATGGCTTGGAAACCGTTCATGTTTCCAAGGCTTTTGACTTTCTGAAGGACTATGTGAGCCGCGAGAAAGTGGACGTGATTGTGGTGGGCGACCCCCGCAAGATGGACAACAGCCAGTCGGACTCGGCCCGCTTTATCGAACCCTTTGTGAACCGCGTGAGAAAAGAAATCCCCAATATTCCGCTGGTACGCATGGACGAGCGCTTCACCTCGAAAATGGCGTTCCAGACCATGATTGACGCCGGTCTGGGAAAGAAAGCCCGACAAAACAAAGAGCTGGTGGACAAAATCAGCGCCACCATCATTCTGCAAAGCTACCTACTCACAAAAGAGTTGACAGTTGACAGTTGATAATTGACAATTAAAAGAATTCAAAATTCAAAATTCAAAATCCAAAATCCATAAACTCTAAACATTAAACTTCCTAACCTTCCTAACCCTCCTAACCTCTAAACATTAAACACTAAACTCTAAACTTCTAACCTCCTAACCTTCTAACCTTTCAACCTAAAACAATTAGCACATTAGCACATTAACTAATTAGCACATTATACTATGATCCTTCCCGTTTACGTCTTCGGACACCCGATTTTAAGAAAGAAAGCAGCGGCAGCTGACGAATCACAGGACTACTCTACCCTGATTGCCGATATGTTTGAAACCATGTACCACTCGCAGGGCGTCGGCTTGGCCGGTCCCCAGATTGGACAGTCCTTATCCATATTTGTCATTGACACAGAGCCTTTCAAGGAGGCCTACGACGATGTGGAAATTTACAAGGGCGCCTTCATCAACCCCGTCATCACCAACGAGTCAGGTGCGGACTTTACCTTCAACGAGGGCTGCCTCAGCCTGCCCGACATCCACGAGGATGTGACCCGCAAGTCGGAAATCGACATAGAATACACCGACGAGACGGGCAAACGCCGCAAAGAGCACTTCAAAGGCTATGTGGCACGTGTCATTCAGCACGAATATGACCACCTGCAGGGCGTGGTGTTTACCGACCACTTGTCGCAACTCAAGAAGATGGTGTTGAAACGCAAGTTCAACGACATCGCCAGCGGCAAACTCAAACCTAATTACAAAACCAAAAACAAATAGTATGAGGAAACGGCTGTTTTTTTTCTGCCTACCCCTATTGTTGTTGGCATGCAACTCGTCCAACGACCAGGTTGCCAATGACATTCAGACAAAAGGCGCTGACCAAGCGGAGTTGCTGCAAACCTATAACAAAGCCGACTCGCTGTACCAACAGGGTATTATAAGTCGTGAACTTTTCGATGACTTCATCACGCAGACCATCAAATTCGCGGACACCTACCCCGAGAACGAAATCACCCCCGACATGCTGTCAAAAGCGGGTGTTGCCTGTATGATCCTGGCCAAAAACTGCTCCATGGAGCAATATCCCGACCAGGAAGCGATAGAGTCATACGCCCGCAAAGGATTGAGTATTTTCGAAAAAATACAAGCCACATACCCTGACTATAAAGATGTCAGGAACTGCTATCTGAACAGGGCTTTTATTTATGACGACATCCTGCACAAGTATCTGGATGCCGAATACGAATACCGTGAGTTCTTGCACAAATACCCCGATGACAGCTCTTGCGAAAACATCCGGGCTTATCTCCATGTTTTAGGCAAGTCTGACGAGGAAATATTGGCGGAGATTGAACATCAGAATTAGAGTCCATTGGGACAGCTCTCCACAAAAAACAATGTATGAATAAGGATATCTTTTTCCCAATACTGCTTGTCATTGGGATTTTTTTTACCATTATCAGCGGAAGTTTCCTGACAGAAGGAATGTTTTTTGACGGTCTCATATATTCTACCATTGCAAAATCATTGTCACAGGGAATCGGCTCCTTTTGGAATCTTTGTTTTTCAGAAGGCCGTCCTTTCACAGGTCATCCGCCCTTGGCGATGGGCCTCCAAAGTCTGTTTTACCTGTTGCTAGGAGAAAGTTTTTACGTGGAGAAAATCTATTCGGTCTTTACAGTCATCCTCTCCTCCTTCATTCTGTTCCGCATCTGGAAAGAATTGGAAATGAATGTGAAAAACTTCTGGGTTGTATTGCTTTTGTGGCTTCTCGTCCCCTCCGTGACATGGGCTTCTACCAACAATATGCTGGAGAACAGCATGAACATTTTCGTGCTGTTGTCCGTATGGGCATACCTGAAAAGTCTGAAAAAACTCCGATACCTTTACTGTTTTTTGGCTGGTGTCATGCTTTTTCTGGCCTTCCTCTGCAAAGGATTCACTGGCTTATACCCCTTGGCATTGCCGTTTTTCTACTGGCTTTTCATGCAAGACCGGAAATTTGTCAGTGCCATACAAGACACTTTACTGGTCTTTGCGGGCCTCGCCATCGTCGCTTTATTGACATTCACTATCTCTCCCTCTGCTTTACAAAGCATTGAGACCTATTTAAAAGAACAGGTTCTCAACAGCTTAGACCACATCACAACAAAAGACTCCCGTTTTTTCATTCTGAACAGTTTCCTTTCCGACATGATTATTCCCGCCATTATCGTCCTTGTGGTATTCATTATCGGAAAACTGAAAAAGACGGTAGTCATGGACAGTCGGCATAAAAAGCTCTGCTGCGTTTTCTTTGCCCTCGCACTTTCTGGCGTCATCCCCATCATGGTCAGCTTGAAACAAAGTTCGTTTTACATCATAACCGTATTTCCTTACACAGCCCTTGCTCTGGGATGTTTGATGGATTCCACCCTCTACAACATCCAGTTAGGCAACAAAACAGCCACAGTTTTCAGAGTCGTCTCTGCTTCGGTTTTCCTCCTGGCCATCGGACTGAACATCTATTTTTGCGGGAAAGTGGGACGTGACAAAGACATGCTTGCCGACATCCATGCACTATTACCTGCTCTTCCTGAAAAAACAACAGTTGCCACATCTACATCCATGAGGCAAGACTATCAATTTTGGACCTATATGGAACGTTATCAGGGTGTTTATATCGGTGTAAACGACAGCCAAAATTTGTTTTACATCACCACAGCTGATGACAAAGACGTTGATTCATGCTACCATTACGTCGAAACAGGTGCTGAAAACTATCTTCTTTACAAAAGAACTGAATAAAGAAAAGCTGCCAAGTCTTTTCACCGACTAAGTAAACTCCAATTTCAACTGACGTTTGAGCTGGAAACTGCGGCGATGGTAAGGGCTGTTGCCGTATTTCAGCACAGCCTCCTGATGATAAGGAGTGGGATACCCTTTATTGTCTTTCCAGCCATACTGCGGAAACTCTTCATGCAGGCGCTCCATCAGCTCGTCGCGGTAACATTTCGCCAGAATCGAGGCGGCAGCGATAGACAGATAGGTGGCATCGCCCTTCACTACTGTTTTATAGGCAATATCCGTCCGGTTGACAAAACGGTTGCCGTCAATCAGCAGCAATTGCGGCTTTAGGGACAGCTGCTCCACTGCCCGGGTCATAGCCAGAAACGAAGCCTGCAGGATGTTGATCTTGTCGATTTCCTTTTCTGAAACCTGCCCTACCGCCCAGGCCAACGCGTCACGCTCTATCATGGTACGCAACTGATTCCTTTTGGCAGCCGTCAACTGCTTGGAGTCGTTAATCTCTTCATTCTCATAATTATATGGAAGAATGACCGCCGCAGCGAAGACCGGACCGGCGATACAGCCTCTTCCCACTTCATCACAACCACACTCAAGCAGTTCAGTATCAGAATAATGACTTTTTAAAGACATAGGGCTACAGCAAAAATCAACATCATGATATCATTGACAAAAGGATGCTCTTTCATCTGGGAGAGCATGGCATAATACAAGGTGAAAGGGATTAACAGAAAGCCCACCGACTGATGAATATCGAAGGGGGAGAAAATCATCATCAGTAACATGGAAATAGTAATCAAATGAATGGTTACCAGACGTTTGCGCAACAAAACAGGCTTATTGTCGTATTGTATTTTCAGAATAAAAATAGCATACAACAAGGACAAACCCGTGGCAGACAACAGAACGATTTCTTTCCATGAATACACCGCCGTGGATGCGAAAGTGTTGGAAAAACGCACCTCTGCCAGCAGCGATCCCAATTCAGGCAGTCGATCGGTGAAGAAATAGAAGCAGAATACATATAAATATATGGTCAGAATACCCAGTATATAGACCACAATATCTTTGTATTTACTGAACCTGTTGATAATCAGAGAACTAATAACAAAGAAGGCCACAAAAAGAAAGGGCGGATAAAAGAGAGAGGCCAGTGCGGTCAACATACCGGAGAAGTAATCCTTATTTTTCAGATTTCCCCGGTCATAATCGAAGTTCACACTGATGATAATGGCCAGTATAATATTCGACATCCACACCGGTGACAACTGCGCCACAAAACCGCCGCAACACAGAAGCAGCAGAAACCAAAGCACCACCATCAGGTGATGGGAATCGCCAAAGCCCCCGCGGAAGAAATACACATCGGTGAGCACCAGCTGCAACAGGATTCCAAACGCAATAATCAGGCACATAGCCACATAGCGACCTTGTATGGGGGCAATTGACGGCCAGTACATAGCTTGCGAACTAAGCGGCACATACTGTGCGGATGTGACCAACTGAATCACCGCCCAAACCAGCACCGCCACAACACCGACGGCCTGAAAAAACATTCTTGACTGGATAAATCGAAACATCCTCTAATTTTTGGCAAAAATACAAATTAATTTGCTACCTTTGCCAACTCAATTCTTCGGAAGGAAAAAAAGAATGAAAAAAGCCGCGAAAAAGACAATAATATGGGCCGTTGCCCTTGGCATAGTCGCCGTGGGCGTCCTCTTGCTGACCACCCGCACCTCACTGGTGGAGACCGTCAAAAAAGAGACCGCCAAACTCTTTGTATATGAGTATATTCCCAACCAGAATATCAATATTGACAGCTGCCAGGTAGCTGCCGCCACCGACTCCATCTACAAAGACTTCAGAAAAAAGTATCGTTTTCATTATCAGACTATTGGATTGGCCAGTTTTGCCGACAGCAGCCGGCTGATTCTGCTGAGCGACCTGCCGCCCCATTTCGAAACCGACTCCATCCCTGGTATCTTCGCCAAATTCACCCACAAAGTGGAAACCCGCCGCCATCAAATTGGCTACGACGGCTATGTGACCGACCTGCTGATTTCGCTGGGCAACGCCACACTGGAGAATTGCGACAATCTCATCAAGCGACTTAACCAAGAGCTGTTTTTCAGCGACTACAAGCCTGTGGTGACGCCCCTTCCGGTGGAGCAAAAGCGACAATACTTCGCCAAGGAAAATATTGATTATCAGATTACTTTGAATGAATTCAACATCTGGTTCATGGAAGACGGCGAAGGCTTTATGACCTTGGAAGACACCAACACCATCCTGACGGTTTCGGACATGTTTGCCCAGCAAAGCCGAGGCGTGTTTTTCAGCCAATTACCCGGTTTTGTGGCCTGGGCCATCGCCAAAAACGCCGATATCAGCGAACAAAAACACCATATCCGGCAGTTCACCCTGGATGCCGACCTGATACTGGGCGCGCTGGCCGACAGCAGTACCTTGGTCATCATTGGACGTGAACGGCAGTCGCCCCTCCATGAGCTGCCTCCCCTGCAAATCGAGAGCATCCTGCTGCTGGCCTCCACCACCGAGAAAGAGCTGTCGCAGAGTCTGGACATCAACGACCTGATGGCCGGCAAAATGAACAATGGCAAAGACTGGTGCCCCACCTACCTGAGCCGTGAACTGGAAAATACCGAATTCGGCGACCTGATGACCATCACCGATGTGCTGTTGAAAGACTGGTCGGAACGCGGCACCATCCAAGAGGGCTACTACCGTTATCCCGAGCCCGGTTACTACCCCTTCGACAAACCGCTGTTCCGCAAACTGGGACTGTCGGAGCTGGTATACAACTGGAACACTGCGGGAGCCATGTATGCCATTGACAATGAAGGATATACCATTTACACCCTCAACCGCACCGGCTCGCTGCCTGTGAGCTATTTCAACTCGCAGGAGCGCAGCGAGTCTATCGGCTACCGCTACGAGAGTCAGGCTTATCACTATTTTGCCACCCTCTGCAACACCGATTTGGCACGAGTTGTGCAATACACTGCTCTATATCAGTTATTTATCGACAACAACATCAGCTATTCGGGCAACACCTACCCTGCCTTCCCGAAAAACAAGCCGTTTTTGCTCTACAAACCCACCAGCGACCTGCTCACTATCTTCAAGAACCTGAGTGCTGACGAGATTGCCCGTTTGGCGGACTCGCTGTCGCAGCGCAGTTTCAAGAACTATATCAAAGACCATGTGGACAAGCAGTTACGGCAGAACGAGCAGAACTACAACATGTCTTATACCGAAGAAAACATTGACTTTATCTACCAGGATGTACACCGCAACACCAAGGCGGGCATCAGCAAAGACCTGAATGAGCTGAAGAGCATGCTGAACAGCCTGAGCGAGGATCAGTTCAAGAAGCTGGCCAAGTTTCTCTCCTATCCCCGTGGCGTAAGCGTAAGAGACCGAGAGACATACAACACCATGCTGAGGGCACGCAAGGTGAACCAGCTGATGCGTGAGATTGGCAAAAACAACCTGGACCTCTTCGGCATGGACCTGAGCAATGTAAAAAACTATTTTGCCGGAAATCTGGCAGGCAACAGCGGCCGTTATCTGAAGACCTCCTCGCTCATCATCACCTTCAACGACCTGCTGACCACCGGCGGCCACAATCTGTCGTCGCGCATCAGCCGAGTGAACTCCATGACGCATTACAAGCAAAGCAAGGGCAATTACGTGCCAAAAGACTATGAAAAGCCTGCGGGGAATGAGCCAGTTTTGGCAGAGAATAAGCCCGTCACTTCGCAGCCTTCCGCAAGCACTCCTAATGCAAGCAAACCAACCAGTGGAACTGCTCCAAGCAGCAAACCGAGTGGTAGTGCAGCACCTGGCAGTAGCAGAAGACCATCAAGCAACGCCACCCCCAACGGAAGCCGTCCCTCAGGCACGGCAGCCCCATCGGGCAGCAAACCCAGTGCCTCAACGCCCAGCAACAGCAAACCTTATGGCAGTAGCAGTCCCAGCAGCAGTCCCAGCACAACCAGCACATCTTCAAGCAGCCATAGCAGTAGCACTACCAGTTCGGCAAGCAGCCGAAGCTCCAGTGGCGGCGGCAATGTCCGTCCCCGCAGCGCTGTCATCTCCACCGCTCCCAGAGGAACACGCGGACTATAAACAAAAAAGAGGAGCTTTGCTCCTCTTTTTGTTTGTTTCGTCGGGGTGAAAAGACTCGAACTTTCGACCCCTTGCACCCCATGCAAGTGCGCTAGCCAACTGCGCCACACCCCGATGCTCATCTCTCGTGAAATGAGGTTGCAAAAATACAACTTTTTT
>JAGCSI010000129.1 GCA_017964255.1 Bacteroidales bacterium | reverse complement strand
TCTACAACAGCGGAGACGCCAAAACCCGCAACTATGACGTATACCTCGTCCATACCAACAAAACGAGCTTCAGCAGTGTCAACGATTGGGTTTCTGTCACCGCCGCCAACTTGGTGTTCAGCGGCAATATTGAGATGAAAACCGACGAATGGACACCTATAGACCTGGATGTGCCTTTCGCCTACAACGGCACTGACAATCTACTGCTTGTGGTGGATGACAACACCGGTTCCTGGAGCAGTAGTATGAGTTGCCACACTTTCGCCTCTACGGATCCGCAAGCCCTGTACATCAACGATGATGACCCCAATTTTTACCCATCAACTCCCGGCTCATATTATGGTTCCCTCCTGAATGAGAAAAACTGCATCCAATTGAACTTCGGCACAGTTTGTCCGAAGCCCAAGAATCTCACCGCCTCCACCAACCATAATGAAGTCACCCTGACGTGGACTAGCAATGCCACGGACTTCAATGTGGAGTACAAGAAGACTTCCGACACGCTATGGCAGCAGACCAGCGCCACAGGCAACGCCATCACGCTCAGCGGTCTGGATTACACGAGCTACCAGGCAAGAGTGAAGGCCGTATGCGATACCAGTCACCAAAGCGATTGGGTCGAGACCTCCTTCATCCTCTTCGACCTCCAATCCACCGCCAACTGGTACAGCCTTGTAACGTCATCCCCAACCCACTACTCTTGGATGAACAAATATGTCAGTTTCTCTATGCAAAACCTTACCTCCGCAAGCACCGCTTCGGAGCTGATCAACAACTATTTTACCTCCACTGCATACGCCAACGGATATGTGTGGTACACCACCTACAACTATAACCAAGGTACGATTGACCTTGGCCGTGCACTTCTGGACAATGTCAACAAGACCATCGGAAATTTCGAAACCGTAAAGGAGAATTTTGACACGGCTGACATTTTCTGTATGGCATACAATCCCATTGACGACAAATTGTACTATGTGGGCGGCGACTACAAGATCAAGAGCTTCGATCCCGCCAACCCTAATTCGGTTACGATAATCGGTGCCTACACCCAAGATATCAATAGCATTTCCATTAACAGACTTGGAGATGCATACTGTGTTGCCCAAAATGACAGCCTATACAGGATGAATCTGACCAATGCCTCCGTCACCCTAGTGGGATACCTCCCAGATGTTGAAGTATTGGCTTTTGACCTGGAAACCGACGAACTCTTCTGCATATCCCTTTCTAACACCGGCAACATAATCTGCTCCGTGGACCCCGCTACCGCAGCCAAACAGGAGTTGAATTATATTGGTGGAGAACCCGACATTTACCACACACATCTATTTATGGCCAGCGGTTCGGCACAAGTCTGCTATGCGCCGACCAACCTTGAGATTACTTCCATCTCTACGCACAACGCCTCACTTAGCTGGGACACCACCGCCAATGCCAGTGGCTGGGTCGTGGAATACGCAACCCTCCCCGACTTCTCCAATGCCACGGCCGTAACGACAGCATCGAACAGTTGTCATCTTAACGAACTTGTCGGCGGAACCACCTACCACGTTCGGGTAAAAGCCGACTGCGGTGCTGGCAGCGAAAGTTACTGGACCACCCGCAGTTTCACCACTGATATTTGCGAAGGTTCCGACCAATGCGAAATCAGCTATAAACTGGCGGACAGCTTTGGTGACGGTTGGAACGGCTGCGCTATCAACGTGGTGGATGTCACTACCGGCTTTGTCTTTGGCACGTTGACCATAAACAATGGGGACAGCCTTTCGGGCACCCTGTCCATATGCGACGGCCGCGACATCCGCTTCGAGTGGGTGAACGGCTCCTCTGCCGACGAGACATCCTACACGGTTTATGATGTGGAGGGGAACATTATCTTCAGCGGCAGCAACGCTATGAGCACCCCTGTCTCTTATACAGTGAACTGCCCTGCGAACCCCAATATCACCGAAATCGGAACTTGCACTGGAGGCGGCGACTACCTCCCGGTCAACTCAAGTTCCAATTATTCTATATCCCAACAAATCTATACAGCTTCAGAAATCAACCGTACGGGTACCATTTCCGGCATATCCTTCTATAATGCAGGCACAAGCCAAATCCGCAACTACGATATGTACCTCGTACACACGAACAAGACGACCTTCAGCGACAACGTCGACTGGGTAGCCGTAACCCCCGCCGACCTTGTGTTCAGCGGCCCCATTGAGCTGACGGCTGGCAGTTGGACCGAGTTTGCGCTCGATGTCCCGTTCAACTACAATGGCACCGAAAACCTTTTGCTCGTTATGAACGACAAGACGGGCACCAGCGCGCCCGGTATAGGATGTCACACCTTCCACACTACGGAATTGCAAGCCATATACGCCTACCGTAACGGTTCCGGTTACGACCCGATGTTCCCCAACAACATCATAGGCGACTACAATTCTGAGAAAAACTGTGTCCGTCTGAACTTTGGCATAAACTGCGCAAAGCCCACCAACCTGACTGTATCCGAAAATGGGATGAACAAAGCCAGGATTATCTGGGACAACAACAGCAATGCCAACAGCTGGATTGTGGAATACAGTACAGCCGCTGACTTTTCCGGTTCCTTCACCACATTTGTTTCCACAAACAGTTGCCTCCTCACCGGACTCACCCCCGAAACCGAATACCACGTGCGGGTGAAAGCCGACTGTGGCGTTGACGGCGAAAGTTACTGGAACAGCATTAATTTCACCACCAATTCCTGTCAGGTCGAAGATCAGTGCGAAATCACCTACGTATTTGGTGACACATACGGTGACGGCTGGACAGGCAATGCCATCAACGTGGTGGATGTTACCAGCGGTATTGTTTTAGCTAGCTGGACTATCGACTACGGAAGTACCGCCACAGGATCTCTCTTTGTGTGCAATGGCCGCGAAATCCGCTTCGAATGGGTAAACGGTGCTGATGCAAATGAAACTTCCTATAACGTGTATGATGCCAATGGAATCGAGATTTTCGGTGGAGTTGGTCCTTTCCTTACTCCTTTTACACACATGGTAAACTGTGCCAGCAGTCCCTGTCCTACTCCAGATAACCTTACTGTCTCCAATTTCAACGGAGGAACTGCCACAGTAAGCTGGACAGAGAATGGTAGCGCCACAGCATGGCAGCTTTGTCTTGACGGCGATGAGGCCAATCCTATCAATGTTACTGAAAATCCTTACACACTATCTGGACTTGATACCACCATTTTCCACAACGTAAAAGTACGTGCCAACTGTGGTAGTGACTACAGTTTCTGGAGTGTACCTTTCTCTTTTGCGAAAGTCCGCTCCACTGCCAACTGGTACGCATGCGTCCAAAGAAGTCCCAACAACGTCGATTTGCGAAAGAAGTTCATCAGTTTTTCAGCGCAAGATCCGGCTACCGTGACAGTAGCCTCAGATATAACCCCGTATTCATTAGCGGCTACATGCGTCAATGGAGTAGTATGGTTCTTCGACGAAAACAATACAAACCTTTACAAAACTCCACTTGACAATTACAATAAAACGATGGGAACTTACGAGACAGTGGCATCCAATTTTGAGGGCAACAATAATGACATTGCCTCCATGTCCTACAATCCTGTTGACGGACGAATCTATTATATTCTTTACACTTCTAGTCAGATAGTGAAACTGAAAAGTTTCGATCCTTCCAATATCAACGATGTCACAGAGATTGGCACATTCAACAGTTACGCATTGTCTATTGCCATCGACAGCAATGGCAATGCCTATTGTACGGATATGATGACAGGGAACCTCTGCCAAGTGAATCTGACCGACGCTACCATCACTCCTGTTGGAAACCTTGGATTTTCCAGCACCATGCCATATATCGCCTTTGACATGAATACTGGCGAAATGCTTATGGGACAAATGAGTTCTTCAAATGATAACGGATTATACTTGGTGAACCCCGCTACTGCCGAAAAGCAACTTATTGGCTACATTGGTGGCGGCACCGGTGCCAACATCTCTGGTCTGTTCATGGCTAACGGGTCCGCACCGAGTGTGACTTGTCCCGCACCTGCGAATTTAGCTGCAAGCAACATCTCCGATGTGAATGCCACATTAACGTGGACCGAGAACGGCAACGCCACCGAATGGCAAATCTGCGTCAACGGCAACGAAACCAATCTCATCGATGTTACCACGAACCCCTACACTTTGAATGGACTCAGTCCTGAAACACCATACACGGTCAAGGTTCGTGCTAATTGCGGTGTTGATGGCACCAGCGACTGGAGCGACGTGATAAGCTTCACTACCGAACCTGTGGTTATCCCGCCCTACTTCTACATCACGGGCGATGACAGCATCTGCCCGAACCAGACCACTGTTCTGCATGTCAACACTAATTTGGGAACCGACTACTTGTGGAACACCGGCGAGACGAGTCAAGCCATTACCGTACCTGTTGGCAACTATTCCGTAACCGTGTACAACGCCATTGGCGATGAAGTGGCGCATGGAAGCTTTACCGTACATGAAAAGGAAAGTTATAACATTACAATTAAAGACACCATCTGCGAGAGCGGGCTGCCTTACACTTGGAACGGCGTAGAATTCATCCAAGCTGGTACGCAAACGCTGAACTTGCAGGCCGCTAACGGCTGTGACTCTGTCGTTACCATGATCTTAACGACTTTACCAACCTATGCGGTGAACGACACTAAGACCGTTTGCGAGAGCGAGCTGCCTTACACCTGGAACGGCGTAGAGTTTACCCAAGCTGGTTCGCAAATGGTGACCTTGCCGACTGTCTCCGGCTGTGACTCTGTGGTGACGATGACTTTGACTGTTAATTCGACTTATGCGGTGAGCGACACCAAGACCATTTGTGAGAGCGAGTTGCCTTACACTTGGAATACAGTTGTCTTTACCACTGCAGGTACAAAGGACGTTACCTTGCAGTCCTCTACTGGTTGCGACTCTGTCGTGACGATGACTCTCAGCGTGAACCCAATTTACAGTGTCTCCGAAAGCCGCGATGTATGTCCTGCCGCTCTTCCTTATACATGGAACGGTGTCATATTCAATGCCGCCGGTGATAAGACGGTCACTCTGCAAACAGTTAATGGCTGTGACTCTGTCGTGACCATGCATCTTGCCATCAACTCAATCTACACAGTGACCGACAACAAGAGCATCTGTGAAAGCGAATTACCCATCACTTGGAACGGCGTAGAGTTTACCCAGGCCGGCACGCAAACGGTAACCTTGCCGTCTGTCTCTGGTTGCGACTCTGTGGTGACGATGACCCTGACTGTTAATCCGACCTTTGCGGTGACCGATACCAAGACCATCTGCGAAAGTGAGCTGCCTTACACTTGGAACGGCGTAGAGTTCACTCAGGCCGGCACTCAAATGGTGACCTTGCAGGCTGCCAACAGTTGCGACTCTGTGGTGATGATGACCCTGACTGTTAATCCGATTTATGCGGTGAGCGACAGTAAGACCGTCTGCGAGAGCGAGCTGCCTTACACTTGGAACGGCGTAGAGTTCACTCAGGCTGGCACACAAACGGTGACTCTGCCAACTGTCTCTGGTTGCGACTCTATAGTGACGATGACTCTGACTGTTAATCCGACTTATGCGATGAGCGACAGCAAGATCATCTGCGAGAGCGAGTTGCCCTACACCTGGAACGGTGTAGAGTTCAGCCAGGCTGGCACGCAAATGGTGACTTTGCAGGCTACCAATGGTTGCGACTCTGTCGTGACCATGACTTTGACGACTTTACCGACCTATGCGGTGAGCGATACCAAGACCGTCTGCGAAAGCGAGTTGCCCTACACGTGGAACGGCGTAGAGTTCACCCAGGCTGGCACTCAAATGGTGACCTTGCAGGCTACCAACGGTTGCGACTCTATGGTGACCATGACTCTGACTGTCAACCCGACCTATGCTGTGAACGATGAGCAGACTATCTGTCAGAGCGAATTGCCCTACACTTGGAACGGCGTAGAGTTCACTCAGGCTGGCACTCAAATGGTGACCTTGCAGGCTACCAACAGCTGCGACTCTGTAGTGACCATGACTCTGATTGTTAATCCGACCTTTGCGGTGAGCGATACCAAGACCGTCTGCGAAAGCGAGTTGCCCTACACTTGGAACGGGGTTGAGTTCACCCAGGCTGGCACGCAAACGGTGACCTTGCAGGCTACTAACGGCTGCGATTCCGTTGTGACCATGACCTTGGCGACCTTACCGACCTATGCAGTGGCCGACAGCAAGAACATTTGCGAGAGCGAGCTGCCCATCATCTGGAATGGTGTTGAGTTCAGTCAGGCTGGCACACAAACGGTGACCTTGCAGGCTGCCAATGGCTGCGACTCCGTCGTGACGATGACCTTGACTGTCAAACCGACCTACGCTGTGAACGATGAGCAGACCATCTGTCAGAGCGAATTGCCCTACACCTGGAACGGCGTCGTCTTCAACGTTGCTGGTACGCAAACGGTGACCTTGCAGGCTGCCAATGGCTGCGACTCTGTGGTTACGATGACCTTGACTGTCAACCCGACCTATGCTGTGAACGATGAGCAGACCATCTGTCAGAGCGAATTGCCCTACACCTGGAACGGCGTCGTCTTCAACGTTGCTGGTACGCAAACGGTGACCTTGCAGGCTGCCAATGGCTGCGACTCTGTGGTTACGATGACGCTTACTGTAAATCCAACTTACACGGTAACGGATGTGAGAAGTGTTTGCCCTAGCGAGCTGCCCTACACTTGGAATGGTGTTGTTTTCAGTGGCGCAGGTTCGCAGAATGTAACCCTTGAAACTGTCAATGGTTGTGATTCCCTTGTCATTATGATCCTGACGGTTAACCAGACACATGTTACAACGGACAGCCAGACTATTTGTGAGAATGAGTTGCCTTATACCTGGAATGGTGTCACTTTCAATACCGCCGGCGTGAATACTGCAACCTTACAGGATGCCAGTGGCTGTGACTCCACTGTAATCATGACCTTGTCAGTGAATCCTTCATACTTGAATAACCTGTCAATGAGCATTTGCGAAAGTGAGTTGCCTTATACGTGGAATGGTGTCGTTTTCAACGCTGCCGGCACGCAGACACTTAATTTGCAGACGGTCAATGGCTGCGACTCTATTGTTACCATGACCTTAACGACCTTACCGACTTATTCGGTGACCGACATCAGAAGTGTATGCCCGAGCGAGTTGCCTTATACATGGAACGGTGTTGTCTTCAGCACCGCAGGTACGCAGACTGTAACCTTGCAAACTGTCAATGGTTGTGACTCTGTGGTGACCATGCTCCTGACAGTTAACCAGACACATGTTACAACGGACAGCCAGACTATTTGTGAAAACGAGCTGCCTTATACTTGGAATGGTGTCACCTTCAATGCCGCCGGCGTGAATACTGCGACTTTACAGGATGCCAGTGGCTGTGATTCCACTGTAATCATGACTCTGTTGGTGAATCCTTCATACTTGAACAACCTGTCGATGAGCATTTGCGAAAGTGAACTGCCTTATACGTGGAACGGTGTTGTCTTTAGTACCGCCGGCACGCAGACCCTTAACTTGCAAAGCGTTAATGGCTGCGACTCCGTGGTTACCATGACCTTGACGACTTTACCGACCTATGCAGTGACCGACAACCAAACCATCTGCGAAAGCGGGCTGCCTTACACCTGGAACAGTGTCACCTTCACTGAAGCAGGTACCCAGACTGTGACCCTGCAAAGTGTTAATGGCTGCGACTCCGTGGTTACCATGACCTTGACGACTTTGCCGACCTATGCAGTGACCGACAACCAAACCATCTGCGAAAGCGAGTTGCCCTACATCTGGAACGGTGTCACCTTCACTGAAGCTGGTACCCAGACTGTGACCCTGCAAAGCGTTAATGGCTGTGACTCCATCGTTACCATGACCTTGACCGTCAATAACTCAGTGACGGAAATGGTCGAAGTCACTGCTTGCGACAGCTACGAGTGGAATGGAACAAGCTATACCGAAAGTGGCGATTACACCCAGACCTTCACGGCGGCCAATGGCTGTGATTCGGTGGTGACCTTGCACTTGATTGTCAATGAATCGGTAACTGTTGAATATTACTTGACTATTAATGAAAGTGATCTCCCATACACATACGGTGATACAACCTTTGAGCCGGGTAGTGTAGAAAGCGGAGATTATACCTTCTATCTCACAACAGAAGCAGGCTGCGACTCTATCATTGTGTTACACCTCACTGTCTTAACTGGCATTGACGACCATTCTATGTCGGCTACTGTGAATGTATATCCAAATCCTACGACGGACAATATTAATTTGCAGTTATCAATGGATAACGAACCATCAGGAATTGTGGAAATTCAGGTGTATGATATCTACGGAAAATTACTGGAGATGTCAGAGATACCTCATGAAACACCTATGCTGACTACACAAATCGACATGTCTCACTATGCTAGTGGAGTGTATTTCATTAAGCTTGTCACCAATGATAATGTATTGGCTGTAAAGAAAGTGGTGAAGAAGTAAACTTCTAGTAATCACAAACAAAAAAGAGGATGACTATTTTTAGTCACCCTCTTTTTTTTATGCAATAATTTTGAAGATTTTAGTACCGATACAAGTCACTCTTGAAAGGACCATTGACAGACACGCCGATGTAGTCGGCTTGCTTCTGGGTGAGTTTCGTCAATTTGACACCGATTTTGGACAGGTGCAGGCGGGCCACTTCCTCATCAAGTTCTTTGGGCAGGTTGTAAACGCCTACCTTGTAGTTGTGTTGCCACAAGTCGAGCTGGGCCATCACTTGGTTGGTGAAGGAGTTGCTCATCACGAATGAGGGGTGGCCGGTGGCACAACCCAGGTTCACCAAGCGGCCTTCCGCCAGGATGAAGATGGAGTGTCCATCGGGGAAGATATACTCATCCACCTGCGGCTTGATGGTGCGTTTGGTGATGTTTTTCTGGCTTTCGAAAGCGCTGACCTGGATTTCGTTGTCGAAATGACCGATGTTGCACACGATGGCCTGGTCTCTCATCTTGTTGAGGTGGTCAACGGTGATCACATCGCAGTTGCCGGTGCAGGTGACAAACACATTGCCTTCGTCGAGGGCGTCTTCCACGGTCTTCACTTCGTAACCTTCCATGGCGGCCTGCAAAGCGCAGATGGGGTCCACTTCGGTCACGATGACGCGGGCACCGTATGATTTCATGGACTGGGCGCAGCCTTTGCCCACATCGCCGTAGCCGCAAACCACTACTACCTTGCCGGCCAGCATGATGTCGGTGGCACGTTTGATGCCGTCGGCCAAGGACTCACGGCAGCCGTATTTGTTGTCGAATTTCGATTTGGTCACTGAGTCGTTCACATTGATGGAGGGGAAGAGCAACTCGCCCTGTTCCATCATCTGGTACAGACGGTGCACACCCGTGGTGGTCTCTTCTGACACACCCTTGATGTCCTTGATCATCTTGTGCCAACGCTGCGGGTCTTCTTTCAGCAGTTCTTTCAAAGTGTTGAATACCACAGCCTGTTCGTGCGATTCAGGAGTCTTGTCCAAGATGGAGGCATCCTCTTCGGCCTTGAAGCCTGTGTGAATTAGCAGGGTAGCGTCGCCACCGTCGTCCACGATGAGATTGGGACCTTTGCCACCGGGGAAGGAGAGGGCCTGGTTGGTACACCACCAGTAGTCTTCCAATGATTCACCCTTCCAAGCGAAAACAGACACACCTGCTGCGGCGATAGCGGCGGCGGCGTGGTCTTGGGTGGAGAAAATATTGCAGCTGCACCATCTCACCTCGGCACCCAGGTGCACCAGAGTCTCAATCAGCACTGCGGTTTGGATGGTCATGTGCAGTGAGCCGGTGATGCGAACCCCCTTCAGAGGTTTCGAGTCTCCGTATTTCTCACGTAAAGCAATCAAACCGGGCATTTCTTTCTGGGAAACCTCAATATCCTTGCGTCCCCATTCCGCCAGACTCATGTCGGCGACTTTGTACTTCAATTCGTAATCAGTCATAATGTTACTGTTTAAAATTCATAAATAAATACGGCGGCAAAGATACGAAATTAATCAATGTTTATTTCACTTGAATCTCGTCAATCATCAACCAGGCCTTCTCTCCTGCTGCCGCATGCCATTCGGGCAGTTTCTCCACGGGTTGTGCTTCGATTTTGATGTATTTCACCTTCTTATTCGGGATTTTGTTTCGCAGGATGCAAACCCTTGGCTTGTCATTTTCTTTCATTGCTGGGTTGAAGGGCAGTGCAACCTCCTCAGGTTGGCTGTACTTCTTGCCGTTGGTGGAGTACGACACCAGCACCTTTTGTGGCATAAAGACCCACTGCGACGGGTGGTGGGCGAAACTTAAAGTTACCGTTAGGGAGTCGGATTTATATTTATTTGTTTCGTACTGGATTTCCATTTGTTTACCAAAATAGCCAACCCAGCCTTCTCTAAAATTAGCAGGATTACCGATTCCCGAATTTGTAAGTGTTTTTTCCGGTTCTTTATTGTATGGAGCATCCGGTGAAGAAATGTTGGTTATTGTCCAATTACCATGAGAACGAAAATTAGTACTATGGCAGGGACTCCACATGCAACTTGATAGGTAAGGAATACTTACTTCACTGAAAGGTTCATCACCAATTTTAAAATGCAACACATGAAAAAATGTCTTTTGCGTCAATAAATTTTTTTCATCAATGCCCGGTCCACATGTTGCCGTACCCAATCCAGATTGAGCATGGTCAATGTTCAAAGTGTAATATTCTGCGGGTTGCAGCTCGTTGATATGCTTGGCTTGTTCAATAATATTATCTGAGTAAGGATAAATGCTGAATTGAAAGTTTTGACCTTCCCACTTGGCAGAAAACATTTTTTTATTTTCTTTGTTGAATAGCGACACATAGCGAGTTTCCATACGATTACCCGCTGCCTGCGGACGCACATATTGATGGAACAAATCCTCTGTTGGAGCTATATAATGGCCGATGAATCCACACGCTTTGCGGTCTTTGTATGTTTCCTGCGCATAGCCTACCCATTCTGTTGTCACTAAATCATTTGATACTTTCATCTGCACACCCATTTTGGGCAAAGACGGCACCCAGTTTTCTTTAATAACATCATACTCCACCAATATATCCCCAGTTTTTGAAATGTAGTACTTTTCTTCAACTAGAAAGACGATTTCGCCTAAAACATTATTTGCATTTTTTCGAATTTCTGCATAAAAAGAATCTTTATTTTGTTTATAAAGTATATTGCAAACCGTCCAAGAGAGATTGTCAAATCCGATTCTGCGCCAGAGCAACTCTCCGTGACCATCTACACGGTCGTTGTCTGTGGGCGGACGCCAGAAATTGAGTTGCGGACCATCAATCACAACAGGTTTTCCATCTTTCTCAATGATGGCTATGTGCCCTTTTGTTATGTCGAATACGATTTTCGTTTGCCCAATTATGATATTGAGATTTGCATTATCCCACTGATAAAGAAGTGAATCTTTAACATTGTTCAAATCCACCATTCCTTTCTCTTGTGTCGGTTCAGAAGTGCGAGCTTTTTCGCGAACATTTGTGAAGTATAAAGATTTTTTTTCACGTATTGGCACGGGCAACTTGAACTGTTCGTAAGCGACCACGTGATTCAGATTGGTTTCATCCGCAGGTTTGTCAAAAACATAATTTCTATAGTTTGTGGTTGCGCCTTCTTTGGGGTTAATTTTTACTAAGAAGAAATCCAACATCACGTCCCGCCCCGGAACTATAGTGTCCAGGTTTTTAATGGAATCCAACACCAAAGCTGGCAACTCAAAATAACCCGTATCATGCGGAGCCAAGTCGATAGGAATTTTGCCATCAAATTGCTCAACAGTTTTCAGAAAATCATCAGGATGAATAGGTTTTTCGTGTGCCACATCCGGACGTAGGCGGTACAGCAGCGTGTATTCGTTCAAGTTGCTGAAATCAAAGCGGTTGATAATTCGGAATTTCAAAAAATCTAAATCCACTGCCTCAATCTTGATAGGCTGATAAACTTTACGCACTTCAGCCAGCTGCGGATGCGGTTTGCGGTCGGGATCCACCAAGCCATTGATGCAGAAGTTGTCATCCGAGGGCATGTTCTCCCCAAAATCGCCGCCGTATGCGTAGAACTCACGGCCCTGCGCATCTTGGGTCAACAAGCCCTGATCCACCCAGTCCCAGATGCAACCACCCTGTAGCTGCGGGTACTTGTAGATGGTGTCCCAATAGTTCTGCAGGCCGCCACAGCTGTTGCCCATCGCATGTGCATACTCACACATAATATACGGTCTTTCCTGCTGTTTTTGTGCGTATCTGGAAAGGTAATCAACAGAAGGGTACATGATGGTCACTATGTCGGTGTTGCGGTCGTAGAGGGCGCGCTCGTACTGGATGGGGCGGGTGCTGTCCTTGGCCTTCAGCCAATCGTAAGCAGCCTCGTAGCACACGCCATTGCCTGACTCGTTACCTAACGACCACGAGATGATGCACGGATGGTTCTTGTCGCGCTCGTACATATTGCGGGTGCGTGCGACCGTAGCCTCTTTGAAATCCTCGCGTTTTGCCAACGACTTCTCGCCGTAGCCCTGCGCGTGCGACTCCGCATTGGCCTCGTCGATGACATATAGTCCAAAGTAATCACACCAATAGTAGAACTCTGGTGTATTAGGATAGTGGCTGGTGCGTACCGTGTTGATATTGTTGGCTTTCATCAACCGTAGGTCCTGAACCATGCGTTCTCTGGACATCACATGACCTGTCTGCGGGTCATGCTCGTGGCGGTTCACACCTCGGATAGTTACGGGCACCCCGTTCACCTTCAAAAGACCATTTTCGATTTTGATATTGCGGAAACCTATTTTTAAGGAGGCGGCATCAATTCCTCTGCCATTTTCCATAATATCGATCTGAATTCTTTCTAAATGAGGATGTTCTGCATTCCACGGATGAATGTCTGAAACTATTATCTGATAATGGATTTTTTGTTTTCCAATTGTATTTTTTTGAATTTCAAATGGATACTGGTAAATAATCAATGCTTCATTGTGTAAATCGGGAAACGTAACCCCAATTTCAAGATGTTGTGTTTTATCGTATTTTTCCATATTTTCAACAATAACCTCCACATCCACAATCCCGTTTTTATATGTGGAATCCAAATCCGCCACCACCTTGTAATCGTAAATATGCGTTTTGGGTTGGGCGTATAGCGTGATACCGCGTTCAATGCCGCTGAGCCGCCAGAAATCCTGACATTCGAAATAGGATCCGTCGCTCCATTTGAAGACCTGCAAGGCAATGAGATTGCGTTCGCCAAATTTCACAAACTCGGTGATGTCGAACTCAGAGTTGGTCTTGGCATCCTCGCTGTAGCCCACAAACTGTCCGTTCACCCAGAGGTAGAAACAAGATTTTGCACCGCCGATGTTGATAATCACTTGTTGTCCTTCCCATTTTTTGTTAATATCTATCCACTTGCGGTAGCTGCCCACGGCATTACCTTTCACGGGCACCTTCGGCAACTGGCTGTTGTCGAAATCGTTGGTGGTGTTCACATACACGGGCACGCCATACCCGTTCAGTTCCCAGTTGCCCGGCACGGGAATGGAATCCCAGCCGCTGTCGTCGTAGTCGGTGCGAAAGAAATCGGTCGGACGTTCGTCAGCGTTGGGAACATAGTGGAATGCCCACATACCATCAAGTGATATTCCTTTATCTTCAGGATAGGGACTTTCGTTTAATGGGAAATGTGCCCTCGGGTACATCTTGTTCACCTCGAACACAGCAGGATCCTGCCACTCGGTAAAGGTTTGCGCACTGGCAGCGAGGCAAGCACAGGCAATTATGACTATTATTAAGCATTTTTTCATGGCATAAAATGTTATGTTACTATGCTTTATTGCAACAGGCGGGATAAGTCGCCGCTAAAAAATTGTTCAAGAGGCATGGCTTTTCCGCCAACTATCAGGGAGTATTGGGGATGATATTTTGAGTGGAAGGTGCCCATACCGCTATTTTGTTGGCGTCTTCCACTTTTCACTTCAATAGCGATCAGGCGCTCGCCGTAAGCAATGACAAAGTCCACCTCCTCGTTGTTTTCGCGCCAATAGTACAGTTGATACTCCAATTCGTCCGCTTGGTCCAATAAAAAGCAGCCTACGGCGGATTCCACCCAGCGACCCCACAATTCAGGGTGCGTATAGGCTTTCTCGTATGTCATTCCGTCACTCATCACGGTGAGCAAGGCATTGTTGAACACCTGCAGTTTGGGAATGGATTTGTATTTGCGAGCCTTGTCCATAGTGTATTTATGCAAGCCAACGAGCAGTTTGCTTTCACCGAGTATTTCCAGATAGTTGACCAAAGTGGTGGCATTTCCCGCATCCTGAAGCATGCCCAACATCTTGTTGAAAGAGAGCAATTCGCCCGAATAGGCACAGCCGAGGCGGAAAAGCTGATGCATCAACGCAGGTTTGTATATGTAGGTGGTTTGCAGCACGTCTTTTTCAATGGCAGGTGCCACAATAGCTTCGCGAACATATCTTCTCCATCTTTTTTCATCGGGCAGATAAGACGCACTGCCTGGATAGCCGCCGAAGAAAACATATTGGTTGATGTCCCATCCGAAAGCTTCGTGCATTTCCTGATAAGACCAATGCCCCATCGGGAGCGTTTCAAAGCGACCCGCCAATGATTCCGTGAGACCTTTCTTCAGAAGCAGTCGTGATGAACCTAACAGAATCACTTTCAGATTCAAGTCCTCAAAGCTGTCAGCATCCCATTCTCTTTTGACTTGCTCGCTCCAATTGTTGATTTTATGGATTTCATCGATAATGAGAAGGAATTCTGTATGTGCGTTGAAACGCATTTGGGCGCGAGCTTCCTCCCATCGTGCCGGAATCCATTCTGAGTCATCCGGATTTACGGCATCCGCACTGATAAACAAATAGGGTAGTGATAGCTCTTGCAGCACTTGTTTCACCATGGTGGTTTTGCCTACCTGTCTTGGTCCTGCCACTACCTGTATCGTTTTCCGCGGCTCACTAATTCTGGAGACTAAAAGGTCATTATGTTTTCTTCTGATCATAACTTATTGGTTTAGACGCTGCAAAGATATAAAAAATCTGCGATTCTGCAATATAAAATCTTCAAATTTAAAGAAAAAAATCTGCGATTTCATAAAATTAAATCTCCGATTCTTTGATAATAAATCTTCAATTCTATAAAATAAAATCTCCGATTTTATAATCAAAAATCTTCAAATTTAAAGAAAAAAATCTGCGATTCTTTGAGAAAAAATCTGCGATTTTAAAAAATTATTCTTCTTTTTTGATAAAGCTGAATGTCTTCACTTCCTCATTTTTTCGAAGGACCAAGATATATTTTCCGGAAGCTAAATTTCTATTATTCAAATAAATAATATTGTCTTTCAAAACACCTTCCATCATTAGCTGACCATTGAGATTGAATATTTCGTATTCCGCACCCGAAAGCGCTTGGGGACAGTGAATGTGCAATTGGTTGGTGGTAGGATTAGGGTAGATATGAATATCATCTGCTTGCCGATGCAAATTCTGTATATTATTCTGATGATTGGATGTGTCGAATCTGTTCAGATACGGAAGGAGATAATCACGAATATCCAGTCGCATTAATTTGGCGGGGAAGTTCAGGTTGAAACCTATGATGGAGGCCGCGAAATGTTCGCTGGTGACATAGTAATCCAGTGCATTATGTGTGGCAATAGCTTCCACCTGTGCCCTCGTTGAGTAATTGAAATCCAGTCGCCGCTTATTGCCTGAGAAGAATTTTTCAGCTTGAAAATCATAAAGCAATACAATAAAAGGATGAAGAGCGGACAGCATGTTTTCGGTAGCATAATCATAGCCGCAAAGAACGGCCAGTTGGTATTCGGGCAGATAGGTCGCACCTGTGACCAGTCCGTTGGCATTGTATGTTTCATGTCGCTGCGCGATATGCGTGCCCGGGGTTTTGGGAAGACTGTATAAAGTGGTTTGATTTGAGACCCACTGCTTGGTGAAAAGATAGATGCTGTCGCAGGAAACGACAAAGGCTTCACAATCGAAATCGGTGGCTTGCTGCTGTGGGGTGAAGTCGGTCTGATCCTCGTAAAAAAAAGAGATGGTATCTACTGCAAGTGTATGATTCAGAATAGATTCCTTGCTGATTCTCAAGATATGGAGGTCATGTCGGCTTCCGCTGTTATTGCCAATATCGCCGAAGTACAAATAGAGACTGTCTTGCGATATTTCTTCTATGTCGTCACTACTGATACCATTGATACAGAGACTTTCTGTGGTGGTTGCGTTGGTGCTGTCGATTAGGTACAGGCAGTTGTCGTTGTGGTCATTGAAAGTCCAGTAGCCGTTATTCCAAAAGAAGAGCGAGGAAGAGCCGTCCAGCAGCGAGTCCAGCATGCCTATTTCTGTAACATCGATGATAACAGTCTCATATTCGCAACTGCCGTCGTTGACGGTGGCGTTGGTGTCGTAGTTGATGGCCAAAGAATCGGTGCAGCCGCACACTTGCGCCATACTTAACTTTGACATCAACATTAGGAGGCCTATTAATATCAGTTTAGTTTTCATTGTGATAGTTTACAACTGCAAAATTAAAGAAATTTGTTGTACTTTTGCACTTTCAAAAAATTAAATGATAATGGATAATTATTTTAACACAGAAGAAAGAAACGTAACCTCTTTGGATTTTGAGTTGGCGGAAGCCAATCAGCGTTTTATGGTGAAAGTATATGCATGGATATGCTTTGCGCTGGCAATTACAGGCTTCACGTCCTTGTTTGTCGTGCATTTTGAGCCGCTGCTGAACTTTTTCTTTTCGCACAGTGGCGTCTTTATCTTTTTGCTGATAGCGGAAGTGCTGTTGGTGGTGGTACTGTCGGCCAGAGTTGAAAAGATGTCGCTATTTACCTGCACGCTATTGTTTCTGGCCTATTCCATTTTGAATGGTATCACGCTGGCACCTTTGTTTATGATTTATACCACCAGCTCTATTGCTACCACCTTTTTCATCGTTTCGGGCACGTTCGCAGCCATGTCGCTGTTTGGTTATTTCACCAAGCAGGATCTGACCAAATGGGGCAATATCCTGATTATGGCGTTAGTGGGATTGATTATCGCCACTGTGGTCAATTTGTTTGCTCATAGCACTATGGTTTACTGGATTACCACCTATGCCGGTGTGTTCATTTTCATCGGACTGGTCGCTTACGATACACAGAAGCTGAAAGACATGAGTGCCCTTACCCTGGAAGAGACGGAAGAAGGTCGTAAAATGACCATCATGGGAGCACTGACCTTGTATCTCGATTTTATCAACCTGTTTATCTATTTACTGCGAATTTTTGGCAAGAAAAATTAGTGTTTTGGGAAACAAAATTCTATTTTGAAATTTAAAATACTGATAGAACGATAATTATAGAGTTGTAAAAAAATGAAATTTTCTGTTCCAGTCAACAAAAAAAGTTGTATTTTTGCAACTCGAAAATGCCCAATGGTGTAATTGGCAACACTACAGATTCTGGTCCTGTCATTGGAGGTTCGAGTCCTCCTTGGGCAACAAAATTTCTCCCCACATGTTAGTCATTGGCATTGCCGGTGGGTCCGGTTCCGGAAAAACTT
>JAGCSI010000128.1 GCA_017964255.1 Bacteroidales bacterium | reverse complement strand
CCATTTGTGTGTATAATGCCAATGTTCCTGGTAAACTTGGCCGGATTCTGGATGGCGAGAAAGAGGGTACCTTGGTTCATTAAAATCTAATATTATGGCAGAGGAAAACATCACTACTCCAGTCAAAACCGAAGCGGAAATCGCCGCTGAACAGGAAAACGAAAAGAAACTGTATAACAAGGCTCGTAACAGGGCTGCTTTCAGAATTCATCTGATGATTTTTATCTTGGTGAATGCCTTGTTTTGGGTAATTTGGTATTTTGTTTTCAGAGGAACTGAAGCCAATGATGTTTTCTTCAAAGCAGTGTTGTTTGTTACTATCGCATGGCTGATTATTCTCATCGGCCACAATGTTTTTGTCAGAATGTTTAATTCTACTATTGTGGAGAAAGAGTTGAAGAAAATCAAGAAACAGATAGAGGAAAATGAAAAGGAATTGCAGAGATTGAAAGCCGTTGCTGAGCAGAAAAAAGCCGAATTGCTGAGAAAACAGCAGGAAAATACTGAAAATTAGGTTTTAGGGATTAGTGATTAGGGGATAGAAGAAATTATTGAAAACTATAAATTATTAATTGTAAACTGTTAACTGTATAGGTATGGAAGAAATTGCGAAATTATTGGCTCAGGCCAAGGAAAATATGAGCTCAGCAGTGGCTTTCTTTGAAAAAGAACTGCAGAAAGTGCGTGCAGGTAAGTCCAGCCCCCAGATGCTGGAGGGTTTGAAAGTGGATTATTACGGTAACCCCACCCCGATTGAACAGGTAGGTAATATCAGTACTCCCGATGCTCGTCAGATTATCGTGCAGCCTTGGGAACGCAATATGTTGCAGCCCATCGAAAAGGCTATTTTGGCCGCTAATCTGGGCTTTACCCCGCAGAATACCGGTGAGTTTATCCGTATTGTGGTGCCAACCCCTACTGAGGAACGCCGCAAAGAGCTGGTTAAGAAAGCCAAACAGGATGCAGAACAGCTGAAAGTGAGCATTCGCAACATCCGTCGCTCTTCTAACGATGCTGCCAAGAAACTGAAAGATTCAGGTGTTCCTGAAGATGCTGTGAAGAAACTGGAAACGGATATCCAAAAAATAACGGATGAGTTTGTCGGTAAAGTGGATAAGATGGTGGAAGCCAAGGAAAAAGAAATTATGACAGTATAAAATAACCTTTAAAACATTACAATTATGAATTTACCTGCTAATTTGAAGTATTCAAACGACCACGAATGGTTGAAAATGGACGGTGACGTAGCTTACGTAGGTATCACCGCTTTTGCCGCTAACGAATTGGGTGACATCGTTTTCTTGGATATCACTACCGTTGGTGAAACGCTCGAAGCTAACGAAGTATTCGGTACTGTAGAAGCTGTTAAGACGGTTTCTGACCTGATGCTGCCCGTTGGCGGTGAAGTGCTGGAGTTCAATGAAGCACTGAACGACAACCCCGGTATCATCAACAACGATCCATATAACGAAGGATGGATTGTGAAAATCAAAGTTACCAATCCTGCTGAAGCTGATGCCCTCATGGATGCAGCTGCTTACGAGGCATTTATCGGATAATCATAAGGTTTTTAATAATTATCGGGAAAGGCCACACTGCTTGTTTGTCAGGTGGCCTTTTATTTTCAATAATGAATGTTTAACTGGTTATAGTTTACAGTCAAGAAATCTCTAAAATTAAACGATAAACACTAAACAACATGAAATATGTCATTATAGGTGGTGTTGCCGGTGGAGCCACTACTGCCGCCCGTCTGCGCCGTTTGGATGAGCATTGCGAAATCGTTATGTTCGAGAAGGGAGAGCACATCTCTTACGCCAATTGTGGATTACCGTATTTTATCGGGGATAAAATCACCGAGAAGAAAGCTCTGCTGCTGCAAACACCTGTCAGCTTCGGCAACCGCTACGATGTGGATGTGAGGGTGCGCTCGGAGGTGACCGCTATCCATCCGGAGCAGAAAACGGTAAGCGTGCGTAATCTGCTGAACAACAAGGAGTACGAGGAGAGTTACGACAAATTGATTCTCTCTCCGGGAGCGCTGCCTGTTGTTCCTCCGATATCGGGAATTGACTCCAAGCGTATTTTTACTCTGCGCAATGTGCTTGATACAGAACGGATCAAGCAGTTTGTCACGGCCACCTATTCCGCTTTGAAGGAAGTGGTGGTGGTGGGTGCCGGTTTTATCGGACTAGAAATGGTGGAGAACCTGCATCAGATTGGATACCATGTGACGATTGTGGAGAAAGCTCCCCAAGTGATGACTGTGGTGGACGCGCCTATAGCGGCTATGGTTCATAAACAGTTGAAGGACAAAAACATCAATGTGCTTCTTCAAACCGAAGTCACTGCTTTTGATACGAAAGAAGATCGTATCCAGCTTACTTTGTCAGACGGAAAACAGCTGGACGCCGACTTTGTGATTCTCAGCATCGGCGTGCGTCCCAATACAAGTCTGGCTGCTGACGCTGGACTGAAAATTGGTGATGCGGGTGGAATCTGGGTGAATGAGTATCTGCAAACTTCCAACCCTGATATCTATGCTTTGGGCGATGCTATTGAATTTCCGCATCCCTTGAGTGGCATGCCGTATTGCTGTTATCTGGCGGGTCCGGCCAATCGCCAGGCGCGTATCTGTGCCGATAATCTTGTACTGGGCAATACTGAGAAATATGGCGGTTCCATAACCACGGCCATCGCCAAGGTTTTCGATTTGACAGTGGGCTCTACAGGTTTATCGGAACATTATCTGCAAAAGAATCATATTCCTTACCTGACTTCCATTACCCATCCGTTCTCCCATGCCACCTATTATCCAGGTGCCAAACAGATGAGTATCAAACTGAATTTCTCCCCTGAAAATGGACGTGTATTGGGAGCCCAGATTGTGGGAGAAGAGGGTGTGGACAAACGCCTTGACCTGATGGCTTCGGTGGTAAGTAGAGGTGGTAATGTCAGCGACCTTATTGACATTGAACATGCCTACGCTCCTCCATATTCATCAGCAAAAGAGCCTGTTGCGTATGCCGCTTATGTGGCAGAAAACATCTTGACCCATCGGGTTGTGCCCATGCAGTGGCATGAGTTGAAGGCAATCTTAGCACAAAACAATTGGCAGGAAGAATACTTCCTTTTGGATGTGCGCTCGGCCATGGAAGTGAAAAACGGCATGATTGAAGGTGCTGTCAATTATCCTGTGGATGAACTCCGCGAGTTTTTGGATGAAATTCCGCAGGACAAGAAAATTATTATATATTGCGCAGTAGGCCTGAGAGGCTATATTGCCAGCCGTATCCTGATGCAATCCGGCTTCAACCAGGTTTACAACCTTTCCGGCGGCTACAAGACCTACCGTTTGATGCTGGAGACATTGTAATTGAACGGTTATACGTTAAGACGTGGAGACGTAGAGACGTTTTTTTCCACGAATGCACATGGTGCATGTATTAACGTCTTAACGAAATTATGAAATTCATTTGCACATTTGCTAATTAACTAATTTGCTAATTAAAAAAGATGCCCACCATCACCCAAATCACCGACCTCTCTCTTCCCGAACTGGAAGTCTTCTCCATGCTCACCGAGGCGCAGATGCGTCGCAGCAAGGAGAGCACGAACGGAATCTTTCTGGCGGAAAGTCCCAAGGTGATAGAGATCGCCTTGGAGGCGGGTTGTAAACCGTTAGCCATTCTTTCTGAAGAGAAAGTTATAGAAAGACAAGGAAGGACGGTTTTGGAGCGTTGCCCTGATACACCTGTATATACTGCAGATAGCAAGTTGCTTACGGAAATCACGGGGTATCATTTGACCAAAGGCATGATGTGTGCCATGAAGCGGCCTGCCGACCGGTACATGGAAGAGGTGTGTCAGGAAGCCCGTCGTGTAGTGGTGATGGAGGGTTTGACCAATGTGACCAACGAAGGGGCGATATTCCGTTCGGCAGCGGCTCTGGGCATGGATGCAGTGCTGCTGACCCCCAACTGTTGTCATCCGCTAAACCGGCGTACGGTAAGAGTGAGTATGGGCACGGTTTTCCAGTTGCCGTGGGCTTTTGTGGGCAACAATCCAGAAGAATGGCCTGGTATTGGTATTGCGAAACTGCATGCGATGGGGTTCAAGACGGCAGCCATGGCGTTAAGCGAAAAAGCTGTCAGTTTGGATGACCCTGCTTTGAAATCCGAAGAAAAACTGGCTATTATTATGGGAACGGAGGGGGATGGTCTGACGGAAGAGACCATTGCAGCTTGTGACTATGTGGTGCGGATTCCCATGCGTCACGGTGTTGACTCGCTCAATGTGGCCGCCGCTGCCGCAGTGGCGTTCTGGGAGCTCGGAAAGTAAATGGGTTTACGATATTTTTTTCGTCTTCAGATTCATCCATTGTGCCACTAAACCGGTAACGCAAAGGCCGACAAAGCATATAACCAGTAAGAAACTTATATTAGGAAGATGGAGAGGCTGATATGAGGGCAGTATGGGAATATTGATGGTCGATATTGTCCAAACAGGATAGAGCAGAGCCAGTATGATCCCAATAGCGCCAGTCACTATACCCATTGTAAACACGGCTATCATCATCTTCCGGTAGTGGCGAACCTGTTCTTCACGGTATTTTTTCACATATTCCACTGCCTCCAATTTCTTGGAAAGTGCCTCCATATATTTTTCACTGTCGCCCAAATCCGGCTGATAGCGGGCGAACATTTCTTCTATTGCTGTATTTTTCATCGTTCCAATATTTGTCTTAATTTGTCGCGTCCTCTTGATAGCTGCTGCTTCACAGCAAATTGAGAGCAACTGGTAATGTCGGAGATTTCTTTTACGGAGTATCCGCTGACATAAAATAGAAGAATTGCGGATTTCTCCTTGAGCGGTAAAGTGCCGATGGCCTCGTACAAATCCTGATAGGCGAAAGCGTCGTCCGCATTTTGGCTTCCGGCCAATTGTGCAGCTGCCTCCAGATCTGTCTCGCGGTTTTTCGCTAACCGCTTGTGGTCAAGGAAGGTGTTGTAAGCGATTTTGAACAGCCAGGTGGAGAACTTGTAGTGCTCTACGAAGCGGTCGGAAGCGATGTAGGCCTTGATCATCGCATCCTGCGCGATATCTTCCGCCTCCATCCGGTCGCCACCACACAGGGCAAGCAGGAATCTTCGCAAAGACTCCTGCTCCGATGAAATAATAGCTATGAATTGTTCTCGCTTCATCGGTGCGATTATTGTTGTTCTTGCATCCGTTTCTCCTCGGCCTCAATCTCAATGCTCAATTGTTTTTTTGATACAAAGTAGTAGATGAAGAACGCCACGCCCATAGCCAACATCATTCCGCCGACAAAGAGTCCGTTTTCTTTTTTGCCGAAGATGGTCAGCCCACAGAGTTGCGGAATGAGAATGGCCAAACCCATCAGCAGCATAATGCCGCCATTGAAGACATTTTCCAACAGTTTTTGCTTGATGGTTTTATTCGGCTTGCTCGACATGTTCAGCTTTTGCATCACCTCGGTGGGATCCATGTTGGGATTCTTCTCCAGCAAAGTCTTCAATATTTCCGATTTCTTGTCCATTTCGTGGGCTTTCCGTTTGTTGATAAGCCATACAATGAGAACTGGTAAAACCACGCAGGTGCCAATAACAATGATGATAATCATAATGATTCCTAAAATATCTTCATCCATAATACTATAAATTTTTATTGTTTGACATTTCCGTTTTCTTGAACCGATTCAAGCATTAAACGTATCAAACAGGCAAAAGGTGACATCCATCAAAAATTTTTTCAGTGGCAAAGATAGGCGTTTTTGTTAGTATTGACTATAGAAAAAATTGAAAATTTTATCATCCTGAAACACAGGATTTTAAAATAAAAATGCTATTTAAATTTTACTTTTTGTAATTTATACTTGCTTTTTGTAAAGTTTTGTTGTATTTTTGCAGCGTCAAATTCATTAGTATTAACCCTAAAAAATTACGACTATGAAAGACACAAAATTTTTATTGCCAAGCAAGTTTAAAAAGGCTGGATGGTGGATATTCGGCATCACTCTTGCATTGATTATTGTTTATTTTGCTTTTGAGAGCAAATGCAATTACAGCATTAATGACATCCGACAACTCTTTGGAATGGAAAGCATAAGCAGCCATGACATTTCTTTTCTTTCTTCCTCCTTTGGTCCAAACGACGACCTTCTGCTGACATTTATAGGCATTCTGCTTATTGTGGCCGGCATTTTCATCGGTTTTTCCAGAAACAAGGAGGATGACGAATTTATTGAGCAACTCCGGTATGAGTCGCTGATTCTGTCACTGTACATCAATAGCGGAGTCGTGCTTCTTTGTCTGATTTTTGTATGGGGTCTTCCTTTCTTGTGGGTGATGACCATTAACATCTTCTCCATTCTTTATGTGTTCATTTTTTGTTTTTACCTTCGTTTGTATCTTAATAAACGTTCCTTGCGTCATGAAAAATAGGATTAAAGTGGCT
>JAGCSI010000127.1 GCA_017964255.1 Bacteroidales bacterium | reverse complement strand
TTTTCATCTCAATATTGCCGCTGAACACCAAGTTGGCGGCGGTGACAGAAACCCAATCGTTGACACTGCTGAAGCTCGTTTTGTTGGTATGGACGAGGTATACGTCATAGTTGCGGGTTTTGGCGTCTCCGCTGTTGTAGAGGGAGACACTGGAGATGGTGCCGGCACGGCCGATCTCCGCTGCCGTATAGATCTGCTGCGACAGGCCGTAATTGTAGTAGGAGTCACTCGGCAAATGATTGTTTCCAGAAGTGCAGGTGCCGATGGAAATCAGGTCAGGCAACACCGGGCAGATTACGGTGTAAGGGAGTGGAGCGCTCATGGCGCCGCTGCCGTTGAAGATAATGTTCCCCTCTGCATCATAAACCGTGTAGGATGTCTCGTTGGCATAGGAGCCTTGCACCCATTCGAAGCGGATATCCCGGCCATCGCATACGGACAGGGTGCCCGTAAGGTTGCTTCCATTGTCCATAGTCAACGTGCCAAAGACAAAGCCGGTAGCGACATCCACCACGTTGATGGCGCAGCCGTTCCAACCATCACCGTAGCTGTCCGCCAGACTATAGCTGATTTTGCATTGATCTGAGCTTTCGCATAAAGTAGTGGAGAAACTGCGGACGGTCCAGTAACTTTCGCTGCCAGCACCGCAGTTGGCTTTTACCCGAACGTGGTAGGTGGTTCCACCGACAAGCCCGGTAAGAAGACAACTATTTGTCGTGGTCGTCACGGCCGTGGCATTGGAGAAGTCGGGGAGGGTGGCGTATTCCACGACCCAGCCGCTGGCATTGGCGTTGGTGTCCCAGGTGAGCGTGGCGTCGTTCATAGCGATGGAAGAGAAGTCAAGGTTAGTCGGCGCATAGCAGACTTGTGCCGAACTGCTGGCCATAAATAGATGTCTGAGGATAATGTCAGGGTCTCCACCCACATAGGTCAACTCCTGTTTGGCTGCGGTAGCGGGGTCCACGGAGCAGATTATGTGGCCGTTGCTAGAAAGGGATATGCAGAAGAGTTCGTCGGTTTCCATGTCAAAAGCCAATACTTCAACATCTGGGAAATATCCCACGGTGGTGACGGAGGCATTGGCCAGATTCATCCTGTAGAGGCTGTCATCTTGGGCAACACAGTAAGCCTCCCCAAGTCTGTTGATGGAAAGGCTCTTGAAATCTTGGGCGTATGTGCCGATTGCCGTAATCGTACTCGGATTGGCGGGATCGAAGCTCTTGAGCTTGTAGTCGCCGCCCACATAGTACAATTTGTCGTCAATGGGATTGTATGCCATACTGAA
Organism: Bacteroidales bacterium; assembly: GCA_017964255.1. Classification (GTDB taxonomy): domain Bacteria; phylum Bacteroidota; class Bacteroidia; order Bacteroidales; family WCHB1-69; genus RUG11690. The sequence continues at coordinate 10,407 of JAGCSI010000127.1, read as the reverse complement.
AACGTCAGTCGTGTCAAAATTCTCCTTTACGGTCTCGAAATATCCGATGGTCTTGTTGACATTGTCCAGAGGTGCACGGCCAAGGTCAATCGTGCCTTGGTTATAGTTATAGTTGGTGTACCACACATATCCGTTGGCGTATGCATTGGATGTAAAATAGTTGTTGATCAGTTCCGAAGCGGTGTTTGCGGAGCTGATATTCTGCATAGGGAAACTGACGTATCTGTCCGTCCAGTTGGAGTGGGCCGTGGATGAGATGACGAAGCTGTACCAGTTGGCGGTGGATTGGAGGTCGAAGAGGATGAAGGAGGTCTCAACCCAATCGCTTTGGAGATTGGTATCGCATACGGCCTTCACTCTGGCTTGGTAGCTCGTGTAATCCAGACCGCTGAGCGTGATGGTGTTGCCCGTGGTGCTGGTCTGCTGCCATTGCGTGTCGGTAGTCTTCTTGTACTCCACATTGAAGTCCGTGGCACTACTACTCCACGTCAGGGTGACTTCATTATGGTTGATGTTGGAAACTGCGAGATCTTTGGGCTTCGGGCATATCGTGGTAAAGTTCAATTGGATGCAGTTTTTCTCACTCACCAGGGAACCATTATATGAGCCAGGAGCTGTCGGGTCAAAATTGGAGTTGTCGTTATTGATGTACAAGGCTTGCGTATTTGTGGTCGTAAAGGAATAACAACTCATACTGCTGATCCAGGAGCCTGTGTTGTCATCCATTACAAGCAGTAGATTGTCAGTGCCGTTGTAGGCGAAAGGCACATCCAGGTCTATAGATGTCCATTCGTCGGTCTTCATCTCAACATTGCCGCTGAACACCAGGTCGGCAGCGGTGACGGTAACCCAATCGTTGGTACTGCTGAAGCTCGTTTTGTTGGTATGGACAAGATATATGTCATAGTTGCGGTTTTGGGCATCGCTGCTGTTGTAGAGGGAGATGCTGGAGATGGAACCGGAACGGCTGATTTCCGCTGCCGTATAGATCTGCTGTGACAGGCCGTAGTCGTTATAGGTGTTGCTCGGCAAGTTTTTGCTCCCTGTGCTGCAGGAGCCGAGACCCACTATGTTGGCAGTGCCGCTGACCATAAATAACCCGAGAGCAACAATATAGTCGTCATCGCCAAGATAGCCAATATCCTGTACGGCGGCAGTGGCGGTATCTACCAACCCCATCGTGTAGCCGTTGCCTATAAAGCGCGAGCAGAACAACTCGTCGGTTGTGTCGTCGAATGAGAGGAAGACAGCCTGTGTCAGATTTCCCACGAAGGTGAGGGAAGCGTCGGTCATATTCAGGCGGTAGAGTGAGCCGCTTAATTCATCGTAGGCGTACGCCTCACCCCGGCTGTTGAAGGCGAGGTCGCGGATATAGATGCTGGGGGAGACTGTGCAAACCGTTGTGACATTGTCGGGAGAGGAGGGATGGAAACTTTTGACTGTATGGTTGTTTGAGACATAGTAGATTTTACCGTCTGCCGGGTTGTATGACAGACCCTCCATAAAGTCGGTTTCAAAAACACTTCTTACGGTGTCGAAAGCCCCAATGATGCGGGTGTCGTTATCCATCGGTGCCCGGAGCAGACAATAGTGATGACTTGGGTCGTAACTGGTGGCCCACACGTATCCGTCGGCGTAGGTGATGGAAGGTTGTGAAAACGTCTGGGCGGCGGAAACTGGTGTTCCTATGGTGATGTCCTGCATAGAGAAGGCGACGCATTTGTCTGACCAATCATAATGATCGAAACTGGAAGTCACATACGTGTACCATTTGGAGGTGGATTGGATGTTGAGGATGGGGAATGTGATGCTTCTCCAGTCGCTTTCGGAAACACCGGGCGTGCAGACGGCCCGCACACGTGCTTCGTAATCGCCCATATCCATACCGCTGAGCGTGACTGAATGGGTCGTGGTGGTGAGGCTGTGCCACGTCGTTTCATTGGTCTTCTTGTATTCGACATTGAAGTTGGTGGCGTTGCATTCCCAGGTCAGGGTGGTGTTGTGCTGGTTGTCATAGGTGACGGTAAGGTTGTAGGGTTTCTGACAGGTCGGAGTCATCCTCAGTTGAAGACAATTGGCGGCGGGCGTGGTGAAGCCCGGGTAGTTGGACAGTGTCAGAGGATTGTAATTTTCGGAATAGCCGCAAGAGTACATAGATTTGTTGCCAGGACTCAAACCTACAAATGAGCTGCATAGCAAGTTGTTGAGGCGGGTTCCGGTGTTGTCGTCCGTAAGCACCACAAGATTGTCGGTGCCGTTGTAGGAGAACGGGACGTCGAGGGTGATCTCCGACCAGACATTCGTTTGCAGCGTGACATTGCCGCTGAACACGAGATCGGTGGCAGTGACCGGCACCCAGTCGTCGCCATAGAATTCCGTTTTGTTGGTGTGGACGAGGTAAATGTCGAGGTTGCGGGTCACCGCGGAACCGGTGTTGAAGAATGAGATGCTGTTGATGATGCCGGCATCGCCGATTTCCGTTGCCGTGTATATCTGTTCTGAGATGGTGTAGTCGAATTGGCTGGCGCTGGGTATGAAACTTTGAGTGCTCGAGCAAGAACCGACATTCACCAAAGTGGCGCTGGTGTTGGGGATCATAAACAATCCTTTGCAAACAATGTTGGTGTCTCTACCGAGAAAACCAATGCTTTGCATATCAGCGGTGACGGGATCCACCAGCCACATCTGATATCCACCGTTGGAATTCTGAGACGAGCAGAACAGCTCGCCGGTGGTCAGGTCAAAAGCCAGATAGGCCCCGGTTGAAATACTCCCCACGGAGGTGTATGAAGCGTCCGTCAGATTCAAGCGGTAGAGTTTCCGACTGCCATATTCTCCAATGATGAACGCCTCCCCCTGGTTGTTGAAGGCGATGCTGACGATGCTAAGGTTGTCGACGTCGCAAACCACCGTCTTCACGTCCGGTGAGGAGGGATGGAAGCTCTTGACTATATGTCCGCTCATAACGTAGTAGATTCTGCCATCGACGGGATTGTACGACATACATTCAACAAAGTTGTCTTCGAATGCACTCTTTACGGTTTCGAAAGCCCCAATGGTCCGGGTGGTGTCGTTTATCGGTGCCCGGAACAGGTCGTGATGTTGCTGATTATAATTATAGTTGGCGGACCACACGTACCCGTCGGCGTAGGTGATGGCCGGGATGGTGTATGGCAAGTTCGATGAAGCTGTCGCGCCCGAGTCAAGGTCCTGCATCGAGAATGTGACGTATTTGTTTGACCATTCAGAATGGACGGCGCTCGAAAATACGCGCGTGTACCAGTTGGCGGTGGATTGGATGTTGATGATGGTGAATGCGGTGGTCCCCCAGTTGCTCTCGGAAACGCCGGGGTCGCATATGCCCTTCACGCGGACATTGTAGTCGCCCACGGCCAGATTGCTGAGCGTGACCGAGTTGCTTGTGGTGGTGAGACTCTGCCACGTGGCATCGGTGGTCAGCTTGTACTCGACAATGAAGTCCGTGGCGTTGCAGTCCCAAGTCAGAGTGGCTTCGCGCTGGAGATTGTTGCAGGAAATGTTGAAGTTGTGAGGAGACTGACACTGCATCAAGGCAAATCCCAACAGGAGATAGTTCTTCGCACTCATCAGATCGCCGGAAAAATAGGGGGGAGGATTAAAATTCGCAGAACTATAGGTTAAAAGAGCTTGGTTCGGGCCATCGTAAGATAAGAAATAGTGGGAGCTTGGCTCGGAACCACCGGTATTATCTTCCATCATAACCAGAAGATTGTCGCTGCCGTTGTAGTCGAATGGGGTGTCAAACTCGATAATGGTCCAGTTGAGTCCAGCGAAGGTCACATTGCCGCTGAACACACGGTCGGCGGCGGTCACAGTTGTCCAATCCATATTGCTGCTGAAAGCATTTTTGTTAGTGTGTGCCAGATAAAGGTCGATGTTGCGAGTCATCGTACCATCGGTGTTGAAGAACCCAATGCTGCGGATTGTGCCCGACCGCCCGATTTCGGCGGGCGTATAGATTTGCTCTGACAGGGAATAATTCACTTGTGCCTGTGTCGGCAGAACTTCCATAAATTGGTTATGGCCGATTTCCACGAATGTCTCGTTGGTGCCGTCTGCCGTAGTGAGGCTCACTTCGTTGCTCCAGTAACTCTCACCGGTGGCACCGCAGTTTGCGCGAACTTTCACGTAGTAGGTGGTATTGGGGGTAAGTCCGGAAAATTCAAGGGAGGTGTCGGCGGTAGTCTCTATGACTGCCATATTAAAGTCCGGGTTAGAGGAGAATTCAACCTCCCAGTCGTCGGCGCCACCGGGCTGGCTCCAACTTATAACGGCGTTGGTGAGGCCGACGTTGGCGGTGAGGTTGGTGGGAGTAGGACAGCCTCCCGTGGTGGTGAAACTTACCACGTCGCTCCAAGAACTTTCATACCAAGTGCCGGGGCACTCATATTTGACGCGCACATAATAGATTTTGCCCGCGGTGAGGCCAGTCAACTGGACGGATGGTCCTGAGGGATAATCGTTGTAGCGCATATGAAAATCAGAATAGAGACTGTATTGAACGTCACGCCAGGTGACGCCGCTCGGCTCTACCCAGGTCAAATCGGCAGTGTGGTCGGTGATGTTTGAGACGGTGAGGTTGGTGGGGGCGGAACATGACTGCGCCCGTAACCCGGCCGGCAAAATGAACATTGCGGCCAAAACAAATAGAAACAAAGTAAATTTTCTCATGATTATGTATTTTTATTTTTTTTCATTTGCTTCATTATGCAAAGCATAAATTTTGCGGCCGCAAAAATAAGCAAATAATTGACAAAAAAACAGGGTTAATTGTTAAAATGACAGCCCTAAAACCCAACAAATTCAATATATACAAAGTAAAACTAACACCCCCGCATCAGAACTCCCTTGCCGCCCTCCCCACACCTCACTTTTTTCGGTCATCTGGTGCTGAGATATTGGTAGATTTTGCCTTCAAAATACCGCAACAATGATTCAAAATCATTTTTTTGTCATTATTTGTTTCATTATCAAAAAAAATACTTTAACTTTGCAAATTCATTTGAGCATTTTCATGGAAAATGCCCTGATGATTTTGTTCAATGCTTATAATTACATATTAATCAATATTATAAACTATGAAAAAAATCCTAACCTCATTCATGTTGATGTTGCTTCCCGCCTTTATGTTTGCGAGCGAAGCGGATTTGACTTTGCCTAATTTCAGCGATGTCAGCTTTTTTAACGGTGCGCTGAGCGCCAAAGCGCTGCTGCTGTGGGGCTCCATCATCGTTATTCTGGGCTTGCTCTTCGGCCTCTTCCAGGCTATGAGAATTCAGAAATTCCCCGTTCACAAAGCCATGAGCAATGTGGCCAACACCATCTACACCACCTGCAAGACCTACTTGCTGCAACAAGGCAAGTTCCTACTTATCCTTTTTGCCATCATAGGCGCCATCATCATTTTCTACTTCGGCGTGTTGAGCGGCAAAACCGCACCTCAGGTAGCGCTGATTCTCTTGTGGACCGTGCTGGGTATCCTGGGTTCATACGCTGTGGCTTGGTTCGGTATCCGTATCAACACCTACGCTAACAGCCGCACTTCTTTCGCTTCCCTGAGAGGCAAACCATGGGATGTGGTTTCTATTCCCTTGCAGTCCGGTATGAGCGTTGGTTTGTTGCTGATTACCATCGAGTTGGTGATGATGCTCATCATCCTGCTTTTCGTCCCCTCCGAAAGTGCCGGCGCTTGCTTGATCGGCTTCGCTATTGGTGAGTCTTTGGGCGCCAGTGCCTTGCGTATCGCTGGTGGTATCTTCACCAAAATCGCCGACATCGGTTCCGACCTGATGAAGGTGATCTTCAAGATTGGCGAAGACGACCCGCGTAACCCTGGTGTGATTGCTGACTGTACCGGTGACAATGCCGGCGACAGCGTAGGCCCCACCGCTGACGGTTTCGAAACCTACGGTGTGACCGGTGTAGCTCTGATTTCCTTTATCATTCTGGTATTAGGTGACAATGTTGACACTCAAGCTCTCTTGATCGCTTGGATTTTCGCTATGCGTATCCTCATGGTGTTCACCTCTGTTCTGTCATACGGTATCAACCACGCTATCTCAGCAGCCAAATACAAAAACTCCAAGAATTTCAATTTCGAAACACCGCTGACCTCTTTGGTCTGGATTACTTCTATCATTTCTATCATCGTAACCTTCTGCATCAGCTACCTCTTGCTGAACAACAACTCTGTTTCCGACACTTACGGTGCTGACTTATGGTGGCGTCTGGCTGCTATCATTAGCTTCGGTACCTTGGCTGCCGCTATTATTCCCGAGTTCACCAAAGCTTTCACCAGCTCCAATAGCCGTCACGTACAGGAAGTGGTGACCGCTTCACGCGAAGGTGGCGCTTCACTGACCATCCTGTCAGGTATGGTAGCCGGTAACTTCAGCGCCTTCTGGAAAGGTCTGGTGATGGCCGCTCTGATGTTAGGTGGCGTAGCTGTCGCTTCTCACGGTTTGGACATCTTCGGCGAATACTCTTCAATTTTCGCCTTCGGTTTGGTGGCCTTCGGTTTCTTGGGCATGGGTCCTGTGACCATCGCTGTGGACAGCTATGGACCGGTAACCGACAACGCCCAGTCTGTATTCGAACTGTCACAGATCGAGCAGATTCCGAATATCTCTTCAGAAATTGAAAAAGACTACGGTTTCACTCCCGACTTCGAAATGGGCAAATACTATCTGGAAGCTAACGATGGTGCTGGTAACACCTTCAAAGCCACTGCTAAACCCGTGCTCATCGGTACGGCTGTGGTAGGTGCCACCACCATGATTTTCGCTATCATCATGTTATTGAAGAACAACGGCATGATGCAGTTGAACCTCACCGATCCCGCTGTGATCTTAGGTTTCATCACCGGTGGTGCCGTTATTTATTGGTTCAGCGGTGCATCTATGCAAGCTGTTACCACGGGTGCTTACCGTGCTGTGGAATTCATCAAGAAAAATATGAATCTTGATAAGACCGAAGCCGATATTGAAGACTCCAAGACGGTGGTGAAAATCTGTACCAAATACGCTCAGCAGGGTATGTGGAACATCTTCGCCGTCATCTTCTGCCTCACCTTGGCTTTCGCCTTCTTCGATCCTAACTTCTTCGTGGCTTACCTGATTTCTATCGCCGTATTCGGTCTGTTCCAGGCTATGTACATGGCCAATGCCGGTGGCGCTTGGGATAACGCCAAGAAGGTGGTTGAAGTTGACCTGAAAGAGAAGAACACCGACCTGCACGCCGCCACCGTTATCGGTGACACCGTGGGCGATCCTTACAAAGATACCTCATCCGTGGCATTGAACCCCATCATCAAATTCTCAACTTTGTTTGGTATGCTGGCAGTGGAAATCGCTATCGCTATGAAGCTGTCCGCCACCTCCACCGACTACTCACCGATTATCGGTCTGGTATTCTTTGTGATTGGTTTGATTTTCGTTTACCGTTCCTTCTACGGTATGCGTATCAAAAAATAATTTCACATGCAAATGCGAAAACTAAAAGTCCTCATACTGATCCTGTCGTTGATGCCGTTTGGGCTTGTTGGGCAGACAATCAAACCCGACAAGAACTTTGTCGATTCGGCATCAACGATGGTGTGGACTGAGGTCAACATGTCGTGGCAGTTTCCTGTCGGCGGCCTCCGCGAGTTATTCAAGATGAACGGCAGCGTGGGTACCAGTATCACTGTCAAGACAGCATCCAACTGGCTGTTTGGCATCAGCGGTAACTATTGTTTCGGCGCCGCCATGCGCGATAACACCGTGTTGGACAACCTGAAGGACCACAACGGCTACACTTACAACTCCGACGGTACCTGCAACCAGGATTACCTGGACAAAGAATTGGAAGGCCGTTATTGGTATGTGGGAGCCGGCTTCGGCTATGTGATACCCGTCAACCGATGGAAAAACTCAGGCATTCGCTTGTATGCCGACTTCGGAGTTGCCCAGCATAAGATTCATCTAGGAAGCCAGGCGGCCGACTATGTGCCCATGCTGCGCGGTGATTACAAAAAAGCTTACGACCGCCGCTCCACGGGTTTCCACATGTCGCAGTCGGTGGGTTACCTGTTTATTCAACGAGTAAGAGTGGCCAGCTTCTATGTCGGCCTCGAGTTCCACGAAATGTGGACCAAACCCGACCGCAATTACATACTTGGTGTTGGTCCCACCGATGAAATCAAGACCAAATTCAGCGGCCTGATAGGCATCAAAGCAGCCTGGATTATCCCGCTGTATGAAAAGAAAAAGGTTTCCACTTTCTATACTTTCTAATACATGAGACTTTTATATTCTATCGCGATACATCTCTATAATGCAGCAATACACCTTGCTGCATTATTTAATTTTAAGGCCCGCCAATGGGTGCAGGGAAGACGTGGCGTTTTTGACTTTTTAGCAAAGCAATGTGCCGGAAAGGAACACATTATATGGTTTCACAGCGCCTCGCTGGGCGAGTTTGAGCAGGGAAAGCCGCTGATGCAACTGTATCGTCAGCAGCACCCCGACTGCACTATTCTGGTCACTTTCTTCTCCCCTTCCGGCTACGAGGTGAAGAAAAACGACAAGGTAGCCAACATCATCTGCTATCTGCCGCTCGACACCCCCCGCAACGCCCGACGATTTATGGACATTGTGTCTGTGGAGAAAGCTGTTTTCGTGAAATACGAATACTGGTATAATTACATGCACGAGCTCAGCCTCCACCACGTGCCCTTTTATTACATTTCCGCCATCTTCCGTCCCTCTCAGTATTTCTTTAAGCCTTACGGCAAATGGTTCGCCCAACAGCTTAAAAAGTGCACTTATTTCTTTGTGCAGAACGAAGTGTCAAAAAAACTGCTCCACTCTATCGGCATCGACCAGGTGGAAATCACTGGTGACACCCGTTTCGACCGCGTGTACGATATCTCACAGCAGCAATACGAGCTGGACTTTGTGCAGGATTTCCGCCAAGAAGACACCAAACTCATTGTAGCGGGCAGTACTTGGGGACCAGATGAACAACTGCTGAGACAACTGCTGGAAAAACTGCCGGCCAACTACAAGCTGGTACTGGCTCCGCATGTCACCGATGCCAAGCACATCGGACAGATCAAAGAACTGTTCCAAGAATTCTCCACGGTTTGCTATACCGAAAAAGACGGCAAAGATTTATTGTCCTATCGGGTGTTAGTCATTGACACCATCGGTATCTTGAGCAAGATTTACAAATACAGCTACATTTCTTACATTGGCGGCGCTTTTGAAACGGGCTTGCACAACATTCTGGAGGCCGCCGTTTTTGGAGTACCCCTTTTCTTCGGTCCCAAATACCAGAAATTCAACGAAGCCGTGCAGCTGGTGGCCTTGCAAGGAGCTTTCTCCATCACCAGCCACGAAGAGATGCTGCAGAAGTGCAAGCTTTACGCCTCCTCCCCCGAAGAGTACACCCACGTATGCCAAATCTGCAAAGAGTTTGTAGAGAGTAACTTGGGGAGTTGTGAAAAGATAATGAGCAAATTAGCAAATTAGTTAATTAGCAAATTGGAAAATGCGGGGAATAGGACTTATTTCACCGCCTTCTCTATCGCTTCCAGCACCAGCCTCTCCATGATAAAATAGGTGTCGGGGATGGGGTGGCAGCCATCGTCGCTGAGAGCCTTCGGGAAAGCGTTTTGCTCATCGGCGAGGGCAGCATGATAATTAACATAGACGATGCCGTTAGCATCTGCGTAGGCCTTTAGGTCTTTGTTGATATCAACAATAGTCTGGGCAGCATTCTTAATATCAGGGTTCCATACAAAGGAAGCGCATGGCGGGATGGAGCTGATGATGGGCACAATGCCATTGGCTTTTGCCAAGTTGCACATGGCCACCACATTTTCCACCACTTTGTTAGGCTCAACCCAATAGGTATTGTGCGCCACATCGTTGGTGCCAGCCATAATAACTACCGCCTTGGGATGAAGGTTGATGACATCGGCCGTGAAGCGCAATAACATCTGAGACGAGGTCTGTCCGCCGATACCCCTGCCGCAATAGTTGTGCTTGCTGAAGAAATCCGGGTGAAAATAAGCCCAGTTTTCAGTGATGGAGTTGCCCATAAACACCACCTCGGGAAAATTTCCATTTTGGATAATACGCTCATTGTCAGCCCTGAAGCGGTTGAAACCAAACCAATCTTCCTGTGCAAATCCAAAAACTGTCATAGTGAATAAAAAAATGATAAACGCTGTTTTTTTCATATTTATTTCAAAAACTTAAAAGAAGCCGTCTGGTTTCCATCCATTATTGCAGTGCCAACATAAAAACCTTTCGACAAGGATGTTACGTTGATTTCGATGAGCGGATTCCCGTTGACAGCTTGTTGCAGGACAAGTTGACCAGC
>JAGCSI010000126.1 GCA_017964255.1 Bacteroidales bacterium | reverse complement strand
TTATTACATATATTGTATAGAACTGAAAATCCATAAAATCAATCAAATATAAATCATTAAATTTCATCTACTTATGACAATGCAAGAAAAAATTAACGAGTTGTTGGAACTGCGTGTCAAGGCCCGTTTGGGTGGCGGTGAAAAGCGCATCGACAAGCAGCACTCCCAAGGAAAATTCACAGCTCGTGAACGCATCCTCATGTTCCTCGACGAGGGAAGTTTCGAAGAATTCGACATGTTCGTCACCCACCGATGCACCAACTTCGGTCTGGAGAAGGAGAAATATCTTTCCGACGGTGTGGTTACTGGTTATGGTACCGTAGAAGGCCGTCTGGTCTATGTATTCTCACAGGATTTCACCGTTTTCGGAGGTTCGCTGTCCGAGACCTTTGCCCAGAAGATTTGCAAGGTGATGGATCAGGCCATGAAAGTCGGCGCTCCAGTGGTCGGCTTCAACGATTCCGGTGGAGCACGTATCCAGGAAGGTGTGAACAGCTTGGCCGGCTATGCCGAGATTTTCCAGCGTAACATCCTGGCTTCAGGTGTGGTGCCGCAGATCTCAGCTATCTTTGGTCCCTGCGCAGGTGGTGCCGTTTACTCTCCCGCCCTCACCGACTTCATCATGATGCGCAAGAACACCAGCTACATGTTCGTGACTGGTCCCAAGGTGGTGAAAACCGTGACCAACGAAGACGTGACCGTTGAGGACCTCGGTGGCGCCTCCATCCACTCCTCCAAATCCGGTGTGGCCCATTTCGCCGTTGACACCGAAGAGGAAGGTATCGCCCTCTTGCGCGAACTGATGTCTTACCTGCCTTCCAACAACATGGAAGAGCCTCCCTACGTTCCCTGCGAAGATCCTATCAACCGTCTGGACGACGCTTTGAACGCCATCATCCCCGACAATCCCAACAAACCTTACGATGTGAAGGAAGTCATCAATGGCATTGTCGACAATGGCAAGTTCCTCGAAATACAGCCTAACTACGCTCCCAATATCATCATCGGTTTCGCCCGTTTCAACGGTATCGCAGTGGGTATTGTGGCTAACCAGCCCAAGTATCTGGCCGGTGTGTTGGATATCAACGCTTCCAGAAAGGGCGCCCGTTTCGTCCGCTTCTGCGACGCCTTCAACATTCCGTTGGTTACCCTCGTTGACGTTCCAGGCTTCCTGCCCGGCACGGCTCAGGAATACGGCGGTATCATCCTGCACGGCGCCAAGTTGCTGTACGCTTACGGCGAATGCACCGTTCCTAAAGTCACGGTTATCCTGCGTAAGAACTACGGTGGCGCTTACTGCGTGATGAGCTCCAAGCACCTTCGCGGCGACATCAACTACGCATGGCCGACCGCTGAAATCGCTGTTATGGGCGGCAAGGGTGCTGTGGAAATCCTCATGGGCAAGGACATCAAGGCTATCGAGGATCCTCAGAAACAGGCCGAGTTCATCGCCGAAAAAGAAGCCGAATACAGAGACGCTTTCGCCAATCCGTATGTGGCTGCCAAGTATGGCTACATCGACGATGTTATCGAACCTCGCAACACCCGTTTCCGTGTCATCAGAGCTCTGGAATCCCTGCGTAACAAACGTCTGGAGAACCCTGCCAAGAAACACGACAACCTGCCACTGTAAAAATTGACAATTGATAATTGACAATTGAAAATTTCAATTATTAATTCAAAGTTCAAAATTCAAAATTCATAGAAAAAAAATTACTTATGAATATAAAACACAGAATTTTAACGCTTTGCATCGTTCTTTGCAGCAGCATGGCCTTGTTTGGCCAGCAGGTGACCGACCTGCGCATCAACGAGATGCTGGTTGTGAACGATTCAAACTATGTTGACGAATATGGTCGCCACGTGCCGTGGATTGAGATTTTCAACACCTCTTACAACCAGGTTAACATCGCCGGCTGCTATCTGACCGACGACACTACCGGTTTGTCCAAAGGTGATGTCAGCAACTGGTACCGTATTCCCACCTCCGACCCTACGACCTGGATTCCCCAGAGAAGCTCGAAGGTATTCTTCTTGGATAATTCCCCCTTATACGGAACTTATCACACAAACATCGACCCCAGCACGTCGACCACCCGTTACATTGCCCTTATCAACTCCAACGGCAAGACCCTGATTGACATGTTCGTTTATCCCGAAGCGCTGCTGACCTCCACGCAATCATACGGTTGCTACGACGACGGTATCAGCACCAAGGTGGAGAACGGCAAGAAAGTCAATAACATGGGCATGCTCCCCTACGCTACCCCCGGCTCTGTGAACAAAGTACAGATGGGTGCCACCAAGTCGGAGCACTTGCAGAAGAGTGACCCACACGGTATCGGTTTGGCAGTCATCTCTATCAGTGTGGTGTTTGCCGCGCTGATCATGATTTTCATCATGCTGAAGATTTTCGGCTACACCGCCACCCGCAAAGACCGCAAGGCCAAGAAGGAGCAAGAGGCCACTACTGCCGCAGCTACCAGCACCTCTAATGTTGCCGCCAACGAAGTGGGTCCCACTGGCGAGGAACTGGCTGCCATCACTATGGCTCTGCATCTGTTCTTCAACAGCCAGCATGACGAGGAAAGTGAAGTGATCACCATCGACATGCCGTCAAAACACTACTCTCCATGGGCTCAGAAGAATCTGCTCATGAAAAAGGTCATAAGACGCAGATAACGGAATTATTAATCAAAACAAGAAGAAAGAAATGAAAACCTATAAATTTACGATTAACGGCAACAAATACACCGTTGACATCAACAACATCGAAGACGGCAAGGCAGCAGTGGAAGTAAACCGCACTCCTTACACCGTTGAGTTAGAGATGGAAGACCTCAAGGTTCCCCAACCGAAAGTGGTGAAAGTGGCAGCTCCCGCTGTGCCTCAAGCCGCAGCTCCCAAGGCTACCGTGGCTCAGGCTCCGGCTGCCCCGACCAGCGGCGCCAGCATCAAGTCACCGCTTCCTGGTGTGGTGCTCGACGTATTCGTTCACGAAGGCGACGCTGTCAAAGCCGGCCAGCATGTGATGATGCTCGAAGCCATGAAGATGGAGAACAACATTGACGCTCCCAAGGACGGCGTGATCAAACAGATCAGAGCCCGCAAGGGTGACTCCGTCATGGAAGGTGATGTGCTCATCGTTTTAGAATAATTATCAACTATTGTCAAAAACCTAAAACCATAGAATAATGAAGGAATTTTTTATAGAAGGTCTGCAACAGTTCTTCAATTACTCCGGCTTCGCCAACTGCGAGTGGGGTAACCTGATTATGATTGTTGTCGGTCTGATCTTCATCACCCTTGCCATCACGAAGGAGTACGAGCCCATGCTGCTGATTCCCATCGGTTTCGGTATCATCCTGGGTAACATCCCCTTCACCGATGGTTTGCAGGTGGGTGTCTATGAGAACGGCTCCGTGCTCAACTACCTGTATTTCGGTGTGTTGAAGGGTGTGTATCCGCCGCTGATTTTCCTCGGCATCGGTGCCATGACCGACTTCTCCGCCCTGATTTCCAATCCCAAGCTGATTTTGATCGGTGCCGCTGCCCAGTGTGGTATCTTCGCCGCCTATGCCGCCTCTCTGGCTTTGGGCTTCACTCCCATGGAAGCCGGTGCTATCGGTATCATCGGTGGTGCTGACGGTCCTACCGCCATCTTCATCTCCTCCAAGCTGGCTCCCAGCTTGATGGGTGCTATCGCCATCTCAGCTTATTCCTATATGGCCTTGGTGCCGGTGATCCAGCCGCCTATCATGCGCCTGCTCACCACTCCGAAAGAACGCCTTATCAGAATGCGTCCCCCAAGAGCCGTCAGCCACAGAGAGAAAGTCATGTTCCCCCTCTTATGCATCCTCTTGACCGCTTTCCTCGTACCTACAGGTCTTCCCTTGCTGGGTATGTTGTTCTTCGGTAACTTGCTGAAAGAAAGCTCTGTGACCAAACGTCTGGCCAACACCGCTTCCAACGCCCTGATCGACATCGTGACCATTCTGATCGGTTTGACCGTGGGTTGCTCCACCCAGGCCAGCACCTTCCTGAAAGTGGAATCCATCCTCATCTTCGTGTTGGGTGCTTTCTCTTTCGTTATCGCTACCGCTTGCGGTGTGCTGTTCGTCAAGCTGTTCAACCTCTTCCTGAAAGAAGGTAACAAGATCAATCCGCTCATTGGTAACTCTGGTGTATCCGCTGTTCCCGACAGCGCCCGTGTGTCCAATGTGGAAGGTTTGAAATACGACAAGACCAACTTCCTGCTGATGCACGCCATGGGTCCCAATGTGGCCGGTGTGATCGGCAGTGCCGTTGCCGCAGGTATTTTGTTGAGCTTCCTCTACTAGCAGTTAACAGTTTACAATTAACAGTTAACAGTTTGTGATAAAAAAGACATCTCTTGGAGGTGTCTTTTTTTGTTGATAAACTTTCATTTCATTTATGGGTCAATATATTGATATGCCTTTTGTGTCATTTTTTTGAGTATTTTTGCACCCTGAATTTACCATTAGCATTTCAAAATTGAAACCAATGAAAAAAACGATATTCTCACTCCTTTTCTGTCTGATAGGACTGACTGTTTTTGCCCAGAATCCTGATGCCATCTGCGGCATCTACCACATGGTGGACCCCTTCTCGAAGGAAGGCTCGCAAGTAGAAATATACAGAGCTGCCAATGGCGACTATGAAGGCAAAGTGGTATGGGTAGAGAATCCCAAGAAAAAGAAATTCTTAGGTTTGGTTTTCATGACCACCCTGAGGTACAATGCCGAAAAGAATGAGTATCAGAACGGCACACTCAAATACCCTGGCAAATCAGGCACTTTCAGCACTTTTATGAGCATTGTTGACAGCAAGCGGCTCAAAGTCCGCGGCTACTGGGGCTTCGCCGCCTTAGGCAAAACCATGTACTGGTACCGCGAGGACAAAGTCCGGGTACAAAAAGACTGATCGTACTCTCTCTTCGTACAATGTAAGCTTACAGTTCATCTCCGCCCGTATCTGCTTGACGGAGGCTTCCTCCTCCTTGCCGTTGATGTAGATGGTGACTCTTCGTGTGCTGCTCTTTGCCATAACTGATGTTTTGGCAAAGATGGCCTAAACGTCCGTCACGGGATGGGACGGTATAAGAAAACCTCAGACGTGCTGTTTGACTGCGGTTTTGTTACTTTAATTCTGCGACAACGATAGAAGTGGTTTCGCATAGAAGGCAATTGTATCCATACAATTGCATGGATAAGATAATTGGAGGTTCATATGAGGGTGGTGGATTGTATCACTGAAATAACACACAAATCTGCTGACTGAGATCGGGAATCATAAAAAAAACAGATGGCTATATGGAATCCACCACATCGGCATAAGGTCGTAATTGATATAGATGATTCCCATCCTCCATTTCTATGAGAGTAACTTTGAAAATAGAATCAGTCCACATCGTGTATTCTACATGATTCTTTTTGAGATGGTACTTCTGATTGTGAAATAGAAATTCAATCCTTCTATAGTAAAAACTATTATCGTAAGTAATTTTGTGTTTTTTCAAAAGTATTAGTTTGTGTTCACTGTCTTGGATAAATGTTTTTTGAGGATAGGGCATTCCCAAGACCATCTCTATTTCTTTGTTATTGGTACATTCCGAGAAAAGAAAGGCTGTGTCATAATCTACTTTTAATGCTTTCTTCAAATCAACCAGTTCGATATTAGGATGTTCAGAATCAATGTAATGATAAAGTATTTTGTCTGTTTTTTTGCAGGATGTAAAGAGTATACAGCCACAAAAAATTATTTGTAAGAAGCGACTATTCATGAAGACCATTGTTGTTCATTTTTTTTATATCATTAATCACTTTATCATATTCTGCTTTTGAGATTTTTGATTTATGAATGGAAAAAGTATTATCTGCGTTTTCGGATACTGTCCATAACCCATTATTGTAGAACTCGCCTGCGACCTGTTTTGCCAAGGTGACATTATCTTCTCCTTGATTCCGTTCTCCTATTGATCGACCTATTTCATTATTAAGTTGGTCAACGACCTTGTCTGCTTCTCCCATTGTTTTAAAACTTCTTTGGGACAAATCAGCCTTTGGACCATTTTCATGTATATTACCAATTCTTTCAGCCTGTTTTGATCCAAATTTGTTTGTGAGTATTGCCTGCCATAATACATGCCTTATAGCGTTTCGCTGGCTACCCTCACCTTCCGAACTCAAACCTGCCGATTTCGACATATTAACAGCAAAATTACTAGCAACAGATGAAATATTCTTACCACCATCTTTCGCTGTGCCAACTCGTAAAGCATTTATAGGATGATTAAATGAATAAGCTACGGTTTTCACATCTGCATTTTTGGAGGTTGCTTCAACAACTCTTGCAATGCCTTTTAACAATAACCAAGTTGGAATTCCGTATTCTTCTCCATTAGGGTCAATCAACTTAATTGGATTATTCGCGCAATAAACATACGGACTCAGCGAAGGATATTTGTCACTCATCGGGTCCACGCTCAGCCAGATGCTCAGGTCGCTACTGTAATAGCGTGAGCCAAAGTATGATAGACCGGTCTCGGAGTCCTTTTCTTTGGCGGAGAAGGTGTGAATTTCCGCAAAGAAAGAGAACGATGATGAAATGGAATATGTAAAACACTGATTCATACCAGATTGTTTGACAAGAAAACTCACACTCCAATGCTATATGCCCAAAGCCAGCAAACGGATTAACCACAATGCAAAGAAACGGTCACTGACACGGTACTGCTTCTCTTCTTCTACCACCAGCTCATCTTCCCTGAGTTTCTTGATGGCCGTTTGCACCGAGCTGGCTGAAGTCAGTTTGTGCCGTTTGATGAAAGCGGCAGAGGTAATCTGCGATGCCTTCCCGTCGATAGCAATGGCATAGAGCAGTGTCTTCTGCCGGAGGGGCATCCTCGAGAGTGTTTCGCGGTAAAACATGTCGTTTCCATCGAGTATCGCCTGCAACGACAGATGGATGGTGTCATCGGTACATTGTTCTCCTCGCAGCGTGCTGGCGAATGCCTCGTTCATGGTTTTTTGCACATAATAGGTGTGGCCTTCGAATAAATCGTACACTTTCTCTGCAAGTGTTTTGTCAATACTCCTGTCCCGTTCGTCGAACATCCTGCAGATAAACTCTATATACACATCGCGCTCAATAGCCTCAAGCCCCATGCTGTCGGCACTCTTGTAGAATGGTCGATTGCCATCATCAAACATCCGGCCGAGCATGTGTTTCTCGCTGCCAGCAAAGATGAAACGGCAGTTGTCAATCTTCTGTATATGCCCCCTCAGGAGAGCCTCGATGTTTTTCTCGGGGTAGCGTCCTATTTGCTGGAACTCGTCAATGGCCACAATGCAGGGACGGTCGGCCTGCTGCAGGTATTGAAAAATCTCTTCCAGTGTATATTCCGGATGCTCAATATCGCCCAATCCAAGGCTGAAAGTAGGCATTCCTGTATTGGCATCAAAGCCCATCTTGCCGCTTAGGCTTCGCAGAGCCTTTAGCAGCCGCTGGGTTATTTTCTTGCCGTGTGGCACCGTCTGGTCGTATACTGCCCGTCCCAATTCATGCACCAACTCCTGCAGGCAGGTGGTGTGGAGGATGTCGATGAAAAAGGTGTAGTATTCTTTGCTCAACTCCGGTTTGTCGAAACAATACTGTATTAAACCTGTTTTACCCATGCGTCGGTCAGATTTTAGCACCACGTTGTTGCCGTTGCGCAGCAACTTTATGAGACGTCCCGATTCTGCCTGACGGTCGCAGAAATACTGCGGTTGAATATGTCCTGTTACGATGAAAGGATTGTCGTCTTTTTGCATAATTTCCATATATTTTCCAGCTGCAAAAATACAAATTTTTTATGATTATGCAAATTTAATTATGAAAAACACATAATGTAAATTGCGTAATTGTATGTCAAGTTAATCGACAGCGTATTTTCACCGTTTAATTTCCGCCCGTATCTGCTTGACGTAAGTTTATACAGTCAGAAATAGACCGTATGGCTACGGCTTGCAGGGAGGTTGTATATAATAATTGAAAAGTATACCAAATTGTATTCGAAAAGTACTCCACTTCAATATTACAGCAAAAATATATAAATTTGGTTATACAGCAATTGTCGTTGAATGTTTTTCACTTCTCATACGTTTTACATCACTCTTACGAGTTGTTCCTATAACGCATAAAACGGCCCCACATGGTATATTTTTCGATTATTATTTACATACCATCCTCCTTTCTGTTGATGTTTATGATTACCCTATGTGATAGAATAAGTATGCAAAACTAAAAAAACACTTCTGGAGGATTGCAAATCCACGTTGTAAAGGGTTGTGCTAATAATAGCAAAGTATCCCCAATATCTTGTTTATGCGCTATTTCATATGACCTTAAAAAAATTCGACCATCATAAAAACAAGGATTACTCAAATACGAATTATAGCAAAAATCAAGAGATTCAAGTGGATAATTATTTACAAACATCGTATTTATACTATCTTTTTCATCAAGAAGTATACAAAACAGAAACTCGTCGTTTAAGCATTTGTAATATGTTACTTCAAAAGATGTGTCAATCATAATATGAGGACTCATGGCAAAAGAAACGATTTTTTTTTGGTCTATATGTTGGAAACATACATATATACAAGGACGACATGTTATTTGTCCATTTTCATCCGCCACATACCAATAATTATTTTTCAAGTATATGTTTAAGGTATCTGTCAGAATGTGCTGTATATCCGTTGTGTTTATTAAATCGGAGTCTTGAAAAAACTTTTTATGGTTGCAGTTTGCGAATACCAAAACTAAAGCGGCTAACAATATTTTTACAGAATTGTTCTTCATCTTCCTAAATTAATAAATCGACGGTAGTCATTATTTATGTGTCGAATATATGCGTTTTTGTTCACACTGAATAATCTGGTCGACTTTGGCATATATACATACATATTCGTCCTGGGGTATGAATTCGAATATCCACGATCTCCATATAATGAATTTACCTCTGATTGGTAATTGTTGGGCTCTTTAGGATGAGAATGAATACTTGTTATGGCTTTACTACCAAAATGAGAAGTAACTTGGCCCGAGAATCCATCTGTAACCAAACTGTATTGACTTCTGCCGTCTTCTTTGGAATATTCAAACTCCCATTCAACATCAGAATTATCTGCAACGAATTTAAATACTTTAAGCAAATCATCCACATCTTTTTTCCCCACGACAGCTTCGCGTCTATTACCTTCTTCGCATACATTTCCGTCAAAACCCTTTAAAACATTTTTCTTCCCTTTTGTCAGTTGATTGAGTATATTTTTATTCTTCAATGTTATAAATTCACCTGTGCGTTTTCCTTTTTTGTCTATTGCAAATAATTGGTGCTTTTCACTCTCACATTTCCATGTGATATTACCTTTTTTATCTACTTCCCACTCATCTTCTCCATTAGGATCGGTTATTCTTATCGGATTATTACTACAATAAACATAATTCGATTGGTGAGGATATTTGTCACTCATCGGGTCCACGCTCAGCCAGATGCTCAGGTCGCTACTGTAATATCTTGCACCAAAGTAGCTTAGACCTGTTTCCGTGTCTTTTTCTTTGGCGGAGAAGGTGTGAATCCAGTTGACAGTTGACAATTGACAGTTGACAGTTGGGAAGGGCGTGGCAAAGTGCACGCTTGCATTGCTGTTGCATTGCTGCTTCTTATAGTCCTCGCTACATGGAAGATAATGCAAACACACGTTTTTTTTCATACTGGGTCATTTTTTTCATACGAATAAAAAAATACTACATAGTTTTATTTATTATCCTCTTGCCATCCTCCGTCAGATAATACTTCTGTGCGGGACTATTCGGAGTCTCGGGATGAGTCATGGTTACCAGACCTTCCGCAATCAGCGGGTTTATCACATTTTTCTTGAAATAAGTATGATCCTTCTGCCCACAGAACTCTCGCATCTCCTTTGCCGACATGGGTTCTGCCATCTTCTTGAGCAACTCAAATAGCACAGGAATACTTGATGACAGCTTAGTGACTACTTGGTGACTACTTGGTGACAGCTTGGCGACTTCAATGTCTGTTCGCCGCCAAATCACCACACGGAAATCCTCCTCCTGATGATACTCGGGGGATTTCAGGCCCTTCTCTTTACACAGGTTCACAATATCTTCTGTACCCGTGCCAACCTTGTCCACATAACCCGTCCAGAAAAGCGGATCTGCAATCAATGGGTTCGCAGGCAGTGACTTGTGCGGTTCCAATAGTTTACTTACCGTCAGCCCGTAAGGTAGCTGCCCGGGATTCCACACCTCCAGTCTGTTGCGGAAAAGCATCACCTGCACGCTCCCTTTGCTAGTGTAGTCCCTATGCACTACGGCATTCACAATAGCCTCCTTCACGGCATCAGGCGGCAACTCATAGTTTGTAGGCACAGAGGCGGTCCTTCCCTCAGCCCTTGTCCCAACCTCCAAGTCTACCCTGTCCATCACAAAGGCCGTGGCCTGGTCAATCATATCAAACAATGTCCCACGGCAAATCTGATACGCAGGCAGAGGTTTCTCCACCACATTGCCAAAGAACTGCACGCACTTCACCTCGCTTGTGATAAAGAACCGCTGCGGACGCTTGCCGAACAGCAGCACTGCCGAGTTCGAAATCCTTCCTCGCTCATCCATCAGGGACAGATGCGTCAGCAGCTTCCTGGGCGACGAATTCTCTGCCAACGGGAAACCACGTTTCTCGCGTGCCGTCACAATAAAGTCGTGCATCTTGTCCTCATCCAGGTCTGCCAGCGTCGCATTTGTGTCAAATGCCGCATCAAATGGCTGCCAACGAATGTATTCCTTCTCCTCGAGATAGCGCACCAACGAAGCATAGACCGATGTTCGCAACCCCTCTGTGTCAACGAAAGTCCTCCGAACAATGTCGCGTTCCACTTTCTGTATCAATGCCAACTCCTTCGGATGCCGATGCTCCTCATCAAAGCTCTTGATGAATATAAGCCTCGTCTTGTGCAGCTCTGCCGCACGGTCGTATTCGCGTTCCGTAGGCGAAATACCTTCCGCATCCTCATAGCCATATTTGTTGCCATACAAGCCCAGGTAGATGTCGCTCATCTCCACCTCGCCCAAATAAACCTGCTGTGGCGAAGCCTCACCAGCCGGCACATCCTCAAACAGAAACGTCTCGAAGAACTTCCCCAGCAGCGCATCCCTTCTGATGTATTCACCAAGCATAGCCCGCTCCTTTGCGAACTCGCTCTGCACACTGCTGATGAAGATCCTGATCCTTTTCATAATGGTCTATTTCTTTTTGCAAAGGTAGTACTTATTTTTTAATTAGCCGAAGAAAAAAATTACCGAGATCTCCACCTCCTTGCCGTTGATGTAGATGGTTACCCTGCGGGTGCTGCTCTTTGCCATAAACGTTAAGTTTTGGCAAAGATGGCCTAAACGTCCGTCACGTATAGGGACGGTAAAAATAGCAACACACAAAAACTCATAAATATATTATCGCAATTATACCGCCTGTTTTGAAATGAAATATAAATCAACTTCAATCTAATCATCAAATGGATTATTACACACCTTGCAATCGAATAACATGCATCCTATTGGAAGTGTGTGATATAATTCTTTTGTATTGACAACGGGAGGGCACATAAGGTGACATTCCAATTTGTCAAGTTCTTGAATATCATTGTTTAAAGAATCAATTTCATTTTCACTGCAATCATCATAGTCCACATTGCCATAAAAATCTTTTTTCCACAATTCCCTTTGACAAATAGCGTCTTGTTTAATTTCTTCGAATTTTCTTCTATTATTATGATACAGTACAAAACTCAGAGATTTCCATTCCAACAAAGAAAAATTACAATTCTCCATTAGACATTTATACGATGAGTGATAGTCGTTTATCAAATAATATAGCACGCTTAAATCAATATTGTCAATGGATGACATATAAGATGTAGATTTATGGATTTGTTCAATTAATGAAGAAATATCAGAGGAACCAAGCTCTACTGATGCAATGGCTTTGTTATACATAGTTTCAGTTATTGGTTCTTTATACAATATGTTTGTGTATAACTGATAGGCCTCCTCATTTAAATTATTTAAACTAAGGCTGACCGCTAGATTATTACAAATGGAAAGATTCTTGTTATTTGACAATTCCATAGCAATACGCAAATACTTATTTGCCTGTTCATACCGTTTACTTTTTAGATAGGCAAAGCCCAATAAGTTATATGGCATATAAGATCGGGGGGTTAAATCCACAAAGGGTTGTAGGATATCAATTCCTTTTTGATATTCAAAATTGTCGCATATCAACTGGTATGCATAATTATTCGCTGTTTTTACGCAAGGATTAATTGTATAAGCTTGCCTTAACAAATCATCCACTTTATTATATCCATTGGCTTCGGAATTCATCAAATAAGCTATGGCCAATGAATTCAATAGCGTTGTATCGTTACAGTTAATGGAAATTTTTTTTTCCATCTGTTTTATTTTCTCAATAGAATAAGGATTCATCATTTGAAATTTACTATGAAAATATGAAAATATCTAAACGATTGAATTAATGTCCAAGAACATCACCATCAGTTGAAACCGTCACCCTTGTACCTGTTTTTTTAGACGCTTCTCCGAAATTAGTAGTTCCTTGGGGGTATATTTTATATTCACCGTCTTTACCTTTGTGTTGTGTATAAGACTTCTTATAAATTGCACCCGTATCTTTATGTTTATAATCATTTGTCCCTTTAATTTTTTCAAACTGATTAATATCTGTTTGGGGTGTTGGAATTTTACCAGTTGATGTTTTCTTCATTAACTTGGTAGCCAACATTTGGCCTTTTGAATTAGGAATTAACTTTGTTGAAATTCTTTCGAATTGTTTCGCCGCCTCACCAGCAACTTTTTTACTAACTGTTCCATAGCCTCCTCCTGGCAATGCAGCCCCCACAACAAATCCGAAACCAGCTGCAATTTTTTCGCCAAGACTTGCATTTTTATCTATAATAGTTGCTCCTGTTTGATAAGCATCATAAATAGCCAGACCGACTTCAATTACTCCCCAAACAGCTAACCAAGGGAATTCGCCATTTGGATCTTTCATTAAAATAGGAGAGTTTTTACAATAGTTATATGGTGTCATATAAGGAATACTATCACTCATCGGGTCCACGCTCAGCCAGATGCTCAGGTCGCTACTGTAATAGCGTGAACCAAAGTAAGATAATCCGGTTTCAGTGTCCTTTTCTTTGGCGGAGAAGGTGTGAATCCAGTTGACAGTTGACAATTGACAGTTGACAGTTGGGAAGGGCGTGGCAAAGTGCACGCTTGCATTGCTGTTGCAGTGATGGAAAGGGGCGTTTCTCGGACTTATTGTCTGGCTGTCATACTCGTATTCCATGGCGAAGGTGTAGGTTTATAGGTACAAAATTACAAATTATTCTTCATTCTGTTTTTCTTTTGTTTGCTTTTTCATTTCCACCCGTATCTGTTTGACGGAGGCCTCCACCTCCTTGCCGTTGATGTAGATGGTCACCCTGTGGATGCTGCGCTTTGCCATAACTGATGTTTTGGCAAAGAAATATCCAGCAAAAAGATGGAACGATTATTAAAAACTTAATCGTCTATATCACTTGCTCCGTATATATAATAATAGTGATCTCCATCAATATTAATATATTTGTAATTCAATTTATGTCCTTCTAGTATAAGAGTCCTTTCTTCATCTTCAACATATTCAAAAAAAACGGCAAAAGTTCTGGGCGAGACTTGTATAGTTCTTCTTTGAGAATAAGAGACACTCCAAAAATTCGATGTTGAAGGAAAATCACGATGCATTCCCTCTATATTATCAAAACCATCTTTACTCCAAAACCATTCTCCACCACTCACTACATTTTTAGATTTTTCAATCTTGATATTATCCCAATTCACGGAATTAACAACAACTTCAGAAACAGTAAAATAAATTGAGTCTCCATTTATTACATAATTTCCATTAAGGGAATAAATTATTTGTAGTGTGTTGTAAAGGGCAGGATAGTAAGAAAAAGAACCACTATCGTCAAATGTATAATTCGACTCATAATTTGCAAATAGCGGAGTATTTAATTGCCATGTTCCTTCAAGGCTCTGGGAATTTGTAAAATATGAGGCAAATAAAAAGTATATAAACAGACAAATTTTTTTCATCTTTTCGTTATTTTATGTTTACAGGATCAGCCACTTTTCCTGGTACAAAAATGTAATATGTTTTTGATTTTTTAGAACTAATTACTTGATTTACAGACTTAAATCCTGTTAAATTTGTTGGTCCGATATTGGCGACTTCGCCTTCATTATTACCAGCACTAAATGTCGCAACATGTCCATGTCCATTTGGATTCTTATAAGCGACAATTGCTAGTCCTTTTTTCCCATATTTAACAGCCTGAGATTTACTTACTGAAACAAAATTTGCGCTATTCTCCATTTTATCGCACATTGTATTTGCAGTTCCCGTCACCAATGCATCACCATAATCAGGGACAGAAGATACGGTTTTCATTACATTTTGTGTGGCATAGTTACAATATGTTGTGCCATCAGCACTTTGTTGCAATTCTGTATTATCCATATTCATTTGTTGCTGTTCCTGAATAGCAGTGCCTAAATTTACCTCATTAACACCACCTTGTGACTCATCAAAGCCCGAGAATTCGTAATGTAATCCTCGTCCTGTACCAACTTGTTGAAAAACAGCATTAGAACCATCATCAATTTGTTTTATAAGATTTCCATTGGCATCTTCAAACTTTGTCATTTCTTCCCCATTCGGATCCACCAACTTCACCGGGTTATTTGCACAGTATGTATACGAACTCAGCGAGGGATATTTGTCACTCATCGGGTCCACGCTCAGCCAGATGCTCAGGTCGGAGGAGTAATATCTTGAGCCAAAGTAAGATAAGCCTGTTTCCAAGTCTTTCTCTTTGGCGGAGAAGGTGTGAATCCAGTTGACAGTTGACAATTGACAGTTGACAGTTAGAAGTGAGATGGCAAAGTGTACACTTGCATTGCCGTTGCATTGTTGGCAAGAGGCGTTTCTCTGACTTATTATCTGG
>JAGCSI010000125.1 GCA_017964255.1 Bacteroidales bacterium | reverse complement strand
TCACCTCTATATGAGGCGAAATCGCCTTGGCCACAGCATTGGCAAAGGCGATTCCGCTTCCCACGACAACAATGTCGATATCTTTTGACTTCCTGCCCAGCACCAAATCACGAACCACTCCGCCCACCGCATACGCGCTGACACCGAGTTCGTCCGCCACCTGGGATGCTATTTCATAAACAGGATGAGTCAATTGTTTCATAATTTATTTTGCAACGGCAAAACGACCACTTGACAAAATGGTGTTGCCTTCAATGATACGATACAAATAAGTACCGTTAGCCAATGACGAAGCATTGTATTCAGCATGATTGTTATTCACATTCTGCTCAAAAATCTGGGCGCCGCTGATATTATATATCACCAAACGGGCGTTCACCTCTTTGTTGAAATCAAAATGCACCATGTCGGCAGAAGGATTGGGATAAACCGTCGTTTTCACTACAGGAATCAAAGGCTCCACTAAACCCATTGGGCTATTGTCATAGCGAAATGCCAAATCATCCAAATACAGACTTGAACCAGCCTGACCATCACATTCCTCCAAATTGGCGAAATTATAATGGGCGCTGGAAGAGAACACCATACTCATCATATCCACATCCAAATAAGAGTTCTCCAAACCAGTGGCAATGTCAAAGGCAGTCCATTCCGGAGTCTCATAAATAAGGAATTTCTCGCAGGTGGAATGAACGGCATTACCCAAATAGAATTTCATTTCAATTGCGGCAGAGTCATTCTCAACAGGCTCATATCTGTAGTAGCCAGTCAATCTCCAAGGTTTGAAAGCGAATGCCTCTTTCAGATTAATCTCACCCAAATCCAAGAAGTCAGACACATAGTCGTTGCCAATGGGTTCATTCAATGTAGCCAAAGCACCAGGCACGAAAATGGCGTTGGTACCGAACCAAACAGAAGTCAGACGAATGGCATAATTGCCACCGTGCACATTTTGTGTTTCACGGAAAGCTGTCGGAAAAGTGGACATTTCCACACCGTTCATCTCATACAGACCATTTAAGGTCATGAGAATGTCGGTTTGATAATCCCAATAGCCTCCCTGAGAATTCTGGTAAGTCCAGTTTTCAAATCCGCCATCAGGAAATTCCTGTGCCATAGCACCTGCTGTCATCACGACAGCCATCAATAAAGAAAGTAAAGTTTTTTTCATGTTGTTATTGTTTTTGTTGTTGATTATTCGATTAGAGGGTTTAATGTTTAGTGTTTAATGGTGAGAGGGTTAGGAGATTATGGATTTTGAATTTTGGATTTTGAATTCTCAACTGTCAACTATCAACTGTCAACTGTCTCAGTGCAAATCATACACCAACTGGAACGTAAAGGTTCTGGTGGGCTCCATGTACATGGGACGCAAATAATAGCATTCGTTCAACGCATTCTTCACAATGAAAGACAAAGTGAAGTCCTTTACGAAAAAGCTTATACGGGCATCCAGAACAAAACTGCCTTTTTTATGCTGCTGATAAAAATTATAAAAACCATAAAATGGAAGATCAAGCCCCATAAGCATTTTGTTCTTGACATCAGAATTTTCAGGATTAGCGGCGTCATAGTTAAAGAAGAAATTGTCCACATTCTTCATGGCGCTGAAGTAGTTGGCACTCACACCGATGGCAAAAGTCTTGAAGAAAGAGAACTCCACATCCAGTTTGGCCATGTGCTCAATACGATATTTCAACACATTACGAGTGGTATCAGACGAGGTAGTCGTAAATGTATATTCCAAACCAGTGGTAGGATGTACATAGTACACATTATCTCTGTTTTTGGTCACCGGATGACTATATGTATAGCTCAACGAGAAATTATAAGCTACATTCTTGCCAATTTTACCCTCACCCATAAAGGCAATATCGATACCGCTGATACGGGCAGGACCGGTATTCAGGTACATAAAGCCCAGCTTATCCATCAAGCCGCCAGTAGTACCCCATTGTCCCACACAAAATTCAATAAAATTCTTGAATTCCTGATTATAGGCGGCGACATCCACCATACCTCGGAAATTACCCGCCATAAACGGCTGCATAATACCGATTTCCGCATTCCAACTGGACTCTGATTGCAGACTGGGATTGGGATAGAAACCATATTTACCCACAGCGATAGCAATATAACGTTCACCAATACTGGGATAACGATAACCCTGGCCGATAGAAGCTCGGAAGGAGGTTTTTGATTTATTCAGCTGATAGTTGATACCCGCACGGAAAACCGGTTTGTTTTCAAAACTGTTTTGAATGTCGATACTGTCTTTGCTCCACAACTTGTAGAACTCCCAACGCGCGCCGAACTGCAAGGTCAAATTTTTATTTTTCAACAATTTTTCCTCAATCTGGGCATATAATGACACATTGTCGGAATTGGCTCTGAGGGGTACATCTGAGCCTTTGACACCATTGAAAACCGCACCATACGATGTGGTGTACATATTCATTACGCCAGCCACAATGTTCATTCCTATTTTTTTGATACTCTTGTTCATCTGGTACTCGTCGTACACCATCAATGACTGAGCACTCTGGGCTCCTGAAAGCTCTGCATTGTCGCTGAAAATAATTCTGTTCTTGAGACTGTGCGTAAAGCCACGGGGACCAATATATCTCACAGTCGGGTCGATGTAAAAAGTGAAATCCTTGAAATAGGATAATGAACCTTTGTATGATCTGTATTTGTTTTCGAAACCGTCATTCCAGAAGAAAGACTGGGCGTTTTGGGTATACATGAAGTTACCGTTTAAACTGACAGTCAAGCCTTTCACCTTCTGAAAACGATAACGGGTAGCAAAATTCAGACGACCACGGATTTCGTATTTACCTTTGGTATTG
>JAGCSI010000011.1 GCA_017964255.1 Bacteroidales bacterium | reverse complement strand
CGCAATGCAAAAGAAGACCAGCAAGGCATCCAGCAGTCGTGTGACACCCGCAATGTAGTCCTCGTTAGCCAGGTCGCGGATACCGTTGGTGAATGGCACTCCGGGAATCAAAGGAATGATGGCCCCAATAATCATATTGCTCAGATGGGTACCCAAGCCCATTTTATACATCACCCCGCAAAGCACTGTGGCTAAGAACGCACCGGTGAGATTACTCGTGATTCGGGACAGGTGACGATAGCCGACAAACAGCATGTAAACCCACAACAGCAAACCCGCCACCAAGGCAACCAGACTGTCCATAAAGCCACCCCCGAAAACGATACAAAAACCCGCACTACCCAAGGCTGACGCCACAATCTGCTCCATGGCAGGCTTCGGTCGCATGTTGCGGATTTCCTGCAACCGCCGCTCCAGCTCCGGCAGATTGCATTGTCCCTGCGCCACCTCCCGTGACAACTGGTTCACCGCCACCACCTTGTCCAAGCTCGTACCTTTGATAGGGATAAACTTGGAACGGGCATATCCCTTGCTTGTAGCCATGATGCCGTTACTGAGCACGAATACGCTCTCATCCTCCACACCGAAGTGTCCAGCAATGCGCTGCATCGTCTCCTCCACACGCGATATCTCCGCCCCGTTCTCCAAAAGAATTGAGCCCGCCTCGTAGGCCAAATCCATCACTTTGCTGTTATCGTCCATTAAATTATTATCCATCAATTATTTATACAATTCATTAAGATTCACATCCATCTCCTTTGACATCACATACTCATACAATCGCTCGCGGAAGCGTTCCACCTGCTTTTCTGTCAAGTCCTTGCCAAAACGATATCTTTTTCCATATATGGTGACCAGCACGATGCCATTCTCATCAATAGCCCGGCCTCTGAGTTCAGCCATTGCTTCCGTAATCTCCTTCATCATGCTTTTACTATTATACCTTATCTCCACAATGTCGGCCAAGGGAATACGCAAGTCCCTCTGGAACGGAAATTTTATGACAACACGTATGACAAAGTCTTTGCCGTCAATTCCTAACTGTTCCTCACCAACAAATTGAAAGCGAAACAAAAAAAAGAAAAGCACCGTCACAGGAACTGTTATCAACAGCATCCAACAGCACTCAGGATCCTCAATGCCTTCATACACCCACATCACACTGAGTGCGAGAAAAGCACCCATTGCCACAAAAAAAGACATTGCATTTTTCCCTGAAGGTTTGCAAACCAATAACACATCCATAACAACAGTATTTATTTTCTTTTCGCACTTAAGATTCGGCCAATGTACATGTGGTGGATACCAGCGGGAAAGTTCTCGTATCGCTGACGGGGAATCTCCTCGAAACCTGCCGGGTCAAAGGGGTCACGATAGATAATCTCGCATTCATACACTTCGGATGCTTCCAGATAATAAGGAGCACCATGCTCTGTATAAGCCACATGCAATCCCAAAGCCTCCTCTTTGTTGCCATCCCGGCCACTATGCGAGCCCATATAGGCCAAAACATCCTTATGCTCCTCATCAAACGTCATAACCGTGAAGTATTTGTATTTCTCCATAAACTGATATGTATAGCGTGCGGGAGCCACATAAACCGTAATCGTGTTCACATCGTTGCGCCACACATTTCCCAAAGCGCCCCAGCCAATGGTCATAGCGTTGTGATTGTCCTTGTCGCCCACCGCCAGCAACAGACCTGAGCCTTTGAACCAAGTGAAGGGATTGCCTTCAAAATCGTCCGTGTAGTCAAACTCGCTGAAAACCGCCTGCTCCACCTGCTTTTCGGGTTCTACCGCCTTGCCATCCACACTACCATAAAAGTTGTAAGACACATTGGCCGGTTTCCACTTGTCCTTGGGGGTGTTCGTGCCATCCGGATAACCAATGACAATCGTATTGAGCGGTATCAGTTTCTTCGGCAGCTGCAACACCTTGGACACCGCCTTTACCCGTTCTTCAGAAGGATAAGTGCCCGTCCAAACCGCACCCAAGCCCATGGCATTGGCGGCCAAAAGGATGTTTTCAGTAGCTGCGGAGCAGTCCTGCACCCAGAACTCGCGGGCACTGCCTGGCAAGGCTTTGCTCATGTCGCCGCACACCACAATGGCCAAGGGCGCTTTGGCTACCATACCGGCATAGGGATTAGCCTTTGCCAGTGCCGCCAGCTGCTGTTTGTCGGTCACCACCACAAAGTGCCAGGGCTGCTTGTTCACGGCCGAAGGTGCCGCCATGCCTGCCCGAAGGAGCTGCTCTATCTTGGCTTCCTCCACGGGTTTATCCAGATAACTGCGCACCGAGACACGGGTCGCGATATTGTCCAAAACAGCTTTTTCCGTATTATTTTGGGCTTTTGAACTATAGGCAGATGCCAATACCATAGTCAGCACAAAAATAGCCATACCATGTTTTTTCATTATTCTCATCATCTTTTCTATGTATAAATTATTCTAAATCATTCATTTACTGAACACTGACAGAAATCCTCCGCTGTATGATGCAAGACGCTGTCGGACAAGGTACACACAGATATTTCCCCATTACCGGCCAAACGCCGCAAATACGGCAGAACATACGGGGCTTCCTCAAACTCCTTGCTGTAAACCTCGTCCTCCACCAAAATATAGTCAAAGTCAAACGTCAACGCATGAGCCACCAACTCGGGATTGGTCCACATCACAGCATAGCCTTCCCTATCCATCATTGCAAAAGGCAGATTTTGAGGATAAGAGAACAAAGTCATGAATCTCAATTCTTTGGAACCATAACCAGCTTCTTCCAACATCTTATGGGCATGCTTGTATCGTATGGCGGTCTGCAGTGCATCTACGCCCTGTTTCCTCCGCTCTTCTTGCATGTGAAATGCTTCGGCCGTCATCAAGCCGATGAACGACAAAACCACTGCCAACGACAATATCTTGCTCCATCGTGGCGATGGATTGGGCAGCAGACTTAGCAGTCCCACCAACAGCATCACGATAGGCAGGAAGAGACTATCCAGAAAATAGTAATCATGGTCCATATACTGCGACAGCATGGCCACAACAAACAGCATCTCCCCGAAAAACCAGATCAGCAGCAACCACCACAAGGACAATTTATTGTGAGTTTTATTGATATCTTTTTTCTTGAAGAAGACAACTACCAAAGCGCCTACCGCCACTGCCACATACAGCCAGTGTTGCATCCGTTGGAAATAGTGAAAACGCCAACGGTCATGAACATTCTGCAATATCACCAAAGCATCCTCTTTGCTATGGACAGGCAGCAGACTGCTAAGAAACAAAGAGCCGTATTGCTGCCGCAGATGCTGGCTCCACAGCCACCATGCCGCAAACAAAATGGCCCCGGCGACAAAGGGCAGCCACGAACTGCGCAGACTAACCTCTTTACGAAACAGTCGCAACAGCTGAAAACAAGCTACCGCCACCCACAAGACGGCAAACGAAGTACGGACCATCATCGCTAAAGTAAGCAGCAAAATGCTGACGTAGAGAGGCCATTTTTGGGCATCACGCCAATAAAGCACATAAAACAGCAGTCCTCCCATCGACAGTGCCAAGGCCGAGGCCGTGGGAAGAAAAGAGGCAGCGTAATAAGCATACGAAGGAGCTGTGGCCACAAGCATCGTGGCTAACAATGATTTAGTTCTGGAACGTGTCAGCACAAAAGCCATGAGAAACAAGGACCATAAGCCCAAGAGAGAAACCAACAATGTCAGTCCACGGAAAACCCATGGTTGACGGCTGCCGGTGACACGCATCAGTCCGGCGACCAGCCAATGGTGCAAAGGCAAATCGCAAGCCGTCACCAAAGACTCCGGCTCCTCAAAACTAAACTGTTGCTTGTTGTAAATGAGCGTTTGCGGATGAAAAAGATCCCCGCCATTGTGAAGAAAACCCAATGCCAACGAATAGTTATCCGCCTGCGCCCACGCATGAATATAAGCTGGGGGTTCATTCAAATGACGGACATTGACAGCCAGCACAATTGCAGTTATAACAAGCAATGGCAAAATATGTTGCTTCAATTTGCCCATCGACAATTTCAACGTATGTTTTTCTCGCATATCCATCTGTTTCATCTTCAAAATGCAAAAATAATAAAATTCAACATTTAAGAGCCAATATGGATATTAAAAGAATCATTATTGATGATGATAAAAGGGCAGAAACCATTGTTGATAACTTAATCCCCTCATTTAAGGATTTTTAGGCCCATTGTTAATATCTTTCTTGAAGAAGCAAGGGTTTTGTTGCACTTTTGCTTTACTTTTGCAAACCCAAAAAGAGACGTAGAAACAGATAAACGTGAAAGCGTGGAAACGTGAAAACGGTACAAAAATCCGTCTCCACGAACGAGCGCAGCGAGTGACTACACGTCTCCTCTCATAACCGTATAAAAGATTGAAATACATATATGGAAAACAAGACCGTTACAACTAAACGTACTGAAAACAGACTGTCTTATAATTCGATTGAAACCGCCTTGGGCAACAGCGGAAAGATTGTACCTCAGGCCGTTGACATAGAGGAAGCCGTTTTGGGAGCCATGCTGATTGACGCCAACGCGGTGAGTGTCGTCATCGACTCTCTGACCTCCAGCATGTTCTATCGCGAGGCCAACCAGATGATCTACAAAGCCATCTTCGACCTTTTCACCAAGTCAGAACCAATTGATTTGCTGACTGTTACCAATAAACTACGGAAAGAGAAACAATTGGAGTTTGTGGGAGGAGCCTCATATCTGGCATCACTCACCAACCGTGTGGCCTCTTCCGCCAACATCGAATACCATGCCCGTATCGTCATGGAGAAGTTTGTGTTGCGCGAGCTGATTTCCGTGTGCAGCAACATCACCCGCGACGCCTACGACGACTCGAAAGACGTGTTGGAGCTGATGGACAAAGCCGAAACCGACTTGTTCAACATCATCCAGAACAACTTCAAACGCGACAGCAAAGAGCTGCGTACGGTGGTGCAAAAC
Source organism: Bacteroidales bacterium (assembly GCA_017964255.1). Classification (GTDB taxonomy): domain Bacteria; phylum Bacteroidota; class Bacteroidia; order Bacteroidales; family WCHB1-69; genus RUG11690. Next base: position 8,135 of record JAGCSI010000011.1, on the reverse strand, counting down.
GCCATCCATGAGCTGCAGGAAATGAACAACAAAAGCAGCGACGAACTGCAGGTGCGCACCGGCATCCGTGCCCTCGACGAGAAAATCGGTGGCTGGCAGCGCTCAGACCTCATCATCATGGCCGCCCGTCCTGGTATGGGTAAAACCTCTTTCGTGCTGTCCATCGCCCGCAATGCTGCCCTGGACTTCAACAAAAAGGTGGCTTTCTTCTCCTTGGAAATGTCCGCCACCCAGCTGGTTCACAGACTTTTCGCTATCGAATCGGGTATCTCTGCCGAAAAAATTGCCAAGGGCAAGCTGGACGAGACCGAATGGATACGTTTGATGGAAAAAATCAACGTGCTGTTCAGTTCCAACCTGATTATCGACGACACTCCTGCCCTCTCGATTTTTGACTTGCGTGCCAAGTGCCGCCGTCTGAAAGCCCACAACGATATCGACTTGATTATTGTGGACTACTTGCAGCTGATGCAGGGCAATGTGGACGGAGCCAAAGGCACCGGCAACCGCGAACAGGAAATCAGCCATATCTCTCGTTCTCTCAAGGCTTTGGCCAAAGACCTTAACGTGCCTGTCATCGCTTTGTCACAGTTGAGCCGTGCTGTGGAAACCCGTCCCGGTGTGAAACGCCCGCAGCTGTCCGACCTTCGTGAGTCCGGTTCTATCGAGCAGGACGCCGATATGGTTATGTTCATCTATCGTCCTGAGTATTACAAATTTGAAGCATTTGAAGACAACACTCCTTCGGAAGGTCTGGCCGATATCATGATTGAGAAGAACCGTCACGGTTCCGGCGGCAATGTCCGTATCCGCTTCCAGAGCCAGTACACCAAGTTCACCGATGTGGACGATGTACCGCATTTTGTGGAAAACAGCGAAGGTGGCGGCAGTTTTGTCGACCCTGCTGCCGGCATCGCCCCCAGCGCCAGCTTCAGCACCTTCAACGCCAGCTTTAACGACGAACCCGAAACCAACTTCACCGGTACTGAAGACGGAGAAATGCCTTTCTAAACTATGAAAAAACTATCGATGGAAGAACTCCACCGCGTAACCCCCGAGGAGTTCAAAAAAGTGAAGAAAATACCGCTGACCGTCGTTTTGGACGACATCCGCAGCATGAACAATATCGGCTCCATTTTCCGCACTTGCGACGGCTTGGCCGTGGAGCAATTGTATCTGTGTGGCATCACCGCCTGCCCGCCCAACAAAGAAATCAACAAAACCGCTTTGGGGGCTACAGAAAGTGTGGAATGGCACTATTTTGAAGATGTCGTGGAAGCCGTCAAGCAACTGCAACAAGATGGTTACAAAGTGTTTATGGTGGAGCAAACCGACCAGTCCATCATGCTGCAAAATTTGCAGATTCCTCAGGGGCAGAAAACCGCCATCATCTTAGGTAATGAGGTGTTTGGTGTTAGCGACAAGCTGTTGCCTATCGTGGACGGTGCCATCGAAATTCCGCAGTTCGGCACCAAGCACTCCTTCAACGTGACAATTGCTGCGGGGATGGTGATGTGGGAGGTTTTTAAGCAGTTGACAGTTGACAGTTGACAGTTACGAATTCAAAATTCAAGTTTTCAGTTTTCAATTTTCAGTTTTTGCAAGTATTCCTCACTCAGCGGAATGGATTGGTGCGTTTGGCGGTCGAAGCCGCAAATCACACTGTGACAGGTGGTTTTGACTATCCCCGTTGACTCATCTACCAACTGCTGCACCATCTTGAAACTCTTGTGGCCGATCTCCAGCACTTTGCTTCTACAGACAATCTTATCATGGATTTCAATACCATTATGGAAATCCAAATCCACATGCACTAACACCAGGTCGAAGGTGCTCCAATCAATATTTTCCTGAAAAACATGCTCGAAATAAGCACTACGACCATAGTCAAAATATTGGCATTGGATGCCGTTGTTCACATGATTAAAAGGATCCAAATCGCTCATCTTGATTTGGATGGGAACAGAGAATTTGAAATTTATGGTTTCCATTAGTTGATTAATTTAATTTTAACGTCACTACCCCGGTCTTCGGACACACGTTGAAGGCTTTGCCTTCGTTTCCTCTTCGCTTGGCATAGTCAAAGTAAACTTTGCCTTTGCCTTTGCCTCTGCGCTCGCTCATTCGTCAACTCTAATAGAAGGGGAATTAAAACTCCCCTAGAGCACAAAGTGCGAGACTCCCCTTGAGGGCATTTGCCCGAAACTCCCCCTTATGCGTATGCATAACTCCCCAATAAAAAATCGGCACATTAGCACATTGATAATTAGCACATTAACTAATTTGCTAATTAACTAATTTATTTCATCAGCTTCGCCCTGAGCTGCCGCATGCCTTCGGTGGCTTTTTCCTTGATAAAAATCACCTCACGGCGAATGGGCTGCACCTCCTTCGGGTCTATCACATAAATCGGGATTCCTGAAGGAGCATAATACAACAAGCCGGCTGCCGGATACACATTGAGCGACGTGCCGATAATAATCAAAATATCAGCGGTTTGCACATGAGCAGCGGCGTCTTCCAGCAAAGGAACTGATTCACCAAACCAAACAATGAAGGGACGCAGAATCCCGCCATCGGCAGCCTTTTCGCCATATTTGATGTCACGATAGCCGATATCCTCCACACAGCGTTTGCCACGCTCGCTACAGGCCTTGGTCAGCTCGCCATGCAAATGAATGACATGGGAAGAGCCTCCCCTTTCGTGCAGATTATCCACATTTTGCGTCACCACCACCACCTCGTATTGCTGTTCCAGTTCGGCAATGATTTTGTGTGCGTCATTAGGCTGGCAATGCTCCAGTTCGCGACGACGCGCATTGTAAAAATCAATCATCAATTCGGGATTGCGATACCAGCCATCAATGCTGGCTACGTCCTCCACATTATAGTTCTCCCAGAGGCCATTGCTGTCTCTGAAGGTGCTGATGCCGCTCTCCGCGCTCACTCCTGCACCTGACAAAACCACTATCTTTTTCATAGCTCATGTTACTTTTGTACAAAATTATTAGCGTCAATGCTAATCAATATAGGGCTCTATGACAGGATTATCCATTCTTTGTACAGGAACACTTGAACGACTCATCCACGACCAATGCGCATTGTTCAGAACACCTGTCAAAGTATATGTATTACTCGGGATTTGATTACCGGCGTTAATGTAATCAACAATATTGAAAATCTCCTCTGTAAAAGTGGCACTTATTGTCAAAGCGTTCAAGTCAATAGCAGTGACAGTTTCAACAAAGCTATTCTGAACTTCGTTCCAACCCCAGTATTGAGAGCCTGCGTCTCCGATACTACCATTCACATCAGTGTAAATATAATTAGGATCCCTGTAATGAATAACATCACCTCCCGTTGATTGGTATGTGGCATTCTGACACACAAAGCTTGCCAAAGAACCATATAAATATACGTCAGAGTTGTCACTTGAGCAACCTGTAGTTTTCTCAACTAACACAAACAAATAACCAACATCAGAATAATCTACGGCTTTCATATCAGCAGCATTCCATGTAATCCCATTGAAAGTAATGGAAATTAAACCAGACATGGTAAAACTCAATTCATTGCCATAAGCCGTCCCCTGACTATTAGTGGCATACGTCCTCACAAAGTAAGTGGTATTGGGGGTCAGTCCTGTGAGGGTTTCATAAAATCCGTCTTCCAAATTGGTGTTGGTTGTGTGGTTATCCGCCAATGTTGGTTGAGGCGAGGTACTCCAACATACACCATAAGCGGTCACCATGCTCGCCCCATGACTTAACACCTTTCCATGAACCTCTGCACTGTGGTAATTAATTTCATCTACACTACTCGTATATACCAAAGGACGTTCAAGTTGTGTGACTCTATCTGCAAGTGCGAACACATCCCCCGTTCCGCCAGAACCGCCATTTCCAGCATATTTGGCATACAAGGCATACGGCACACTCAATAATTGCTGGGCTCCAATTATCGTGTAGTTGGTACCGCCTGTCACATCTGTTTCAGTTTTTATAAAATAAGGGCCATTCCCCCAATCAATAGCAGAAAAAACACCTTCTACCACAGTGCCGCCGCCAATCTCCATCGTTAGCAAACCGTTGGCGTTGGTCGTCAGTTGATGCGTCTCGCAGTACACAGAAACCCCATCAGAACCATTTTTCAAAATACTCACACGAACACCTACCGGAGCATTACGTACAAGATTACCCGATGCATCGCGAATTATTGCCTGATAAGAGAATTTTTCTGGAGATTGCGCCATAACAATGGCAACCATCACCATTATCATCAAAAAAAGAAAATTTTTTTTCATTGTTTTTTCTTTAGAATTTGAACTGCAAACTTACATATTTTTTTTGAATTAAAATATGTATCTTTGCAAATACAAATCAAAATAGTCAAACAATTAATAATCAATAGAATATAAAATGAACTTTCGCATTTCAAAGCTCAGAAACATCGGAATCGCCGCCCATATTGATGCCGGCAAAACCACCGTATCAGAACGAATATTATACTTCACCGGAGTTAACCGCAAGATTGGCGAGACCCATGACGGGCAAGCCACCATGGACTTCATGAAGCAAGAACAGGAACGAGGCATCACCATCGCTTCCGCTGCCATCACCGCCCAGTGGAAAGACCATCAAATCAACCTGATAGACACTCCGGGCCACGTGGACTTCACCATCGAGGTAGAGCGCTCACTGCGTGTCATCGACGGCATGGTAGCCGTGTTCTGCGCCGTTGGCGGTGTGGAACCCCAGAGCGAGACCGTATGGAACCAGGCTGACAAATACCGTGTGCCCCGTATCGCCTTCGTCAACAAGATGGACCGTACCGGCGCGGATTTCAACGAGGTGGTCAACCAGATGAACAATTACCTGGGTGCCAACGCATTGCCCATACAATTGCCCATCGGCTCCGAGAACACTTTCCAAGGCATGATTGACTTGGTGGGCATGAAAGCCATCACTTTTTCTGAAAAAGAACGCATTGTGAGCGAAATCCCCGACGAGCTGAAAGCACAGGCCATGCAGGCCCGTAACTTCCTCATCGAGAAGTTGGCCGACTACAACGACAAAGTGGCCGAATGCTATCTTGAAGAGACCGATGTGGACGAAGATGTGCTGAAACAGGCCATCCGTGAGGCTACCATCAAGTTGCTGGTAACACCTGTTTTATGCGGTGCCGCTTACAAAAACAAAGGCATCCAGCTGCTGCTCGACGCTATTGTCGATTACCTGCCCTCTCCCACCGACAAGGGAGCGGTTATTGCACACGATCCCGACGACGAAGAAAAGACCATCCAACGTCAACCCTCTTTGAATGAGCCGTTTTCCGCTTTGGCATTCAAACTTATCAACGACCCGTACGTGGGCCAGCAGACCTTCATCCGCATCTTCAGCGGCAAGTTGAGCAGCGGCATGAGCCTGTACAATGTCAACAAGAGCAAAAACGAGCGTGTAGGCCGTATTTTCCGCATCAAAGCCAAAGAGCGTGAGGAAATCAGCGAGGCCGGCGCCGGTGAAATCATCGCTTTGGTGGGTATGAAGTATACCCGCACCGGTGACACCCTCTGCGACGAGGATCATCCTGTGTTGCTCGAATCCATCCAGGTGCCACCTGCCGTCATCGAGATGAAAGTCAATATTGAAGACAAGAAAAACCGCGACAAACTCGGCGAAGCCTTGGCCAAGCTGACCAACGAAGATCCCTCTTTCCACTCCCATTTTGATGAGGAGACCGAGGAGACCATCATCTCCGGCATGGGCGAGTTACACTTGGAGATTCTGGTGGAACGTATCCGCGATGAGTTCAAGGTACCCATCAGCGTGGGCGCGCCTTCGGTATCTTTCCGTGAGACCATCACCACCGAAACCGAAAGCAACTACAAGCACGCCAAGCAGAGCGGTGGCAAGGGCCAGTATGCCCACACCGTCATCCGCTTCGAGCCCAACCCCGGCAAGGGTTTTGAGTTTGTGGATATGACCAAGGGCGGTGTCATTCCGAAGGAATACATGCCCTCCATCCAGAAAGGTCTGCTGGCCGCCATGGCCAAGAGTCCCGTGGCCGGCTACCCCGTGGTGGATGTCAAGTGTGTCCTCCTCGATGGCAGCTTCCACCCGGTGGACTCCAGCGACATGGCCTTCCAGCTGTGCGCCGCCATGTGCTTCAAACAGGGCTTCAAAAAAGCCAACCCCGTGCTGCTCGAACCCATGATGAAGATCGAGATCAATACCCCCGACGACTACATCGGCAATGTGACCCGCGACATCAACAAGCGCCGCGGCCGTATCGAGAACATGCGCCGTTTCAGAAAAGGCTCGCAAAAACTCGACGGTTTTATTCCGTTGATGGAAATGTTCGGCTACGCCACTGCCCTGCGTAACATCACCAGCGGCCGCGCCAATTACTCCATGGAATTCTACCAATACGCCCCCATGCCAGCCGCTAAACAAGAGGAAATTATCAAGCAAAGAATCGCCGAAGAGAAAGTCAACAAATAATTGTTCCAAAAAAAACTTAATTTCCCCTTGCTATTCCAAGAATTTAATATACATTTGCAGATTAAAATTCATATTATGAAAAAAATCGCATTTGTTATTGTAATATGCTTACTTTCAACAAGTAGCATTTTTTCCCAGAATCTCAAATGGGAAAATGACGAGGAAAAATCTTACCAAGTCCCCGTTGGACTATGCACTTGGAACGACCTTGAGCAGGCCGAATTCTTCTACATCATCAGAGACAATTCCGCAGAGGTAATACTGAATGCTGATGCGACGGTCAAACTTGCCAAGGCTCTTGAATCACAATCAAATACGAAGTATGAAATCGATGCATACTTTGGCGCTTGGGATGAAGAATCTCTCAAGCAACTTCCTCATTTCTATGCTTTTGTCATGACCATTGGTGCCAAATACCAACAGCCTATCGAATACAAGTTCATCGGCTGCAACCGTGAGTATAATAATGGTATTAACGACATGGTGCCTCCCACATTGCCCTATTTCGCAATTTATCGCCTCACTAACGGACAGCGCACGCTCATCGGCGAAATCAAAGAACAACCCAAGCTTTCTTTTGAAGAAGACGTTCTGAATATCATAAAACGCTAAATATATGCTCGTAGTCAAAACTATTGAAGAATTAAAAGACGTGGTCTTCCGCGTTAAAAGCAACGGCAAATCCGTTGGTTTGGTGCCCACCATGGGCGCGTTGCACGACGGTCACTTGTCGCTACTGAAAAGGGCTAAAAAAGAAAACGAAGTGGTGGTTTGCTCCATTTTTGTCAATCCCGTGCAGTTCAACAACCCCGTGGATCTGGAGAAATATCCCCGCGACGTGGAAGGTGACCTGAAAAAAATCGAACCTTACGTGGACGTGGCTTTCACGCCAACGGCCGAAGAGGTCTTCCCCGAACCGCCGAAAGAAGTGTATGATTTCGGTCAACTCGACAAGGTGATGGAAGGCGCTTTCCGCCCCGGCCATTTCAATGGTGTGGGCATTATCGTCAAACGACTCTTCGACTGGACCACTCCCGACAAGGCATATTTTGGGGAGAAAGATTTTCAACAGTTAGCGATTATCAAGCATTTGGTAAAGCAATACGAGATTAAGACCCAAATCGTCCCCTGCCCCATCGTGCGTGAAGCCAGCGGCCTGGCTATGAGCTCCCGCAACCAGCGACTCTCCGAGGAAGATCGAAAAAAATCCGCTGAAATCTATCGCATCCTCACCGATTCGCTCAAGTTGAAAGACGCGCCCATCCAGGAAATCAAGGATTTTGTCATCAATGAAATCAACAAAATTGACGGTTTCAAACTCGACTATTACGAAATCGTGGATGACACGACCCTCCAACCCGTGGAGTTCGCAGACCTCTCAACGGGAATCGTCGGCTGCATCGCTGTCTATGTCGGCGAAGTGAGACTAATTGACAACATTCGATACAAATAATTCATATTCAATTTATTATAATTGATATTGACTTAATTACCAAAAAGAAAGATGCAAATCGAAGTATTGAAATCCAAAATCCATCGGGTGACAGTTACCGAAGCGGATCTGAATTACGTGGGTAGCATTACCATTGACGAGGACCTGATGGATGCCGTCAATCTTATTGAGAATGAGAAAGT
>JAGCSI010000124.1 GCA_017964255.1 Bacteroidales bacterium | reverse complement strand
TAGCCATATACCCGCCTCCTTTCGCAATTTCTCAGGTATGTATATCCGCCTTACTTTTCCTCCTTTGGCGTATAGGTCCAAGTAACCCGCTTTCACATGTTCCACTTTGATTTGCAAAAGTTCTCCGATTCGTGCACCTGTCGCCCCCATAAACCATACCATGAAATACCATTTGGTCTTGCCGTCTTTTTTCAGTCTTGTTTTGAAATAGTTGTAGTCTTCATTACTGATGACATTCTCCAGATAATTCTTTTGCTGGATTTTCACCCTTTTGATCTTAAGCTTATCCAATTTTCTGAATTCCAGATATTTGTTTATGGCATTAATGTATGAGTTCGCAGTGGACGCCTGGAAACTTTCCACGCAATACTCCTTAAACTCCAGCAGACAGAACTTGTTCAGCTCTGTGAACATATTGAAATAATGATTTACTACTGACACGTAACTTCTTGCGGTGTTTTTTGACAAATTGCAATGGGCCAAAAATTGTTTGAACTGTTTCTCCATGTTTTTTGTGTTAAAAAAATTATATACTACGTTGGTTGTATGATTTTTTTCATAACTTTGCAGACGGAAAACAAAATAGCAAAATACAACAATTATGTTTAGATATATACGTAAAAGTCGCTTCACAAAAGTGTTTGCTATGGTGTTGCTGGTAAGTTTTCTGGCAGAACTGATGCAACCCGCACAACTATATGCGTTGACAGGAGGTCCGAGCCAACCTGAGATGGCTGGATTCACTCCTGTCAGTACAGACAATATGGTGGACTTGTTTAGCGGTGATTTCCATTACACTATACCCATCATGACGGTTCCCGGTCCCAACGGGGGATTCCCGATCAACTTGAATTACAATTCCAATATCGGCATGGAGCATGAAGCTTCCTGGGTAGGTTTGGGCTGGAATCTCAACCCCGGTGCCATCAACCGTCAGGTCAGAGGGATCCCTGATGATTTTTGCGGCGATGAGATTGTGAAAACATACAAACGAAGGGACAATAACACATTCCTGTTTTCCATGGGAGGTAGCGGGGAAGTTTTCGGTGCCGATTTCGGCATAGGCATAAGCCAGTCCCAATCCTTCATTTACAACACGTACAAGGGCATAACACTTTGCCAGAGGTTCGGTATTGCGGCCTCCTATGTCAGGGACGGGGACGTCAAAGATAAGAGATCCAAGATATTAACCGCCAATCTGGGGTTTGGTCTTGACTCGGACAATGGTGTCACCACTTCCTTTTCAATGAACGGGAACGCTAAAAACATAAAACTGGGTTTCAACTACGGCTATAACAGCAAGAGTGGCACCTACACCTTCAGCAATCAGGTGTCCGTCAATGCGCATAGGGGTAGTTACAATTCGTTTGGCACATCCTATTCTTCTGCGGCCAGTCTTCCTCCGATTCACCTGCCATTGACGAGTGCAAGTTCCGGCTTGTCGGGACAGGTTGGTGGAAGCGGAATGTATTTGGAGGGTTTCGGGAGCCTGAGCTGCAATCTTGTCTTTCAAAAAACTCCCAACCAGGAGATCGGCACCTCGGCATATGGCCTGCTGTATTTGGACCATGCCGACAATGAATCCCTGCAGGATTTCAACAGGGAAAAGGAATTGTGTGTTGACGGGCATTCCAAGAACCTCCCTTTGCCCGTCATGACCAACGATGTGTACGTGATAAACGGGGAACTGATGTCGGGGTCATTCAGGGCATATCGCTCAGATTACGGACATTTTTATGACAACGAGGTGCATGTGAACTCCTATGCCCCTGAGACGGGTGTTGATGTCGGATTTGGAGGCGGTGTCCAGATTGGTGCCAACCTTTCTTTCTCCAGCGGTGACAATTACACAGGGGATTGGGATGGAGCGGACTATTGTTCAGCGGTTTCATTCAAGGACAAGAGTGGGTACAAGGGATATTGCAATCTATATAGCAATGTGTACCAGTCCATATCACCGACACTGTATGAGCCGTTTTACTTCAAAATGTCAGGGGAACAGACCTCTTCCGACCTGAACCACATGGACGATGTCGGAGGTGGGCAAGCAGTGTATTTCCCGCTCAGCCGCCAGTTCCTGTATAATTCTTGGAATGGGGTGTATAACAATTACACCATCAGCAACTCGCTCTCGGAAGGCACGATGACACATTTTGAGCAGGAGAACAGGACCAAGAGGGTATCCAACATAGAATATAAAACGGGGAAGACTGGCACGAATGGCAAAAATCATCATATCAAGGAGTTCTCCATCGTGAATGCAGACGGGGAGAGGTTCACTTACGGGAAGACCCTATACAACCATGTGGAAAAAGAGGTGCAGTTTTCCATAGGGAACCACAATTCGACAGACAAGACAACAACCGTGTACTATAGCCGGAACAATGCGGACGGATCACAACGTGTGGGCAAGGAGAAACTGTATTCATGTACCAGTACACCTTCCTATGCCTATTCCTACCTTATCACCAGCATTACTTCTCCCGATTATGTGGACATCAACCAAAACGGGGAACCCGATGAAGTAGATTTAGGCTACTGGGTGAAGTTCTCATACACGGACAAATATTGTTCAAACAACCCATACGGGTGGCGTTTTCCATACGAAGGAGCTAATTATTTCATGGGCGACCGTTCGAATCAAACGGACGATATGGGTAGTTACAACTACGGCACCAAAGACATTGCCTATCTTGACACCATTGAGACAAAGACACATAAGGCGGTGTTCTACATCTCACAGCGGAATGATGCACTGGGGGTCGGTGATGAATATATGGGAGGGAAAGATGCAAATCAAAGATTATACAAACTTGATAGCATCCGATTATTCAGTAAGGAGGATATGTCTATACCTATCAAGACTGCCGTGTTTGAATATGACTATTTCCTGTGCAGGGGTGTGCCCAATAACGCCAACAATAACGCCAACACCTTCAGTTACGGCAAACTGACATTGAGAAAAGTTTATTTCAAGTACGCATTGAGCGAGAAGGGCCGGCAGAACCCGTACTGTTTCCGATACGACGGCATCAACCCCGACTATGCACCCGAGAAAATGGACCGCTGGGGCAATTACAAGGGTAATGCCAATTATTTTGAGCATTACACGACCCAAGATTCAAGTACGGCAAACGGTTGGGCATCCGCATGGCTGCTTACGGGCATAGATTTGCCAGAAGGAGGAACCGTCACCATCGATTATGAAAGCGACGACTACGCCTACGTGCAGAACCGCCAAGCCATGTACATGGCGGAGGTCAATAACAGGACCAGTTTCAACAAAGAGGGGGACGGAAAATACTACATCTATTTCAACAAAAAGCCAGAAGTTGATGCAAAAGAATACGTGTCAGGATTCAAATACAATCTCATGTACTTCAAAATGGCTGTCAGGTATGAAGAAAATATGGTTCCCGATTACATACAGGGATATGTGGAAATTAATCCGAATAACGCCCAAAACATTAATCCCACATATGGCAGAGTGGAAGTGAAAGCATTTAACGCATACGACATACACCCTGTGTGGTTTCTGGCGTTGCAACAACTCAAAAACAACAGACCGGACCTGATGTTCAACAATGCTGATGCGGACGAGAACCAGAGTGATGGCCAAGCCTTTTTCAGAGCTTTGGTGTCGGGTGGGGTGATTGACAAGGTAACCGCCATGTATGGCAATGACAAGTTCTACAGGCACTGTACAAATGAAGGCGACTACAAGACCCTTGCCATTGGATTGCCCGAGATGCCTTCCTACATACGTGTGAACGTTCCTGACAAAATCAAGTTCGGCGGAGGCTCCCGTGTGAAGTCCGTCAGTATATCCGACAACTGGGGCAAATCTGACACAAGTGTTTATCGACAAGATTATTTTTACAGGAAGACCGAGAACGGCAAACTCATCAGCAGCGGTGTGGCCGAATACGAGCCCATGGTGTGTCCAGAGGAGAATGCCATGAGATATCCCGTTTACGACAAGGTGAAGGGGTTGTTTTTTGTGGAGGATGAAATGTATAGCGAAGAACCATACGGCGAGAGCTATTTTCCTGCGGCAAATGTGGGGTACAGCCAAGTCGTCATAAAGACCCATACCCCCGGGCAGGTCAATCATTCCACTGCGGGCATACAGCGACATGAGTTTTATACCGCCAAGGATTTTCCCATATCTGTCAGCCAAACCACGTTGAGCGTAATGGAAGATCAGATGCCCAACATTTTAAGGATCATAACAGGAGGGTTTATGCAAATCAGTTCTTCCGCCTATTCTCAGGGGTATCTTATTGAGTTGAATGACATGCACGGCAAACAGAAAGCGATAAGTACGGTACCCTATATCCCTCTGCGGGAAGAACACGAGTTGATCCCCGCCGTGGAACAGTCGGCTTACACCTCGAAAGTCGAATATGAGTATTTTTCCAAAACCGTTGACAGCATAAGGAAAATAGACAACCAGGTAGATGTGTTGCTCGGAGACTGTCAGGTTGAGAAGAGGATTCTGGGGCAGACTTTTGATTTTGTAGTGGATCAGAGGGAAAACCACTCGGAAAGCATTGGAGGTGGCGCATCCGCCCAGTTCATGCTGGCCACATACTATCCTCCCCTAGTAGGGGCTTCCGCTATGCCGAGTTTCGACTGTTTCGAGGAGACGGTGAAATCTGTGGCTGTCACCAAGGTGATATACAACACCGGCATTCTCAAGACCACACGCGCCTATAATAAGGGCTCTGTCATTACAACGGAAAATCTCCAATTTGACCCCTATACCGGCAAAGCCCTTTTGACAAGCGTCACCAATGAGTTCGGACAGCCGGTCTATAATTACTCCATGCCTGCCTACTGGTACCACCACAACATGGGCAGCTCCGCGGAGAACTACAGGGCCATGTATTTCTCAAATCCCACATTGCCGAATAGGGACAGCACCTTCTGGCAGTATGATGTCATTCCCTACAACAACGGGAGCGATGTGACCATTAAAACCATTAGCGGTAATGGAATGGCAACATGCTGGCTGCCGAATAATAATACGGATGATTTTTCTGCGAACGGAAAGGAAATCCACCGTTCCAGATTCTCCAACCAGCTGAATGCGGAAGCTGCCTCGCTGGTGTCGCTTGTCTGTCCAACTGACCCCAACAACCGACGGTTGAAAGTGCTGGAGGATTTCAACGAGCAACGGGATTCCTGTTTTGTTCTGCATAATTGCGACAACAGTGCCATTGACCATGCTCGTTTGTTCTATGATAATACGGGCGGCAGATTGTATTTTTTCCGGGGAGATTATAGTAAAATATGTGACACTTACATTCTGCAAGAACTCCTGAATGGTTGCACTCACTATCTCAGTTTTGCTGTCAACCTTGTAAATGAGCAAATTGATTTCACAAATTACTTTTTCGTTCAGACAGGAAAAATCATCAGCATATACCAGAGAAATCCACAGCAATACGTCAACTCTTTCAGATGGAACGATCCCAACGGCTATTTCCCCGAATGTTTGGACGGTGTGTTGCAGGCCTCGGCAACAGAATACCAAAGCGTTTGGGACTATGACTACAGTGATGCCGGTATTGGCACACCTGTAAATGAGAATTATTTGGGCATACCCAATATATACCGCAGTCTCAGAGCTAATCTATATGTCACTGACAGGAACCAGACGGGACAACATGACCAATACAACACCAATATAGCCTACGACGGCACTTTTTCATCCTTCGCATTCTTCTCTTATGGCACCGGCAATAAGGAAAACATGCAAAAGCCGTGGACATGGACAGCCGAAATCACCAAATATAGTCCCTTCAATTTTGAGATTGAGAACAAGAACGCCCTTGACATCTACTCGTCCGCCTTGTATGGCTACAAACAGTCGCTGGTGACCGCTGTGGCCAACAATGCCCGCTATGAGGAGATAGGCTTCGACAGTTTTGAGAATGACAGCCAACTTTCCATAGGCAGCCCGAGAGGTCATTTGCAAGTGGAATTGTCTCCAAATACGGCAATCACGACAGAGTACGCTCATAGCGGACAGAAATCGCTGAAAACAAGAGAGTTGTACTTAAGAATAAACGAAAACACATCCCTTCAGCTCCAAAGCGGCAAGGAATATGTGTTTTCCTGTTGGGTGAGGAAGGATTCATGCAATACACTCGGCAATTTGGGCGAGAGCTTTGTTTTAACTTTTAACGGCTATCCCCAAATCTTTACCAAAGAAGCCAAGGTTGAATGCTGGCAGCGTGTGGAATTCACCTTCAAAGCAGAAACTGGCGTTAACACCATACAGTTGAGGTCAAGCGACATTTTTTCTGACATTTATGTGGATGATATCCGTATGGCGCCCGCCAATGCCACCATCAAAAGCTATGTGTACGACCCACAAAATTACCGGCTTGTGGCGGAACTTGACGAGAACAACTATGCCACCTTCTATAATTACGATGAGGAGGGCGTTCTGGTACAGGTGAAAAAGGAGACAGAGAGAGGAGTGATGACCATCAAGACAACACGACAGAATTTGAAAAAAAATAACAGCACAAACTTATGAAAAAGCTTAAGAAAATACCACTCACATTATTATGTCTTCTCGCATTGGTGGGAAATGTATCTGTTTGTCCGGCGAAAAACCTAGTGGTTGGCTTTCCCTTCAATGACAGCATACCGCGGTGGCCATCACCTCCCCCCGTAGCCTATATGTACGTTCAGGAGAAATTGGATGGCACCTGCCATGTGGCATACAATGATGTTCTTAGAATCCGTTATGAGGAACCTTATGCTGTGTCAAATCATCAGCGTCTCCGCTTCCGTATTTTGGACAAATACAGAAGTATTATATTGGAAACAAGTGAGATGGGAATTGTTGACAATGCAGGATGTGCGGATACACTTTCCCCGAAAATCAAGACGGGAGAAAATTGGCTGACCATAAATTTATCATGTCTCGATGCTATTGAGGATGAACACTATTATTATCTTGAGGTATGGAATGGGAAAGGAGAAATTTCATATTTGCGATTTGTGTGCCTTCCATATCTCCAACCATATTAGCCATCGCAATACAGATGATTATGAGAAGAATATTTTGTTTCATTTTACTCTGGCTTATACTGATTTCAGGGAAAGTTTTTGCCTCTCATGAGAAAGTGTCAACTGTACTCCGTGGGAATGCCATTTGTGCCAATGCCCAATTAGAGATAAGGGCACCCGAACAGAATTCCGCATATTGGGAAGTGGAGAACAGGGATGTGTATGTGCGTCTATATTTAGCGGAAGACCGGAAAATTGCCCACAACACCAATCAACAATATTGTATTCACTATACAATTGATTGTGTTGATTTTGGGAACACCCATTATGTGTACAATGACTCCGTCATTGTCGATTACTCCACGACTTATGGATATACAGATGTGAGTGTTCGCAAATACACAAATTATATAAGTGCCGCCCTGTCAATAATATCAATCAGCGATACGATACCTGATGATATCATTCTGGAACTTGGAATAGAAGTCACAAGATATTCGCTTTCATCAACTCTTCCAGCCCCTTCGTTTGTAAACGGGAATTATCAGACGGAGACAAACGAGATACTGCTCACCTGGGGATATGTGGGCGGTGCCGATGAATACGACGTGGAATGGCTGTTCGTGGACAATCCGTCCAATACATTGTCCGTAGCGTATGATTTTGCCAATGCCACCCGTATTACCACATCTAACAATCACTATTACATGTCGTTGGCTTATCCTAAAGGCATTATTCTGTACAGGGTCAGGGCGAGAGGAGAATTTGTATCAAACGGAGAATACTATCCTGTATTCAGCGAATGGAGTTTTACTCCTTCCAAAGGGCACACATCCTATGTGATGTCAAATGATTTTGGCTATGCTTATGGTGGTTTGGAAAGCGACCTTACCTGGCAGTACACCGCTGTATATGCAGAAGAAGGCAAGCGGAAAGAAGTAATCACTTTCTATGACGGCACATTGCGGAACAGGCAGGAAGTTACAGTGAACAACAGCGACAACGTGGCCATTGTGAGCGAGACCTTTTACGACCATGTGGGAAGGCAGGCGTTACAATCTATCCCAACTCCCACACCCAGCAGAGGCGTCCGCTATTATGGGACTGGAAATTCTTCAAACGGCCTGTTCAACGGCAGTTTTGAAAAAGCCGATTATGATTATGACGCCACACTGACCCATGCGTTGCCTTTCCCGGGCACTGCGGGAAGCGCAAAGTATTATTCCGCCAACAACCCCTTTGTCAACAATCCTCATTGGATCAATATTGCCCAAACCCCTGCGGACAGTGGCTATACCTATAGTCACACTCGTTATCTTAACGACGGCACAGACCGTATCCACTCGCAAAGTGCCCCGGGCGAGGTGTTCAAAATGGGAGGTGGCAAGGAAACAAGATTCTATTATGGCAATCCCATGCAGGTGGAGTTAGACAGATTGTTCGGCAATGAGGTGGGCGACGCCTCGCATTACCAGAAGGTGGTGACCGTTGATGCCAACGGGGAGAATACCGTCTCCTATTATGACATGAAAGAAAGGCTTATAGCCTCCGCCATCATACCCTCTTCCAACACGAATCTACTGCCCGTTGACAACACCCCTGTGATTGAGAGCCTGAACGAGACGCATGCGTTTGATGAGAATAACAGAAGCTATACCCAAAGCATTGTGGTGGCCACACCTACTAACTACAATTTCACCTACCATGTGAAAACCGGCCATGCGCTGTGCGACACCTGCGATGAGACTGTGGGTTGCATAGATTGCCGTTACAGGGTGGTGTTCAGTTTGTGGAATCCAGATCAGTTGAGTTATGTGTTCATTGACACCTTGGTCACCACCATAAATGTTGAGCTTCAGCACGACACAATGCTCCAACCTGGAAGTTACCAGTTGTATAAAAGCATTGCAGTAGTCGATGATGACGAGACTGATGACGCATACGAGGCATACTCGTGGCGGCAAAGACCGTGTATCCATTTCAAAGGGGCTGACACTGCACGCTGCTATACTCCTTGCGAGGAATATGCGATGGAGATTTGGGGGTTATTGGAACCCGATATGGGAAATGAAAATTATTTGAGAACCTTGCACGACTGTGAGAATCCCCCTCAGAGCCCAAATGTCGAATGCGAGGCTAAAAGACGCGCAATGCTGGCAGACATGAGTCCGGGCGGTCAGTATTTCGACTATAAACTCACCTGCTGCCCTGCTGACAGCTGCACCAATTTTTGCGAGCCTGGACTTCAAAACACCTTTCTCAATTCAATTTGCCGCCACAGGTTAATAGAAGATACAGTTTTGGCAAACGTTCTAGGTTTTTTGAATACAAGCTATGAAGATGAGGGTTGTTGGGATACATTGAGAAAAAAATGGAGATCCGAATACGCTGAAATCATGTTGAAATACCATCCTGAATTCCATCTGTTTATGGCAGAATGTGAATGCGGGAATTCGAAAAGGCAACATGAGTTTGACAGCATTTTTTTCAACACTAATTCATTTGAACAAGCCAGCGAATTGGGGTTGTTTAACCCGTTAGGATTAGAAATGAACGACAATGCGGGAATCTCCACTAATCCAGATGAGGGTTATCAACCTTTCAAGCCACTAAAAAAAGACCCGTTTTTTGACAAGAATTCCTCCTGCTGTCCCGACAAATACGAAGAGATACACAGGTACATATGCGACAGAATGCTTTCCTATATGTCGTGGAGAGATGGTGAGGAGGAGTATTATATCAGTGTTTGGTGGTTGTTGTTTGACCCCAAAGACATCGCTCATGGCGGATATACACCTGGTTGTGAGGAAATCTCAGGAGTGATGAAAGCTCTTCAAGACAGTGTCGTTAAAACATGGGCACAGGGATATAATTGTTCCGAGGATGATGCCCGTTGGTTGCTTTTCAAAAGCATCTACTTATATTTGAAAGAAGAAATCAAGCAGACCATACTGCCAGCATGTCTATTAAGTTGCGATATAGGAGAAATTTGCGACATTGGCGACGGAGTGTGCTGCAATTGTCCTTCGCTTCAATGGGGA
Source organism: Bacteroidales bacterium (assembly GCA_017964255.1). Lineage (GTDB taxonomy): Bacteria > Bacteroidota > Bacteroidia > Bacteroidales > WCHB1-69 > RUG11690. The sequence continues at coordinate 2,026 of JAGCSI010000124.1, read as the reverse complement.
CAATTTGAATGGTGGTCAAAACAGTTTGACATTTCCGCATTGGATCATTGTGCCTATTATTTGAAAGCAGATACAGGATGCTCTGCTATTCCTCTTACACCAAATGCTGATCCTAATTGTGAGGGCGGCTTTCAAATTCGGTTCATCTGCAATCCCGTATATGGTCTGAATGTGGACAACTTTATGGCTTCAAGAGACTCGTTGTTGCAGCTTGCACACGAGGATTGCTGTGCGGATTGCGAAGCCCATGCCAACGGCTGGATGGAAGAGTTGCATGACTATCTTATTACCCATTGCCCAGACACATTGTCATGGATGACTATCCGACAAAAATTAATTGATATTTGTAAAGCGAGTTGTGATGAGTCATTTCAAAATGCAAACTTCACTGTAGGACAGAGAATTGACTTGGAAAAATTCGAAGAGTTGATGGAATATAATTGTTCTGTTATATCTGCGAATGATTATCCCCGCATCATTTACCCTCGTCCGACAGATTATTACACGGATTGTGGCTGCCAAAACTACCAGAATGCGTTACACACGTATGGTCTTACATTTTGGGACGACTTGTCGTTAATCTCCTCAAAATTACAGGCGGAGGGAATCACCGCATCAACGCAAGACATCTCAGGATGGAATCATTTCTGCGTCTGGCAGCTATACGACAATATGTTGCAAAATATTGATGACACTATGTTTTTGTATGGTTTGGGATTTCCCAAACAGTTCCGCTGCGAACCCGAGTTGTCAGAATTGGAGTTATGCCAACGGCAAGCTATTCTGGATGCTGCCGCCCGAGACACCATCACCTTCTACCATATCCTCGACAGTATGGTGACGGTTCATCGAGCCATGTATGAGCCGCATTGTATGAGTGGGCTTGCCGACACGCTTCGCATCTCCTGCCATTCACAGGAGTTCCTTTATACCTTGTACTACTACGACCAAGCAGACAACCTGATAAAGACCGTACCTCCCCAAGGTGTTCATCCTATCCAAAACCAGGCCACTTTGGACAGCGTTTCTTTGTACCGTCACAATATTTCCCGTTACGACACGTTATTACCTGGATTCATTCACCCGCAGCACAGCATGGCCACCAACTACAAATACAACACACTCAACCAGATTACCTCGAGCTACCAGCCCGACCACGATAGCGTAGCCGTTACTTACTACGACATATTGTCTCGCCCTGTGCTGAGCCAGAACGGAAAGCAAAGGGCTGAGAACAAGTACAGCTACACCCTGTATGACAGCCTTGGCCGGATTGTGGAAGTGGGACAAGTGGTAAATTCCAGTGGTGTTTCGCAGGCGGAAGCGGCTGATCCCGTGGTTATAGACACTTTTATCGCTAATGGCACCAAGACAGAAATAACGCATACATACTATGATAAACCTTTGTTGAACACTGCGGGAGGAACCAACCTGCGCAACCGCATCGCGGCAGTGGCCTTTTACCCCCAATACCAGACAGATTCCCTTGCATATCAGACAGCCTCCCATTACAGTTATGACATACACGGCAATGTGAAACGCTTGGTACAGGATATTCCAGCTTTGAGTGCCTACTCACGCAAGCTGACTTATATTGACTACGAGTATGACCTGGTGAGTGGCAATGTGAACAAAGTGTGGTTCCAAAAAGGGAAGCCGGAACAATTCATGCACCGTTATAGATATGATGCGGACAATCGTCTGACACATGTATACACAAGCGCGACAACAGATATCAAACTACGGCCATTACCTCAGAGTCCTCAATTTGTCACAATGGAGCGTTTGGATGCTCGCTACTTCTACCTGCCCAATGGCATGCTTTCGCGTGTGGAACTGGGACAAAAAAACGTGCAAGGTACCGATTATGCCTATACCCTACAGGGCTGGCTGAAAGACATCAATGGCTACAAAACTGACGATGGAATCTTGGCGAGTAGTGACATTGGCCGTGACGGGCAATTGAGTTGGAGTGCTTTCAACTCGCAATTCTGTCGTGATGCATTCAGCTCCATGTTACAGTACC
>JAGCSI010000123.1 GCA_017964255.1 Bacteroidales bacterium | reverse complement strand
TAATATAAAGGGTTGATGCTGTCGTGTGCAAGTTCCCAAGAGGTGGCAATGCCTTCGGTGTTTTGCACCATCAGTTTGGCAAATTCCAACTCCCAGTTCGGTGTGAATTTGTAAAGCATAGCATTCTGCAAACTACTATTGCCACAACTGCTACCAGGCAAAAACAGGTCATACGTTTTGGAGGAATCCCCGTCTATGACCACAGTGTATGGGTCTTCCTCATTTCCGGCATAATCAAAAGGTGCGAACAAGTAAGTGTTACCTTCATTATCTATATGCATAGGAGTTGGATTTGCATATTCATCCGTGCATATAGGCCTCACACTTCGAACGTGATTATTACCACTCTCATAATATTGCCTTGTATATGTTTCCACGAAATGGTCTTCTATTCGGTTTCCGTCCAAATCCAACTGGGAGAAGAATGTCCAACGGCTATGCTTATAGGGCGGTTTCCTTTCCGAAGCTGGCAGATTCAAAACATCCGCTTTCGTTATCAAAGTGTCTATATAATACAACCAATAATTATAGTCTCCCCACATACCTGTTATTCCGGTAATGTATATCCTATCGTTTTTTACGGTCATCCATTTGGGGGTGGACCAATAGTCGCCTTGGCACTTTATCACTTTATACCATAGCATTGTTCCCAAAGTGTCAAATTTGGCCAACAAGATAGAATGCTCTGAAGTAGTTATCACATCCGAATTACTTGAGAACATAAGCATTTCCCCGTCTAACCTGACATTGCCTCCCATCGTACCATAGACATACATATTGCCATCCTCGTCAAAGGCAGTATTGGTAATCTTATTGAAGACATTGTTCAAGTCGCCACCGCTGCCCGTCCAGTAATGCGCCCATTTCCACTCGCCTTGGGCGGAGGCGGTAGGAAATGCGAGGAAACTCGTCATGAGCAAGGCAAATAAAAATAAGGGTACAGATTTTTTCATATTTTTGAGTTTTATAGAACTACTAATACTATAAAAGACGTAAAAAACGAAAAAATGTTGCTTCAAAAAGACGATTTTTCTTATTTAATTTTAGTCATCAGGAATCGATTGACAAGTTCTCTTACCACCTCTTCCGTCAAATTCGACAGACCAAGCTTTGTTATAGCATCATGTTCAGGCGTATCCCTGCGAATAATGTACTTCAATTCCTTACCATCAATCGTGGCTAACAGATGATAATTGCCTTTGTATGCAGCGTCAATATGTGCATTCTCAATGTGATGACCTGTCGGTAATGTATAGGTGTAGGTCAATCTACCCTCCACAAAACCCCATGCAGAAAGGTGTTTTGACAGACATCTCTCGATACGGCCTATCCACTCCTCTTTCACACCATTCTTCTTCGCCAAAGTCCTGAAAGAAGCAATGGCCTCAGCCACCTTACGAATGATAGCTTCCGGGGCGCGGATACCAGCCTCACCGGCAAAGGCAACAACATCCTCGCGGCTGATATCCTGCAATTTGCCGCCAATCATCAGACAATGCTCCCTATTGGGCAGATAGCCTCCCATATCAAAAATATACGTCATATCGTATGCTGGCGAAAGTCGCCAAATGCCCCGACGGTTCATAATGAACGTGAAGTTTTTGTTATGGTCATCGGTATTGTTGGCAAGGATATTGAACACCATCCTGCGAAACACTTCCCGACAATCTACTTCTGGTAAATGCAGCTTTCGGCATACCGTCAGCAGCTTTTCATAGCTATCAGCTTCCGGATTCATCGCCGCCAAAGTCTGGGTATGCAGTTTGCCCGTCTTATCACGGTCAAAACGCTTGGTCAAGAAGTGCTTTGTCCCCTCCACTTCCAGCAGATGCGACTCCATCATATTGATGCCCGCCGCCAACGCCATCTCATAATAAGTCTGTTCCAATTCGGCAGAGGAACGTGCTTTGTTGCCAAACTTCAAGAGATAATACTCAAAACTTTTCCCCGCATCAATCTGTCCAGAACGAATTTCACCCGTTTGAGGATTCATGGCAATAATTCCCTTAGGCTGACGACCTCCTGCGGATGTGCCTACAGCTATCAACGATTGTAAAGTCAACGATTCATCAGGGGAAATACTTATATTCTCACGCTCCAACACAATCTTTTCCGCCAAATCAGCCAATGCCTTGATGTCAATTTTGTCAACTATCAATCCTCGCTCAATCTCAGGAACAAACTCCAAAGCACCCATACCTCGCCGTCCAATAAAAGCCAATTTCTCCAATGAAGTTATACTTCTGTCAGAAATATGGTTCTTTTTGCGCCATTGCTCAAACAATTGGTTACCCCACGCATCAGGCAAAGAATCAGCTATGAATGACGGCAACTTCTGATAAATTCGTTCCGTTTCACCAAAGATAGCACGATTGCTCATCGGATGGTGAATAGAAGCGGTCAATGGTGCAATGTCCAGATTTCCCCGAAGGAATTCCGGATTATAGGTAAAATACGACAAGCCTCGACTTTCGTGCCATGCCAGTCGCCCAATCTCCATGTCCCACAAGAAAACTTTCAAAGTAGTCCTCATATTAATTTATGTCTTACACGTTGCATTTTTTTCTGGTTCTCTTTATACAGATAAGGGTATTCTGGCTGTTCGGGCATCAGCTCGTTCAAATCATTGATGCAACCAACTGCTTTTAAAAGCAAGAGAAAAGTGCCGAGCGAAATGTTCTTTACTGATCCATTTTCAAAACGATGAACAGTCAGTACGGAAAGGCCTGTCATTTCCGCCACCTCCTTTTGAGTCATATTGGCTCTCAAACGATAATCCTTGAACCGTGTGCCAAGCATCCGCACCAGTTCCGTCGATGAGTATTCAAAAAGATTATTATCCATATAACCTTAACTTTATGATAATTTATATGTCATTTTACACAATAAAACAACATTTATGTATATTTACAATGCAAAAATACAAATTATTTTTAAAACAGGTTACAGTGAATTCAAAAAATATTCTTTTTTACAGCTTCATTTCCTTAAATCCTTCTGGAATTTTGATGCTGGTAGTGCCGGGGGTGTTGAATTTCAGGTTTTTCACCTGTGCGTCGAGCTTACGCTGCCCACCATTCATGCTGATGCTGAAGCTGTCGAAAAACGGCTGCTGGTCAGTGGGGTTGATGTATGAATGGTAGTTGAAACTGAAATCGCTATATGCTCTGAGTTTGGCCTCGTTACCATTGAAAACCGCCTGCAAGGTATAAAAATCGGCTTTCGCCTTCAGATATTTCTCCACAAAGCTGTAGTCGCCCTGATAATACTCGCTCGACAGTTTATTGACAAAAATCACCTCCTTGGGGGTGGCCACCAAACGGGCTATCTCAATGCCCATGAAATTGAGATTCAAATATAGGATACTGTCGGTTCGGTTGACCAAATAATAATTGCACTGGTACTTCTTCCCGTCGAAAACAATTTCAGCTGGACCACGATAACTTACCCAATTATAAGATGCAGAAGGCTTGGGTTTTGCCGGTGTTTTGGGTTTGGGATTTGCAGGCACTACTGCTTCCTCGGGTTTTTCAGAAGGCTTCGCCACTTTTTCGGTTTGCGCTTTCTGTCCCTTGCGCTGCATGCGTTTCGAGGTCTTGCAGGCGGAGAAGACCACCGTCATTGCCAATACATATATTAATATTCTTGCAGCTTTCATCGTCATCAATTTATTATTTATAACGGAGGTTGTATTGTTTTATTACTTTAATCACTACCCCGCCCTTCGGGCACCCGCTGGAGGCTACGCCTCCTTT
>JAGCSI010000001.1 GCA_017964255.1 Bacteroidales bacterium | reverse complement strand
GCCTTTTTGGGTTTTCTTTCAAATTGAGGATAAATTGGACCAAAAGGTCCTTCTTGGTAAATTTTATTCATTGTATAATTGCTTTAAAAATTAAATGCAAATATACAATAATAATTTATATTTATAAAATAATTATGAAAAATAATATATTTATTTATAGAACGCTTGTTGTTGGGCTCGTTGAAAACACCTTTTTATTCATACTCCACAATATTAGCTTTGGTCTTCTCTATATTCACAGGCCGCAACCACATGGACTCCCTTCTGGCATTGAGATTTTCTATGTCCTCAATGGGTTGATATTTACCCCCACGATACACTTGGCAACGATATCGTTGAGGGTGTCTTTGTAAGATTAATTGCCGATCAATCAGATAAGCCATCTTGTCTCGTGGAATCAAGCCTTCATCCATCAACGGAATGAACTGTTCAATAAGCGAGTCTTGCAATTGCTGGTTAATATGCATCATCACAATATAAGCCCTGTGAAAACCCTCATAGCCCAAATTTTTCCAAGTGGGCAAACCCTGCTCCGATATCAGTTTGGTTAAGATGATTGTATTTACAGAGTCCGTAGCTCTCATAATCAATCGTGCGGAATCACGAACTGTATTGTCTACAGCATGAACAAATTGATAGCGGATGATGGAATCCCGATACTGCATACGGCGCAGCGTGTCAATGTAAAACTGGTTTTTATGACCGTAAATATGCGATAAAGAATCACAGATTGTCCACCAGTCTTTCTCTTTATAGGCATTGAAGATGGGATTATTGAAAAAGGCAAGGTCAAAGCATTTGTATCCTGTAATGGTCATCAGTGTTTTTCTCACTAGGGAGGTGTCGCCAATATTTGCGGCAGCTATGCAATAATTCCGCATGTCTGCGTAATCCACAATCTTTCCATAGACGGAGTCCATTTGCGAATAGCTTTTGGCTGCCTTTTGATAATCACCTTTCTTAAACGCACTTTGAGCCTTAAACTGAAGCTGGCAATACTCTTTCCACTCTTCGGATTGAGCGGAGAGCCTAATTGTGCTGACAATAAGCAAGAAGAAAAGGATGATTCGTTTCATGGTTAATGGTTTATAGGGTGCAAAGATATAAAAAAATATGGACTTCCTTGCTGCTTTGTGGTATCATAGGTTGCGTGCTGAAAGCACGCTATCCTATTAACCCCTAACGAGGCCATAGGCCGTAGTTTGGGGTGGCAATGATCATGGTGGAAGATGGCGTGCCAAAGGCACGCTACTACACCATATAGTAGTGTACCTTCGGCACACTTGTATTACACCGCATACCGTCCACCCCACACATCAAAGATGTGAGGGGTTAATAGAATATCGTGCCTTTGGCACGACTCTATACAAACTTAAATCACTGATACAATATTGATTAACGCATTAACAAATTTGTTAATCAACCAATTTGCTAATTCAATTGGCACATTAGCACATTTGCAAATTAGCACATTAAAAAATTTCGTATCTTTGCAGGCTTATTAAAAACACAACTCAATGAAGATTTCTTATAATTGGCTGAAACAATATGTGAAATGCGACCTCAGCGCCGAAGAGGCAGGTAAATATTTGACCGATTGTGGTTTAGAGGTTGAAGGTTTGGAAGAATACGAAACTATCAAAGGCGGACTGAAAGGTCTGGTGGTGGGCGAGGTGCTCACCTGCGAACCGCATCCAGATTCCGACCACCTGCATGTCACCACCGTGAATGTGGGCGGAGAGACCCCGCTGAACATTGTTTGCGGTGCCCCCAATGTGGCACAGGGACAGAAAGTCATCGTGGCCACTATCGGCACGGTACTGTACAATGGCGACGAGTCCTTTACCATCAAGAAATCGAAGCTGAGAGGGGTGGTTTCAGAAGGCATGATTTGCGCTGAAGACGAAATTGGCGTGGGCACCTCCCACGACGGCATCATGGTGCTTCCTCCTGAAACAGAGGTAGGCACTCCCGCCGCTAAGCTATTCAAGGTGGAGTCGGACTGGATTTTCGAGATCGGCCTTACCCCTAACCGTAGCGACGCCATCTGTCATTACGGTGTGGCCCGCGACCTGCACGCCGCCCTCGAAGTGAACCACATCCCCTGCTCTGCCCTGATGCTGCCCAACGACTTCGACTTCAACGTCAACTCACGCAGCTTCCCCATCGACATCTCCATTGAGAATCCCAAGGCATGCCCACGTTATACTGGACTGACTTTGGAAAATGTCACCGTGAAGGAATCTCCCGAATGGTTACAGAATCGCTTGAAATCCATCGGTGTACGTCCCATTAACAACATTGTGGATGTCACCCAGTATATCATGTTTGAAATCGGCCAGCCGCTACACGCTTTCGATGCCGACAAGATCCAAGGCGGCAAAATCATCGTCAAGAATCTGAAAGAAGGCACTTCCTTCACCACTTTGGACGGCAATGAAATCAAGTTGAGCAAAGACGACCTGATGATTTGCGACACCAAGGGCGGTTTGTGCATCGGCGGTGTATATGGCGGCCTCAATTCCGGCGTGTCCGACAACACCAAGCGACTCTTCTTGGAAAGTGCCTATTTCAATCCCGTCAGCATCCGTAAAACGGCCAAGCGTCATGGTCTGAAAACCGACGCTTCCTTCCGCTTCGAGCGTGGCTGCGACCCCGACATCTGCATCTATGCCCTGAAACGAGCCGCCATCATGATCCGCGAACTGTCGGGAGGCATCATCACCTCCGACATTGTGGACATTTACCCCACTGAAATCGCCCATCCGAGAATTCCGCTCCGCTATGACGAAATCAACAAAGTGGCCGGCAAGAAAATCGACAAACATGCGGTCAACCACATTCTGATGCTCTTAGGCATGGAAGTACAGGCCTCCGGCGACGAGCAATTGTTAGTCACCGTTCCTCTTTACCGTGTGGATGTCACCCGTCCTATTGACCTTATCGAAGAGATTCTGAGAATCTATGGTTATAACAATATTGAAATCCCGAGTATCCTGCATTATCCGATGACGGATCACGACAGCCACTCTACCCGCAAGCTGCAGAAGAAAATATCGACCTATTTGGCGGATACCGGCTTCTATGAAGTGATGAACAACTCGCTCACCAAAGCCGAATACGCCCAGAAATTCGACTTCATCAACGAGGCGGAAACCATCAACCTGATGAATCCGCTCAGCAGCGAGTTGGGGGTGCTGCGTCAAACCCTCTTATTCTCGGGGTTGGAGAATATTGCCCGCAACCTCAACAACAAGCAGAACTCTTTGCGCTTGTTTGAGTTTGGCAAGACCTACCATCTCAATCCTGAAAGCGCCAAGGATGCCCCTGTCACCGAGCGTTACCTTGAAAAAGAATACCTCACCCTCTTCGCCACTGGCAAGATATTCGAGGATATCTGGAATTTCACCGCCAAGGAACTGGATGCATTCTACCTCAAAAATATCATCAACAATATTTTTGTCAAAATCAATATTCCTGTAGGCCAGATTGAAATCAGCACGGAAAACAGCAGCGACCTGTTCAACCAAGTGGTTTACCGCATGAATGGCGAGGTACTGGCACGTATCGGCCAGGTTCAGGCTCACATCCTGAAATACTTCGGCATCAAGAAGCCCGTGTACTATGCGGAAATGAACACCGCCACCCTGTATGCCGCCTGCGAAGCCGAGGTCAACTACCGCAGCATCCCCGCTTTCCCCGCTGTGAAACGCGACCTGGCACTCATCATCGACGAGAATGTCAGCTACAAGACTTTGGAGGAAATCGGCTTCAAATATGGTTCGAAACTGTTAAAGAACATCACCCTGTTTGATGTTTACGAAGGAGACAAGATTGAGAAAGGCAAGAAATCATACGCTTTGAATTTCGTCTTGCAGCATCCTGAAAAGACGCTGACCGAGGAAGAAATCAACAAGGTGATGAACAAACTCATTGCCGCTTACGAACGCGAAGCAGGAGCGAAACTCAGATAATAGGTTTTAGGGATTAGGTTTTAGTCTTCTAACACCTAGCACCTAATCCCTAACCCCTAAGTTCATATTATGGAAATCATCACCGATATAGATGCGATACCGCGATTGCAGAACCCCGTTGTGACGGTGGGGGCATTTGATGGTATTCATCTGGGGCATCGGCAGATTTTCGAGACCGTAAAAGAATACAGCCGTCAAATCGGCGGAGTAAGTGTCGCCATTACCTTCGACCCTCATCCGCAGATGGTGTTACACCCCAATTCCGACTTTTTCCAGATTTTTCCTTTAGAAGAAAAGATTAAACTGATAGAAAAAGAAGGTATTGATTATCTGATAATTATCCATTTTACCAAAGAATTCTCCCAGCTTTCTTCTGAAAGATTTCTGAAAGATATCATCATTGACAAAATCGGAGCGAAAGCTATTGTCATGGGGCCCAGCCATTCCTTCGGCCACAAGCGTGAAGGCAACCACGAAAGCATGAAGGCGCTCTGTTCAGAATACGGCATCGAAATTGTTGAAATTCCCGAATTCACCATGAACGATGTGAAAGTCCGCTCCTCCCAAATCCGTAAGCTCATCGCCAACAATAACTGGGATATTGCGGCAGAACTTCTAGGAAGAGAGTGAGGCTATCGGCTCAGGGCTTGTTCGCGCAGTGACTGGAATCCATAGCCCAGGGTTTCGGAAGCCTCCAAAATGGACAAGAAAGCATTGGGGTCAATCTCGTGAACAAAGTAAATCAACTGTGGCAGTTCCTTACGGGAAATGGACAAGAAGATGATTTTCTTTTCAGCATTATTGTACATACCCTCACCATGCAGGAAAGTACCACCACGATCGAGGTCGCTGAAAATGCGGTCACGGATTTCGTTATAATGGTCGGAGATAATCAGCACCGCCTTGCCCGATTTGAAACCGGCAATAACCTTGTCCACCACATAACCGCTCACGTAGATAATGAGCCAGGAGTACAACGGAATAGTCCAGTCTTTGAAAACGGCCAATGCCAGCAACACCACGCACGAATCCACAATAATCAGCAAGGTGCCGATAGGAATATGTTTCACATACTTGCCGATAATCATCGCGATGATATCCGTACCGCCTGAAGTGGCACGGGTTTTGAACACCACCCCCAAACCAAGACCAATAAACACACCACCACACAAGGCAATGATAAAATTAGCGGATGGGTCTGGAACTGTGGGATCAGAAGCAAGGGGTATCAGCGGATTGTAGCCATACAAAAACTCCAAAAGCGTGATGGAGCCGGAAAGCGACACGATACCTACCACAGTTTTCAATCCGAACTTTGGTCCCAACCACAGCGTACCGATAAGCAACAAAGGCAAATCGAGACAGATACCCGACAAACCGATCGGGAAATTGAACAAGTGGTGCAAAATGATGGCGATACCATAAACCCCACCCGGAGCCAGTTTCAAGGGGGACACAAACACCACATAGCCGATAGCCATGATAAAGGTACCCAGCACTATCAGTCCGTACTCCTGCAAAATCTGTTTGGGACTCAGCTTTTCTTTTTTTATATCCTTAAATTTTTCCCAGAAACCCATAAAATTTGTTTATTTGTTGAATCATTGATTTGAATTTTGAACTCTGAACTTTGAATTTCTCAATTTGCACATTTGCTAATTAACTAATTTGCTAATTATTTCGGGGTTGACCGTAGCAAAATGACACACAAAATCAAGCAGATGATATTCGGAATCCATGTTCCCAAACCCGGAGGCATGTTTCCCTGCACCGAGAACACTGTGGAAATCTGCTGGAAAAACACAAAGGTGAACGCCAGTCCCATACCGATGAAAATATGTACACCTACTCCTCGACGGGTCTTCCGAGAGGACACACAGACGGCGAAAATCGTCATGATGATAGTGCCGAATGGATTGGCCAAACGTCGTTGCTGCTCAATGACATAATGATCCACTAGCGTGGAGCCCTTGGCCTTTTCCTCTTTGATAAACTTGTTTAGTTGAGGAGTGGACATGGTTTCACTGATAAACGCCTCCTGGTTCAAATCCATAGGAGTAAGATTAAAAACCGTATCTTTTTGAATAAAAGTAGAGAAATACTCCTTGTCACCCACAATACGGCGTTCTGTTCCGCCATACAATGTCCAATTCTGAGCATCTTCATTATATACAACCCGTTGTGCACTCAATTTATACTCCATGGTCTCACCTCCGAGAACCTCGTATGTAAATTGATAACCAACCTTTTCCGCTATCGTCCACCGTTCAAGATAAATATAGCTATTGGAAGAATTTTTGATATGAATATTCAATCGCGCCAAAGCATGATGATCCATATAAGTCTCTTTAAACTTGTACATTCCCTTATTTGTTTTAGGCACTATGAAATTGGCCAAAACTAATGAGCAAGACGCCACTATCAACGCACCCGCGAGATATGGCACCAGCATACGATAAAAACTCACCCCACCGTTCAGAATTGCCACAATTTCGTTTTGGGAAGACAGCTTGGAGGTGAACCATATCACGCTGATAAAAGTAAATAGCGGAATAAAAAGATTGATGAAATACGGGATAAAGTTCAAGTAATATCCTGTTATAACCGCCGACATAGGGGCTTTGTTATCCAAAAAATGCTGCAGATTTTCGGTGATATCCACCACAATAATGATGGCCATCAGCAGCATAATGGAATACGTCACCGACCCCAAGAATTTCTTGAGGATGTAGCTGTCCAGAATATTCCAGTGCAGTGAACCTTTTGTTTTTTCGACCTCCGATTTTGCCATTTTGCAAAAAAACGCCACCAAATTCTACTAAAAAATTTTTTTGCAAAAATAGTGAATTTTGTTGAATTATTGATGTTTTAGTGTATTTTTGCATGAATGTTTCAATGCGAGCGCAACTATGACAATCAAAGAAAAACATATTCCAAAAGCTCTCATCATCCTACTGATTATCAGCATTGTAATACGTAGCTTTTTGGCAGGGTTCCATGAATTTGGCAATGATGAGGTATACTACTGGACATATGCCCTTTATCCCGACTGGTCACATTTCGACCATCCTGGCATGGTGGGCTGGATGATGCAGCTTTTCAGCCTTAACCTGTTGTTTGACAACGAATTTGCCTTACGACTATCTTCCGTGGTGTTGATGACAGTAGATACTTGGCTTATCTATCTAATCGGCACCCAACTCAAAGACAAAATCACAGGTTTCTTTGCCGCCCTGCTATACACATCATCGCTATACGCTTTTGTCATCACAGGGGTCTTCATCATGCCCGACACTCCGCTCATGTTCTTTACGCTCTTATCCATCTATCTTTTTATCAGATATTTCAAAAAAAGAACGGAGCAACCCATAGAGACGCACAACCGTGCGTCGCTACAATATAACGTGTCGCTACTATTTGCAGGTTTATTTGCCGGCTTGGCCATGCTGTCCAAATACTCTGCTGCTTCTATCTGGGCTGGTGTTGGCTTATATATTCTGTTTTTCAATAGAAAAGAGTTGAGAAACAAATACTTATACCTCTCCATTTTGATTTCAGCCCTTTGTTTGCTTCCAATACTGATTTGGAACATGCAAAACAACTTCATCAGCTTTACTTTTCACGGCGACCGGGTAAGTCTTTTTGGGAAACCGCGATTTGACTACTTAGGCATTGAATTCGCCGGGGAGCTACTCTACAACAATCCCATTGTTTACATCTTGATTATCATTGCCTTAATTGCATTCTTCAGAAAAAAATTCAAAATCGAAAAAACTGGCAGTAGGCTATTGCTGCTCACCGCATTGCCTTGGATCGGCACTTTCATTTACTTTTCATTCACACGTTCCACCTTTCCTCATTGGAGCGCTCCTGGCGTATGTCTGCTGATTCCAATAGCAGGAGCTTATCTGGCTGCCAAACAAGAAAACATGACTGGCATATACCGTATCCCGTCCGTCATTATCGCAGCTCTTTTGCTGCTGACGGTAGTCGTTGGTGTCGGCACTTTCGAAATCAAGACCGGACGCATCCAAGCCTGCCTTGCCTCCGACAAGTCAGTGGAGATGTCCTCTGTGGGCAAAGGCGATGTTACCCTTGACATGTACGGCTGGGACCAGATGAAAGATGGTTTTGCAACAATACGTGACAGTCTGGTCGCCACTGGAGAAATGCAAGCCGATGATGGTATCATCGCCCTGAAATGGTTTCCTGCCGCCAACATGGATTATTATATTGCCACCCCGCTGGGAATGAATCTTTATGCATTAGGTGACCTGAATCAAATTCACAAATATTTTTGGATTAACCAGTACCGGGGAGGTTTGCAGGAAGGCCGGAATTACTGGTTCATCAACCAAAGTTACAATTACTACGAACCCGACGGCTGGTACTTGCAACCTTATTTCAAACATGTGATTCCCATTGACACCTTCGCCATTTATCGAAGCGGACGAGTAGCGGAATATGTGTTTGTGTATAAACTGGAAGGATATCAATGTGCCAATTAGTCAATGTGCTAATTTAATTAGCAAATTCGTTAATTAGCAAATTAGCAAATGGATTTCTGGTGCTAATTATCATGAAGGTTTGTGAAGGGGAGTGACGCACTGCGTGCTCAAGAGGAGAAGATTGAATGCCTAATTGGCTAATTTGCTAATTTGCTAATTATTTTTTGTATCTTTGCAGGTTGACTTGTAATGAATATTATCATGCGTGTCTTGAAATTTATCGGCAAAATTATCCTCAGTATTATCGGCATCTTTCTTGCCTGGCTGATGGGGGTAAGCATTTTCGTCCCTGTCTATGACTTCGACGAGCCCTACCCTTTCCACGGCGACTATCTGCACAACCCCTACGAAGGCATGGACTCCACTGCTTGGCTGAAATGCAACTTCCATGCCCATACCCGTACCGCCGGTGGAGTGGCAAACGGCCGCAATAACAGCGACGAGTTGTTGGACAGTGTTTACCGCAGTTTTGGCTTCGACCATATCGGCATCTCCAATTACAATACCATCAACGACTTTGGCAAGGATAATCCCAGCTATGTACCTGGCTATGAACACGGCTACGGCATTTTCAAAATCCACCAGTTGGGTCTCGGTGCCCGCAAGGTGCGCAAAATCGACTACCCCTTGTGGCAAACTCTTAGTATGAAGCAGCATACGCTCAACAAGATAGGTCAATATGCCGAATTGGCCATTCCTGCCCATCCCTCTTTTGTAGAGAAAGGCTACCATCCCGAAGATTTCAAATACCTCAGCAATTACAAATTGTTAGAAGTGCTGAACGGCTACCGCAAATCACCTGCCCACTGGGACATGGCTCTCTCCAATGGACATTTGGTCTATCTCATTGGCGGTGACGATGCCCACAGCATGACCAATATCAACGACCCTGCCAACCGCTTCACCCTGATTAATAGCAAGGAGAACGAAGGCAGCCAGCTGTTGAAAGCGCTAGTGGCCGGCAAAGCAGTCGGGGTTGCTTTCCCCATGGACCCCACCTACACTGAAAGTTTCCCGCATAAAAGGGCACGATTCAAGGAAAATCTGCCTTACCTCACCAAAGCGGATCTATGCGGTGACACCCTGAGGGTGGCTGCCACCAAACTGATCAGCAAAGCCGAATTCATCGGCCAGGGCGGACATGTATTACATTGTGAAACAGACGTGGACGAGGCCTCCTATATCATTCAGTCCGAAGACCAATACGTGCGCACCGTGCTCACTTTTGCCGACGGCACCGAGCTTTGGCTCAACCCCATTACCCGTCACGAAAGTCCCGACCAGCTATATCATCCACGACTTGACCATCTCAATTATTGGAAAACAGCCCTGCTATGGACCCTGTACATTTTTATCATTTGTGGGGTGATATTGTTGTTCTGGTATCGTAAAAACAAGAATTCAAAATTCAAAATTCAAAATTCAGAATTCATAATCCTGTAATTCTGTAATCCATAATCTTCTAACCGTATAATCCTTCCCCATCATGAAACGACTCCTCATATCTCTGGTAATATTTGTTTTAATGTTCGGTCTTCAGGCGCAGACTTACGACAACATCGCCTTTGACAACAGAACGTATGTTAATGGTTTGACCAGTGTCAGCCTCACGCCCGTCTCTGTTCCCTTGGGTTACCCATTGATTACCCTGGGCAGCGGGGAACAGCTTTGCCTGAACTACGATGATCTGGAAGGCAATGACAACCGCTATCTGAAATATACTGTCATTCACTGCACCCACGACTGGAAACCCTCTGACCTCAACTCTTTCGACTATATTGACGGTTTTACCGAAGACGAATTCACCGACCATTCATACTCGTTCAACACCGTGCAAAGCTATGTGCATTTCACCTTGCGCTTCCCCAACGATATGCTGAGAATTACCAAATCAGGGAATTACCTGCTTTTTGTCTATGACGACACGCCCGATAATCCTATTCTCACCCGCCGTTTCATGGTTAAAGAACCTGAGGAAGCCATCATCACCGGAGAGGTCCATGCCGCCTCCGACACCCGCTACCGCTTCACGGGACAGGAGGTCGATTTCAACGTCAATACTGGACGCTACGTCATCCACGATCCTGCCCGGAACCTGCGGGCCAACATTGTACAGAATGGACGCTGGGACAATGCCATCATCGGCCTGCGTTACCGTTTCGGCAAACCTGGAGAATACAGTTTCGACTACGATGAAAATGAAAACAGTTTCTACGGAAGTTCTGAGTTCAGAACGTTCTCATTGAAAAGCCTGCGCTACAACGGTGACCGCATCGCCTCCATCCGATATGACGGGAAAGGATACTATGCCCTTGTGTTAGAAGACATTGCCCGACCCTACGGGGCTTATCAGGGCAGCACCACCCTTAGGGGAAGATGCTATTGGGAAAACAGCGACTACTCTGGCGAAAATCGCGAGGACTACGTCATGACCCGCTTTTCGCTGAAATGCGACTTCCCCGTCACTGGCGGCGACATCTATGTTTTCGGGGAACTCACCGACTGGCAGATTCAGGAAGATGCCAAACTCGAATATAATCCCGCTACCAACTACTGGGAAGCGGAATTGTACCTGAAACAGGGAATTTACAACTACCAATACGTATTTGTGCATGACGGCAGCACCGAAATCGATGCCACCTATATCGAGGGCAGTCACTGGGAAACCCAAAACGAATATGGTGTGTTTGTCTACCTCACCGACGAAACCTCGCTGTATGACAGGCTGATCGGGGTGGGGTATTTTAATACGGTGAGTGGAAAGTAAGAATACATGGTGAGAAAATGAGAAGATTATGGATTACAGGGCTGAACTAAGAAATAAGAATTAAGAACTAAGAATTAAAAAGTATAACTGAATTTCATGAGACCTCGAAGAGGTCAAATTTTAATAACCCCACATAAGGCCGAAGGCCGCAATGTGGGGGATATCAAAACATCAAAATACATTATATGTACGCAATAGGAATAGACATTGGTGGTACGAACACCGACATCGGGCTGGTAAGTCCGGCGGGCGAAGTGGTGGCCCGCAAAAACCTCCCCACCGCACAATACACAGACGCTAACCAATATGCAGATGACTTGGCCAAAACCATCCAAGAACTCATCGCCGAGCAGAAAGTGGAAGTGAAAGGCATCGGCATTGGTGCACCCAACGGCAACTTCTACACGGGCTGCATCGAGAATGCCCCCAACCTCAACATGAAAGGCAACATTTACCTGGCCAAGATGATGGAAGAACGCTTGCATCTGCCCGCTGTCATCACCAACGACGCCAATGCGGCGGCTTACGGTGAGATGGTCTATGGTGGTGCCAAAGGCATGAAGAATTTCATCATGTTTACTCTGGGAACCGGCGTGGGTAGCGGCATCATCGTGGATGGCAAACTGCTTTATGGTCACGACGGCTTCGCTGGAGAGCTGGGGCACACCATCATCTTCCCCGAAGGACGTGACTGCAAATGCGGGCGCAAGGGCTGCTTAGAGCAGTACACTTCCGCTGGCGGTATCCGCAAAACCTGCCTCGACATGATGTCCCAAGACCCCTATTATGACGGTGTTCTGTCGAAAGTTCCCGTTGATGAGATTGACTCCAAAATGATTGGCGATGCTGCTAACGCAGGCGATGAGCTGGCATTGAAAGTATTTGAATACACTGGCAATATCTTAGGCTTGGCCATGGCCAACGCAGTAGCTTTCTCCTCGCCCGAGGCCGTCTTTCTGATGGGCGGTCCGGTAAAAGCAGGCAAGGTGCTCCTTGATCCTGTGATGATATCCTTCGACCATAATGTATTGTCGAATTACCGGGGCAAAATCAAAATCATGGTATCCCAGCTGAAACAGAATGATGTGGCGATTTTAGGTGCCGCCGCGCTGGTCAGTTAATTAGGTCGCAGGTATCAGGTTACAGGTTACAGTGTAGAGACGCGATTAATCGCGTCTCTACGATTGTTACATCGCCACCTCCAATACAGCGAAAAGGAGGGCGATGGCAAAGGTGACCACCAGGATACCTCTGCCGGTGAGGTCGTATTTTAATTTGACCAAATAATACCGCAGTAATAGCACATTGGGAATCACACTCAAGAGGATGAGTTTCTGAATCATACGATCCATATTCAAAGCTCCGGTTTGATGCTGAACCAATGTGACAATGGCATACAAGAGGCCAAAACAAATGGCGGGACAAACAAAGCCGATGAACAGTCCCATCGGCATGGAGTCTTTTCTCAATTTATCTACAAAATTACCCATTATTCTTCCAGAAATTTAAAATTATCCATATACTGATAGGCCGTCAAATCCACCTGCACCGGCTGGATGGAGATGTAATTGTGGGTCAATGCCCACTGGCAGCTGTCCTCCTTACCGTCCTGGTCAACCAAATAACCCGACAACCAATAATACGGCCTTCCGAAACAATCGACACGTTCCTCCAGATCCTCTTCCCAATAGCCCTTGGTCTGACGCGTAATCTTAATTCCCTGGATATCCTCGACATTTCCCTTGGGAATATTGATATTCAAAGAGATATAGGGAGGAAATTTCATCTTCAGCAACTGCGGAATGATTTTCTTGGCATAATAAACCGATGCGGTAAAGTCAGCATCAGGCGAATAATCCAGCAAAGAGAAACCCACTGCTCTGGAGCCTTCAAAACTGCCTTCAATCGCAGCGGCCATCGTGCCAGAATATATCAAGCTCACCGAAGAGTTAGACCCGTGATTAATACCCGACAGCACCAAATCGATTTTCCGTCCCCGGAGCACCACTTTCTGCCCCAGTTTCACACAATCCACAGGGGTGCCATTGGTTCTGTAATACTTCACCCCATCCTCTTCTCTATACAGTTTTACCCTCAGCGGCTCATTCATCGTGATGGCGTGTCCCATGCCCGAACGCACACTGTCGGGCACCACCACCACCACTTCTCCGAAATCTTTCGCGGCTTCTACCAAGGCATACAAGCCCTTGGCCTCATAGCCATCATCATTGACAATTAAAATCAGCGGTTTCGACATCTTATTTCTTCAAAATTTTAACGCCTTTCACTCTTTGTTCACCATTCCATACCACCAACAGGTAAGTGCCTGCAGCCAAATCACGCATATCCACAGTAGTCTGACTATCCGTCACCGCCACACTGCGCAAGCGCTGACCCGAAATATTGAACAGGTCCACTCTACCCTGCTGCAATGAAGCCAATTGTTCACCGCTAACCACCACGTAATCGCTGGCAGGATTGGGATAACAGCTGATGGAAATACCATCACCCATAACATTTTCTATAGCTGTCGGTTCCTTGACCGCAGCAGGAAGGGAAATATAGTCAATCATGGCCAGATCCTCGCCGCCTGTTTGGTAATTGTCTTTCACATAACGCCACTCAAAAGTATAGGTTCCCGCAGCCAAAGGATACACCGCCTTGGTCCATGGCACTTCTCCGTCCCATGAGTCTTTTTTGGTGTCATTGATATAGAAAGCCAGATAATCATACTGTTGTGTCTGACCCCACCAATTGGTTCCAGCTTGTTCACAAGACACATAGTAATAGAAAGAGATGGTATCGGGCTGAGAAATCTCCATGGTCAGTTTCAACGAGGAAGACTTACTGTTACCAATCGGGTAAGAACGCACCGCGTAGGTACCCTCGTATGGATGAGTAGTGGTAATCTGCCATTGGTTGGCAGTTCCCAAATCCCAATCGTAAGAAGAGAAATCTCCAGTTTCCCAGTCTTCGATGCTGGCGCCTATCAGCAAAGCGAAGGTCTTTTCAGCCTTATAGAAACCGGCTGTATAAACGACCTTGAACTCCGCCACTGTGCTTTCCTGTACACTTGGATTAGCTGTTACCGACAAAGTCAGCATGGTGGAAGCATTCTCCTCCATAAACGGCACGGTTTGTGTTGTGGAAGAATTAAAGCTGATTGCGTCGCTCATATTCTGAACCGTGACAAAGCCGAACTGGGCCTTGGCATTGCCGATATTCTGCAACGGAATATTCAGCGTCACGGTCTCACCGTAATCAATACGTCCGTTGACCGTTTCCGTGGATTGCGAATCATCCACCACACAATTGCCGATAGCCAGTTTCGGAGCATAGAGCAACTGTGAGAAATCCTGTTCGGTCACATAGTCTCCGGCAGTCAGCACCACATGGAAAACAGCGACATGTCCATAAGGCACATTCGGAGCCACTCTGAAGCGGATAGCCTCAGCAACGGAAATACTCTCGTCAGGCTGCAAACCTGTCGCACTGAAAGTGTTCTGCAACATGGTAACATACGCATCCTCGGTGGTCACAACCGCCGAGAAATCGGAAGAGGCCGCACCGCCTACATTCTTCAGTTGCAAAGTCGCTTCCACCGACTCGTTATACGATGGATGACCTGTTGCGTTCTCTATTTCATGACCTGTATAAACAAGATACGGCTCATTGTTGACCACCACGGGAATATCAGCCTGATAAGGAATATAATTAAAAGCCGACACCAACAAATGAACGGTGTCGGAAGGAATCAGCACCTCATTGAAATTCAGGGTGACACTGCCCCCGGAGATGAAATCCTGGGCAAGAATAGTGTTGCCTTTGGTCAGCACCACTTTGGCACCTTCCACAGGAGACATCACTTGCAACTGCGTCATGCCGGCAAACAGTTGACCATTGTGTGTGGCAGTCAGATACTGAGGAACAGCAGTACGAACTTGCAAAGTCGGGTCGCCAAAAAGCACCCATGTACGCATGGTCTGCAATCCCTGAGAGGAAGTCGTCGGGTAAACTTCATGCATTTTAGCCAAACCATTGAAAACAATACCGCCAAAAGTGCGCTTCACGGGCGTATTCTCAGCACCAGTCAGCAGTCTAATCATCTCGTCCTGTCCGCACATTGGCGGATTCCAAGGCTGGCTCATGGTGGACATCACCGTGCTGACCGCACCCGTGGGCTGGCCATTATTAGTAGCCCGCAACCATGCCTCT
>JAGCSI010000122.1 GCA_017964255.1 Bacteroidales bacterium | reverse complement strand
TAAAGTTACTGGACCCAACGGGAATTCTATAATTCTACCCGCTGCGGGCGGCAACGATTGCGATGGGAATCTTGACAACGTGGGCACTGTTGGCTACTATAGGTCATCCACTCCATATAGCGAAAACTTCGCATGGTACATATGCTTCTATTCGGACGATAAGTTCATGTTCTACGACAGCCGTTGTTACGGGCTATCTGTTCGCCTCGTCCAAAAATAATTGATTCGTATTTCAAAGTGAAGCATTATTCACGCCTTGCAACGAATTTTCGGAGCAGGGCGTTTTTATATAGAAGGGCTGCTATTGCGGCAGGCTCTTCCTAACTTCAGTGCAGATGCCTTGTGTGCCGCGAGGAGAGGGGAGATCGTCTGCCTACCCCAGACTGCGGCCTGCGGCCTTGTCAGGGGTTGTTAGGATGTCGCATCTGCGATGCTTAGTGAGGGAGGAGGGTGTCACCGCTGGCCCCCAGACTCACGTCAGGGGTTATTGAGATGTCGCATCTGCGATGCTATCGTGCTTAGGGAGGTCGGCATACGGGACAACGGCTCCTCTGTCCGTTGCGTTCGCAATTAGAGAAGACCGTACGGACGCATTCGATGCGTCCCTACATATTTTAATGTCAGAGTGTGATTTCTTTCAGCATCTCCCACAACAACTTGGAGGGGAGGCCCATCACGTTGTAGAAGGAGCCTTCGAGGGCTTCGATGCCGATGTAACCGATCCATTCCTGCACACCATAGGCCCCAGCCTTGTCCAGAGGCTTGTACTGCCGCACATAATAATCAATCTCCTCGTCGCTGAGCTGGCCAAACTTCACTGCGCTTTTGCGGTGTGAGGTAATGCTGCGCTCCGGAGTGCTCACTGTCAGCCCGCTGATGACGGTATGTCTTTTGCCCGACAATTCGTGGAGCATCTTTACCGCCTCGGCCTCGTCTTTGGGCTTCTCCAGAATTTCATTACCTAATACCACAATGGTGTCGCAGGCAATGAAGATGGTATTCTTCGGATATTCCTCCAGACGGATAGGCGACAACTTGAGCTTTGACAGGTACTCCGCCACCTCCACGGGATTGTCTGTGTCGGGATGTTTCTCCTCGACATTGGTGGGCAGGTACTCAAAGTCAATACCCATGCCGGCAAGCAGCTCCTGCCGGCGGGGTGATTTCGAACAGAGATAAACCTTATAGTCTTTCAGCGTGTCTAATAACATTATAGGCATATCGTTATCGCTAACATTATAGGAGTCACAATTAATTTATAGCTACAATATTACAGCCATTTCACCAAGTTGAAATCCATGTCATGCGGCAACAAGGGGTTGGTGGGGATGATACGGACGGAATAGTCCGTCATGCCGGCATATTTCGGCTGGACGGTACAGCTGAAGCGAGCCAGATTGTTTTGGGTGTCAACCAGCGTGAAGGGGATTTTCCGGTAGAATACTCTCTTGCCATTGTCCATCTTGGTGCATACCAATTCCACTTTGAGATCTTCCACCCGCAAGGTGCCTAATTTGAGCAGTATGGTGGTGGTAATCTGGTCTCCCAAAGTGAAAGTGATTTCTGTAGGCTCAGATTGGGTGAGCTCGACAACTTCTACACTGTCCCATGAGGTAAGGACTTTCTCTTTCCAGCGAACGAGATTGAAAGTGTTTTCTAAATTATTTTCTGATAATAATTTATGCTGTTTCTCCAACTTGTGATAGAACTTCTCATAGTAGTCGTCCAGCTGGCGCTTCATGGTGAAATGAGGCGAGGTCTTGTAGAAGCAGTTCTTCATCATCTTGGTCCATTCGTGCGGGATGTTCTTTTCATCACGGTTGTAGAAGCAGGGAGCAATCTGCTCTTCAATCATGGCGTAGATGGTGGTAGCGTCCAACTCGTCCTGCAGGCGGTTGTCGGTATAGGTAATCTGCTCGTTGATGGCCCAGCCGGCTCCTTCGTGGTAGCCTTCCGCCCACCAGCCGTCGAGTACGCTGAAGTTGAGCACACCATTCATCACGGCCTTCTCGCCGCTGGTGCCTGATGCTTCCAGGGGACGGGTCGGGGTATTCAGCCATACATCGCAGCCTGAAATCAGCTTCTTGGCCAGGATGATGTCATAATTCTCCAGTATGATGATTTTTCCGATGAAATCGGGCTTGCGTGAGAATTCCAGAATGCGTTTGATGAGGTCCTGTCCAGCCTTGTCGTGCGGGTGTGCCTTGCCAGCGAAAACGAATTGCACGGGCTGTTCGGGATTGTTGAGCAGGCGTTTCAGTTTTTCCTCGTTGGTGAAGAGCAGATGGGCACGTTTGTAAGTGGCGAAACGGCGGGCGAAGCCGATGGTCAGTGCGTCCTTGCGGATAGCCTTCAAGGTGTTGACAATGAGGTCTGGAGACTCGTTGCGGCGGCGCATCTGTACCTCCAGCAGTGACTTGATATTATCAATCAGCTCGCCTCTCAAATAGTCCTTGATGGCCCAAATGTCGGCATCTTCCACATCATAGATTTTTTTCCAGAAACTGTCGTCGGACTGATGGCGGAGGAATTTCTCGCCAAAGACCTTCAGATGGAACTGCTGCCATTTCTTGTGTGTCCATGATGGATAATGCACGCCATTGGTGACATGTCCGATATGGAGCTCTTCCGGCAGATGTCCTTCGTAGAGGAAGCTGAACATCTCGCGGCTGACACGGCCATGGATGGCACTTACGCCGTTGATTTCCTGAGACAGCTTGCAGGCCAGAATGCTCATGGAGAATTTGCTGTAAATATCGTCGATGTTTTTGCGGCCCAGACACATGAAAGAAGACCAGTCAAGGTTGTTTCTTTCAGTGTAGTATGAGAAATAGCGGCGCATCAGGTCCTCACTGAAGGTGTCGTGTCCGGCGGGCACAGGGGTATGTGTGGTGAACAGGGATGAACTGCGCACCAGCTCGATGGCCGTGCTGAGTGGCAGTTGCTTTTCCTGCATGAAACAGCGCAGTCTTTCCAGATTCAGGAAGGCGGCATGACCTTCGTTCAGATGGAACAGGGTGGGATGGATGTCCAGTTTTTCCAGCATCCTCATACCGCCGATACCCAGCAGAATTTCCTGCTTGAGACGGTTCTCGATGTCACCGCCGTAAAGGGTATTCGTGGTTCTGCGGTCTTCCTCGGTATTGTCGCTAAAGTCGGTGTCCAGAAGGAACAAGGGGACGCGTCCCACGTCCACACGCCAGATGCGGGCGTACAGGTTGCGGCCCGGCAAGGCCAGACTGATGGTAATCCATTTGCCTTCGGTATCTTTGTAAGGATGGATGGGCAACTTGGAGAAGCTCTGCGGAGGATAAAGGTTGATCTGGTCGCCGATGGCGGAAATCTGCTGGGTGAAATAGCCGTAACGATACAGCAGACCGACACCCACCATGTTGACATTGCAGTCGCTGGCCTCTTTGAGGTAGTCGCCAGCCAGCATGCCCAGACCGCCGGAGAAGATCTTCAGCTCGTTGCTGATGCCGAACTCCATGCTGAAATAGGCTACCTGCTCTTCTGTGCGGGTACGTGGTTCGTTCATGTATTGCTCAAACTGGGCATACACACGGTCCAGTTTGTCCAGAAACAGCTGGTCTTCCATCAGTTTGTCGATGCAGCTGGCAGGTAATTCCTGCAGCAGATAAACGGGATTCTCCTCGTATTGCTGCCAACGCTCTTTGCCTGCCACTTCCTCAAACAGTTCGCGGGCTTCGTAGTTCCAGCTCCACCAGAGGTTCTTGGACAGTTTCTCCAGCTTCATCAGCTGTTCCGGCAGCTTCGATTTGACGGAAATACGGTGCCATACGGGTTCCGGTTTTTGGAATTTCTCCACCAGCAAGCCTACTCTTGAAGTCTTGTTCCGATACAGGTCTGAACGGTTGAAACTCTTTGACAAGGCAATGGTATAGCAGTCCAAGTAATTGTTATACAGATTTTTCCATAATGCTTGTTGTGAGATTTCCGTGGCTTTGTTGCGATTCTGCTCGGTCTCTTCCGCACTGCAAGCCGTATGGTATAAGATGGACTGGGCAATACCTTCCGCCACTTCCTCGTCGTTGTTGTCGGTACGAGTGATGACGGTCACAGCCTTTTGGTTTTGGAAGTTGGCTACCGCCCACTGGCCGAAACCGGCGTTGGTGGTGGTGATGGTGGGGATGCCGAAAGCGACACTTTCTAACGGAGTGTAACCCCATGGTTCATAATAAGATGGGAATACAGACAGGTCGATACCTGGCAGTAATTCGTAATAAGTCAGGTCGAAGATGCCGTCTTCACCATTCAGGTAAACGGGGATGAAAATGACCTTTACCTTTTGGTCGGGAGCGTTGTGTAAATTATTAGCAATTAAATTTTTGACAACAGGGTCGTTGTAGCTGTCGTAGAGGGGATGTGTGGTGAAGTCGTCAAGGACAGGCTTGTCGCCGACAGGCTGGTTCATCTTCAGCATCAGGTCGGTGCGTTTGCCGCTGGTACCTGCGGGCACAGCGATGAAGGCCACCACCTCGCGTTGCAGATCCTTGTTTTGGTTCAGCTTGGCCAAGCCCTTGATAAACATGTCGATACCCTTGTTGTGGAATTCGTAACGACCGCTGTTGATGATCAGCAGGGCATCGTCGCTGATGCTTTGCTGGGTAAGGGAGGAGGCCACTTGGATAAGTTTCTGGCGGGCTGCTGTGCGCAAACGCTGGTAGTCTTCGCCTTGCGGCACAAAATTGTTTTCAAAGCCATTGATGGTGACGGTATCGACTTTCTTGCCCAGGAACGCCTCGCATTCGATATCGGTGATGTCACTTACGGTCGTAAAAGCGTCAGCAGTTTGTGCGGACAGGTATTCCAGCGAGAACTTGGATTGCACGCCGAAACGGTGAGCGGTTTCTTGAGGATGATACTGCTTGATGTTGCCGTACAGGGGCAGTCCGTTGCCAGCGATGCAACGGCCCAACACGGTGGCGTGGGTAGTGAACACGGTAGCCACCTGAGGGGCTTTCTGGTTCAGGTACAGGATGCCGGTACCTGTCATCCATTCGTGGAACTGTGCCACGATTTTGTCCATGGAGGTGCAGTAGAACTGGTAGAAACTCTCGATTACCCTGCCGGCGGCATAGCCGAAGAGGGCGGGCTCGATATAGTCCCACTGACCGGAGATGGAATCCAGTTTGTGGCTGAGCCAAAACTGAGTCAGAATATCGTTTTTCTTCTCAAAGTAGGGGGTGAAGTCCACCAGAATGACCACGGGATGACCGCTGACATTCCAGCGACCGATGCGGATACGCAGGCCTTCTGCCAACGCGCTCTCGCGCCAGTTCTTGAAAAGGGTAGGGTCTTCAATGAATTCCTGTCGTTTCTCGTCTTCTTTCGACAGGTCGGGACCAATGCAGATATAATTGTTTTGGAAATGGTTAACTGCGGTGAAAGCCTTGGTAGAGAGAACGGTATAGATGCCGCCAACTTTGTTGCAAATCTCCCAGCTGGTTTCAAATAGATAGTCAGGTTTACTCATTATATATCGTATAAGTTTTAAAAATGCAAAGATACAAAATTTTTCTCATACTTTTCCAAAGATGGAAAAGTATGCAAAAGATCTTTGCCGACTTTATTTTCCGTTACTTTTCGCTTGATCGAAAAGTAACCAAAAGATCAAGCCGACGGTAAGTGCAGCCGCACAGGCCCGTACGCCCCAACCGTCGGCATTGCCCCCGCACGCAGCATCATGGCCTTATGTGTAGGGCCGCATCGAATGCGTCCGAGAATGAAATGAAAATGTCTCCTCCACTCACCTCGAAGAGGTGCCACGCACGTAGTGCAATTAACACCATACAAGCCGTTAGGCGCAGTGTGGTGGATGAAGGTGCTCGCACCATACAAGCATCTCGAGATGCGACAGACTATGTCATAAAGTAGAGTGATGTTGCATATCAGTGATATGCATATAAGGCACCTGCGACACTATCTATCCCGAGGTAGTGGTATGATGTCGCATATCTCCGATATGCACTATGTGTACTGTCCGATTGTCACCACACTGCGCGGCTGTGCCGCTTGTATGGTGTTAATTGCGCCTGCCGGCACGTCTTATGCCTCTGGCATGATGTCAGGAAAAATGTTGTATTACGCTTAATTGTCAACTGTCAACTATCAATTGTCAACTGTTAACTGCATAGTTTCTTGCCCCGAAAATGGCACTGCCTACACGGATTAGCGTGCTGCCTTCCTCAATGGCGATGGGGTAGTCGTGGCTCATGCCCATGGATAATTCCTTGAAGTCTGGATTGTTGCTGAAGTATTTTTCTTTCAGTAAGTTGAAATACTCATGCAGGGTATGGAACTCGCGGTGAATCTGCTCCTGATTGTCGGTGAGGCTGGCCATACCCATCACACCGCAGATCTTGACATTTTGCAAATCCGCGAAGCCCGGGTCGTTGAGCATAGTTTCGCATTCGTCAAATAGAAAGCCGAATTTGGTCTCTTCCTGGGCAATATGGAACTGCAGCAGGCACTTCAGCACCCGATCGTGCTTGATGGCGTGCTTGTTCACTTCCTTCAGCAGCTCATAGCTGTCGATGCTGTGAATCATGCTGACAAAAGGTGCGATGTATTTGATTTTGTTGGTCTGCAGGTGACCAATCAGATGCCATTCAATATCTTTCGGAAGATTCTCGTGCTTAGCCTTTAACTCTTGTGCCTTGTTTTCGCCGAAAATCCTCTGCCCCTCGTTGTACAGGGTCATGATGTCCTCTTCGGGTTTGGTCTTTGAGACCGCCACCAGCCGCACGCCTTCCGGCAGACTGGCTTTGATGTTGTGATATGCTTGTAAGTTCATGGTTTTAATGTGCTAATTGTTTTTAGGTTAGAAGGTTAGAAGGTTAGAAGGTGAGGAAGGTGAGGAGGGTTAGAGATTATGGATTTTGAATTCTTAACTTTCAACTTTCAGTTTTCAGTTTTCAACTGTCAATTATCAACTGTCAATTATCAATTGTCAACTGCCCAATCCTGAGTCCTTTCTTTCCTGTCTGCAAAATAATTGTGCCATTGACTACGTCGGGTTTTTCGATGACAGAATGGGAGTGGCCGCCCACAATCACGTCAATGCCTTTCACCTGTGCGGCCAGCATTTTGTCATCGGGGTTGTCCTCAGAGCCTGTATTCCATCCCAGATGCGACAGGCAGATGACATAATCGCATTTCTCTGTTTCACGAAGTTCTTTCACCATGCAGTCGGCCACATCGATGGCGTTGAGGTACTTCAGGTCTTTGTAGTTCTCAGGCAAGGTCAGTGCTTTGATGTCTGTCAGCAGTCCGAAGATGCCAATCCGTTTGCCGTCCATTTCGATGACAACATATTTTTTGACAATCTTATTCAGTTTTTTATTGAAAAACAGATAGTTGGCGCAGACAATGGGGAACTTGGCCTTTGCTAACTGCTTGGCCAGCATCTTGCTGCCGTTGTCAAATTCGTGGTTGCCTAAAGCGGCTGCCTGGTAGCCTAACAGATTCATGAATTTGATTTCGCTGGCTCCTTTGAAAAAGTTGAAGAAAGGGGTGCCCTGAAAATAGTCGCCGGCATCTACCAACAACACATTTTTGTTCTCTTTCCGCACTTGGTCGATGATGGCGGCGCGGCAGTAGATTCCACCAGCCAATGAGCCGTCTTTGTCTTGCAGGGGATCGATTTGGCTGTGGGTGTCGTTGGTGTGCAAGATGACGATGGAGTTCTGGGCCGTTGCCAGTGAACAAACAGTCAGCAAAAACAGTATGTTGATGAAAATAAGTGATTTCTTCATGCTTAGCGGGGTTGGGGAATAATACTCATTCGTTCGTCAAATTTTCCCGTAATGACTTTGCCTTCGGCGGTCATCTTCTTGATCTGCTGGATGTAGGCGTCCCGTACGGTGATGTTGGTGCTTTCCGACGACAGTATTTCAACTCCTTCAAGGATGTTGTCGCCACCGGTGAGGATAAAGTCCAAGGTGACCACACGATAGATTTTGTTAATGTCAATCTCTTTCCCGTGGATGAGCGCCTTGTAAAAATAGTCGCCGGCATATTGTATGCTGACTTGCTGGGAGTATGGCTCGCATTTTTTTACTTTGAAGCGTCGGAAGACCTTTAGCAGTTCGCTGCCTTTGATGTTGGCGATGACCACGTTGTTCTCAAAGGGGGAGATCTCAAAGATGTTGCCGACCGTGACATTCCCTGCCCGCAGAGAGCTGCGGATGCCTCCGAAATTCAGAAGGGAGAAATCCACTGCTTCTTTGTGATGCTTCTGGCAGTAGTCGTTGGCAATCTCCACCAAAATGTCAGTCAGGAAGTTAGATAGCGGACTCTGTGGCATTTCGCTGACCATGTCCTCGGGGCAATAGCCAATGACGACACTGGTCTGTTTCTCCAGTTTTTTCTTCTCCTTGTCCAATGCTTTCCGTAACTGCGGATTGTCGTAGGTAGAGCAGTCTCCGTTGATTTTTTTCAACTGATAATCAAAGCTCTTGTTCTGAGCCGGGCAAAAAAGGAACAGAACAAGAGCAATGAACAGTAATGATATTTTTTTCAGCATTACAGCTTATTTTTTATCGTTTTTGCCGTTGGCGGCGGAAGTCTGAGGTTTGCTGATGCTTTCACGCATCTGGGTGTCAGCTTTGATATTCTGCAGACGATAGTAGTCCATCACTCCCAAGTTGCCATTTCTGAAGGCGTCGGCGAGGGCAAGTGGTACTTCGGCTTCTGCCAGAATCACTTTGGCGCGGGCGTCTTGAGCCTTGGCTTTGTTTTCCTGCTCCAAAGCTACAGCCATAGCGCGGCGTTCCTCAGCCTTGGCCTGGGCAATGTTCTTGTCGGCATTGGCCTGGTCCATCTGCAGGATAGCCCCGATGTTCTTACCTACATCGATGTCAGCAATATCAATAGACAGAATTTCAAAAGCAGTGCCGGAATCCAAGCCCTTGGTCAACACTACTTTGGAGATTGAGTCAGGGTTCTCGAGCACCTGTTTGTGGTTGTCGGCAGAACCGATGGCGGTGACGATACCTTCGCCTACACGGGCGATGATGGTCTCTTCGCCGGCACCACCCACCAACTGCTTGATGTTGGTACGCACGGTCACTCTGGCCTTGGCAATCAGCTGGATACCGTTCTTGGCCACAGCGGCTACGGGAGGCGTGTTGATGACTTTTGGGTTGACAGAAGTCTGGATAGCTTCCAGAATGTTACGGCCGGCCAGGTCGATGGCGGTAGCAGCCTTGAAATCCAAGGGAATATTGGCTTTTTCAGCGGAAATCAGGGCGTTGACCACCGGGGTAATATGACCACCTGCCAGGTAGTGGGCCTCCAATTGGTCGCGGTTCAGCTTGATGCCGGCTTTGGTACCGGTAATCAGGGCATTGACGATAATTCCGGGGGGAACTTTCCTCCAACGCATCAGAATCAATTGTACTAATGAAACATGTACACCGTTGACTAAAGCGGTGAACCATAAGCCGATAGGTACCATCCATAAGAAGAAAATAAGCAAGATGATACAGGCAACGATAATGATAATGGTTAATGGATCCATGGTGAAAATTATTTAAGTTTAACGGTAATTTTACTGCCTTCGATTTTTAAGACAACGATTTCTCGGTTCTCGTCAATAAAGTCGTGAGAGGAAAACACTTCCGCGATTTCCCCGTCAAAACTGGCTTTGCCACCGGGAGCCAGGCGCGAGACGGTCACCCCTTCGCTGCCAACTTTGATTTTGGCTTCATCCACTTCGTTCACCTTGCTTTCAATCTTGGTGTTGAGCATGAGTTTTCTCCATGTTCGTGATCTCAAAAGGAAGAAGATGCCGACAAGGATGCCTATCACAGTGACTATCAAGGTGATATTGCCTGCAAGCACGCCGTACTGGTAATAGGCCAGTCCCACACCGCCGGCGATGATCAATCCGCTGATGACACCGACAATGCCGCCTGGTACAACCAGAAACTCCAGCACCAGTCCAAGAATGCCGATAAGGATAATGGTGATGATGACAGCCCAGTTCATGTTTTTATTATTTTGATATAGAATTAGTTGACTTTAACAATGAAGTAGTTCTTCTTGCCTTTTTGCACCAAGATGTACTTGCCGTTCAGCAGCATGTCGTTGTTGACGGTGCAGCTGTCATTGACCTTGTTCTTGTTGATGCTCACGCCATTGTCTTTCAGCATGCGGCGGGCTTCACCTTTGGAGGGGAAGATGTTGGTATGGTCGGTCAGGAAATCGACAATGTTCACGCCGTTGGCGATAAGGTCACGGGAAACTTCCACCTGGGGCACCCCGTCGAACACGGCGAGGAACATGCTTTCGGAAAGGTTGGCCAGGCCATCGGCGGTGCCTTTGCCGAAAAGGATTTCGGAGGCGCTGACAGCCGCATCATAGTCTTCCTGTGAGTGTACACGGACGGTAAGGTCTTTGGCCAGAGCTTTTTGCAGGATACGCAAATGCGGTGCAGCCTCATGCTCTTTCTCCATGGCTTCGATTTCTTCTTTGCTATACAAGGTGAAGATGCGGATGTATTTCTTGCTGTCCTCGTCGCTGCAGTTAATCCAGAACTGGTAGAAAGTGTAGGGAGAGGTCTTTTCGGGGTCGAGCCAGATATTGCCCTTTTCGGTCTTGCCGAACTTGCCGCCGTCGGCTTTGGTGATGAGCGGGCAGGTGAGGGCGAAAGCCTCGCCGTTGGTCTTGCGGCGAATCAGCTCGGTACCAGTGGTGATGTTGCCCCACTGGTCGCTGCCGCCCATCTGCAACTTGCAGTTGTAGTGTTGGTTCAGATACAGGAAGTCGTAACCTTGTACCAGCTGGTACGAGAATTCGGTGAAGGACATGCCGTCGCCTTCGCCGTTGAAGCGCTTCTTCACAGAGTCCTTGGCCATCATATAGTTGACGGTGATGTGCTTGCCGATGTCACGGATGAAATCCAAGAATGAGAACTGGCTCATCCAGTCGTAGTTGTTGACGAGCACTGCAGCATTGCCACCTGTTTTTTCAAAGTCGAGGAATTTCTCCAGTTGCTTCCGGATGCAGGCTTGGTTGTGGCGCAAAGTGTCGGAATCCAGCAGGTTACGCTCCTGTGATTTGCCGGAGGGGTCGCCGATCATGCCGGTGGCGCCACCGAGCAACACGATAGGTCTGTGTCCGCATTCCTGAAAGTGCTTCAGCAGCATCACGCCCACCAAATGTCCGATATGCAGGGAGTCCGCTGTCGGGTCGATGCCGACGTAGGCGGTGGTCATTTCTTTCGCTAATTGTTCTTCTGTGCCGGGCATCATGTCATGAATCATCCCGCGCCATTTCATCTCTTCAATAAAGTTTGCCATTTTTTTATTCGGTTAGTGTTTAGTGTTTAATGTTTAGGATTTAAGGGTTAGAAGGTTAGGAGGGGGAGTGGGCTATGAGCTGTTAGCTGTTAGCTGTGAGTTATGAGCTATGAGCTGTGGGTTATGAGTTTTCAGTTTTCAGATTTCAGTTTTCAACTGTCAATTGTCAAT
The DNA here is from genome assembly GCA_017964255.1 of Bacteroidales bacterium. GTDB lineage: Bacteria > Bacteroidota > Bacteroidia > Bacteroidales > WCHB1-69 > RUG11690. Next base: position 20,915 of record JAGCSI010000122.1, on the reverse strand, counting down.
TCTGAAATTTCTTTAACTGTTCTTCCGCTTCTTCTTTCTTCTCGCTTTCGCTTTCGCGTAGGGTCACGTACCATTTGCCGTCTCTTTTCACCACTTTGGTGCTGCTGTTGCCGCTCTTGCCGTTGCATAGGGTGACAATACACTTGCAGAGGGCGGTGGAGTCGCTGATTTCACGCACGGTGATCTCCCCCATGCCAATATGGTCGCAGCCTTTGAAGTTTTCGGGAGGGAAAGCCTGCTGGTAAAAGTTGATGATGGGGATGGACTCGGGGGTGACGTATTGCTTGGCATCTTCGAAATTGCCGGTGTACAAGCTCTCTGTAAAGGCTTTGGTGATGCTTTTGGGAGAATGGTAGGGGTTCTTGCCGTTGTCACAACTCGTTCCTAGCAGGAAAATCGTCAAGCAGATAAGAGAAAGTCTGATATAATTCTTCATGTTTTTAAAATGTTGAATACATTCTGCAAAGATACAAAATATTTCAATATGGTAAGCGGATTGTTTTGTTAATTATGAGCAAAATTGCGAGGGGTCTTGAGCCAGTGCAGATAGTCGTTGCCGAGATTGCGTACCGCCGTCTCCCACACTTTGTTGCTGGGCGTGTCGAAAACCAGTTCGGGGGTGGCGGCACCGATAACCCACATTTTGTTCGCCAGTTCACCTTCCAGTTGCCCGGGTGACCAGCCGGAATAGCCTACAAAAAAGCGGTATTTCATGCTGGGAATGGCCTGATGCTCAATCAGGGAAATCAGAACTTCGTCAGATCCGACATAAATGCCGGGCAGCAACTTGGAAGCGGCCTTGGAGTTCTCAAAATTGTGGATGCAGAAAATGCCGTCTGGCATCACGGGACCTCCAATATAAAGTTTGTCATCAACTTTGATTTCACTCACTACCTTGCGCACCGACAGACGCGAGGCTTTGTTCAGTACCAGTCCGGCGCACGATTGCTTGTCGTAATCCGTCAGCAGCACTACCGTACGGTTGAAAAACGGGTCGTTGTAAAACGGCACGGAAATCAGAATCCGTCCCGCTGTCAACGAGAATTCAGTGGGCTTCACCTCTAAAAAATTCTCAACCGTATCCATGAATTTTTTTGTATTTTTGTCGGATAATTCAGAAATGCAAATTTACACAAATTTCCTGAATTATACACGGACAAGTGAATTTTATTGTAGGGACGCGATTCATCGCGTCCGAAGGAAAATACGGAGGGGAGATACGAAAAAATATCATATTATCAAGGAATGATGAAGAGAACCTACGAACAATTGCGACAGGAGTTTCCTGTGTTTGAATACCAGGCTTTTGATTTTTCAATAGCGGATGCGGAAATCAAAATGCAATTCCATTTTGCGACAGGCGAGTATGAGTTTCATCCTAAAATGAAACTTTCCCTTGGGAAATATGCGATTGCACCGCTTCGGGAAGAGGAGGTCCGTGGGATTGTTTTCCAAATCGGTATGATTGAGCTCATCAGCTATTGGAAATGTACCTGCTCGCCGACGGTGCTGGTCAAGCCGTATCAGCTGGACGAGGTCATGCAGGAATGGTGGAAGAAATTGTATTTCAATGGTTTGGGAGAGTTCTTCTATCAGAATAAAATACAGGCGTCTGAAGAGAATTTTATGAGTTTTGATTTTGCGCAGGATAGTCCGTCCGCTTCCGAATTGAAATATCCGCATGTAGATGATAGTCAACGGGTTATCGTGCCTATCGGTGGTGGCAAGGATTCGGTGGTCACCTTGGAGGCGCTGCGGAAAGAGTGCCAGGTCATACCTTTCATCATCAATCCTCGCGGCGCCACGGTGGACTGTGCCCGCATTGCGGGTTTTCCGGCCGAAGAGGATAGGGTAGTGCTGCAGCGCGAAATAGATCCGCAGTTGTTGGAACTCAACAAGCAGGGTTTTCTGAATGGACATACGCCGTTCTCCGCAATGCTCAGTTTCTATACTTTGTTGGTGAGCTACGGCACTGCTACCCGTGACGTGGCCCTTTCCAATGAGTCGAGCGCCAATGAGCCGACCATTCCCGGAACGAAAATCAACCATCAGTATTCCAAGTCGTTGGAGTATGAGGAGGATTTCCGCAGGTATGTCCGTCAGTTCCTCAATGATAGCAATCATTACTATAGTTACTTGCGTCCCTATACCGAGTTGCAAATTGCCGAGATGTTTGCCCGTCATCCGCAGTATTTTCCGGTGTTCAAGAGCTGTAATGCCGGCAGCAAGGAGAACAAGTGGTGCTGCAACTGCTCCAAGTGTCTTTTTGCTTATATCATTTTGTCGCCATTTATCGATAATGATACGATGGTCAGCATTTTCGGGGAAGACTTGCTGGAAAAGGCGGAGCTGATGCAGTATTTCGACGAGCTCTGTGGTATCGCCCCTAATAAGCCTTTTGAGTGTGTGGGAACTATCGATGAGGTGAACAAGGCGTTGCGGATGATACGTGAATCGCGCAAAGGGAAGTTGCTGATGCGCCATTATGAGGAATGTGCCGCACAATGAAAGCATATTGAAATTTGAAATGGATAATCCAATTAATAACTAACTAAATATCAAAAAATTATGGAGTCAAAAGATTTTATGAGTGTGCAGTCCCTTTGGGATTCGCTGGGTGAATTTACACATGACGTGTTGTTCAAGGAAGTGCCAAAAATCATTATCGCCCTGATTGTTTTATGGATAGGTTTGAAACTTATCAAATTGGTTGTCAAGGCGATGAAGAAGATGCTGGATCGTCGTAACGTGGAAGTGTCTCTGCAGTCGTTTTTGTTGTCAATGACGGACATTGCTTTGAAAGTGATGGTGGTGATTGCGGTGTTGGGTATGGTCGGTATTCAAACCACCTCGTTTATCGCAGTACTGGGTGCCGCTGGTTTGGCCGTAGGTATGGCTTTGCAGGGCACTTTGCAGAATTTCGCCGGTGGCGTGATTATTCTCTTGCTCAAACCCTTCAAAGTGGGTGATTATATTGATTCCGCTGGCGTGCAGGGTACAGTTAAGCATATCCAGATTTTCAATACAATTGTGGAAACCCCCGACAAAAAAATGGTGATTGCCCCGAATACTGATTTGGCTACCAAGACGCTGGTGAACTATTCCCGTTCCGAAAACCGCCGTGTAGACATCAAGGTGGGTATCGCTTATGGTGAATCCGTCGATAGCGCCCGCACCGCTCTGATGGAATTGGCAAAGTCATATTCCAAAGTTATCGAGGAGCCTGCTCCGATGGTGGTGGTGACCGCTTTGGCCGACAGTGCAGTCAGCCTCGAATTGCGTGTGTGGGTTAAGAATGCCGATTACTGGGATACTTTCTTCTATCTGAACCAAGCGGTTTACGATAAACTCAATGCCGTCGGCATCTCCATCCCCTTCAACCAGATGGATGTTCATATAATTAATAATTGACAATTGACAATTGATAATTGACAATCTGATTCACTTGGATTGTGTTAAAAAATCAAATTTAAATTAGTCGGATTGCGTTATTATATGTAATCCGATTAATTTATTTTGTACTTTTGCCGTCTCAATCATTAAAAAAATTGAAAAGGCTATGAGAACCAAGTACATTGATCTGATTTCACAGACTTACGAATTTCCGCAGGAGGAATTTAAGGTTGAAGATAATGAATTGATATTCAACACTGTTCCCTTGATGGATATCATCAAGCAGTATGGTACACCGCTGAAAATCACCTACCTCCCCAAGATTTCCCAGAATATCCAGAAGGCCAGAAGATGGTTCAATGTGGCTATTGCGAAGTCCGATTATCAGGGCGATTATCACTATTGCTATTGTACAAAAAGCTCTCATTTTGAGTTTATGTTGTCCGAAGTGCTGAAAAATGACGTGCATTTGGAGACTTCCTCCGCCTTCGATTTGAACTTGGTGGAGACTTTGCACGACATGGGACAGTTCGAGAAGGACAATTATATTATATGTAATGGCTGCAAGAAGATGCAGTATATTGACAACATCTCCATGATGTTGGACAAGGGATTCACGAATATTATTCCGGTTTTGGATAGCAAACATGAGTTTAATTTGTTGGATGCGAATCTGAATTCCAAGTGTAAACTTGGTATCAGAATCGCCGCTGAAGAGGAGCCAAGATTTGAATTCTACACTTCCCGCTTGGGTATCCGATATAATGATATCATTCCATTTTATGAAAGCAAAATCAAGAAGAATCCGAAGTTTGAGCTGAAGATGTTGCACTTCTTTATCAATACCGGTATTCAGGATACGGCCTATTATTGGAATGAGTTGACGAAGTGTGTGAACCTGTATTGCGATTTGAAGAAGTTATGCCCAGAATTGGATTCATTGAATATCGGTGGTGGTTTCCCGATTAAAAACTCTTTGGGTTTTGAATACGATTATGAGTACATGGCCGAAGAGATTGTGTCGCAAATCAAGCAGATTTGTGATCGTGAGGGAGTGCGTGAACCGGATATTTTCACTGAGTTCGGTTCTTATACAGTGGGTGAATCCAGTGCGGTTTTGTTTTCCATTCTGCAGCAGAAGAGACAGAATGACCGTGAGCTGTGGAATATGATTGACAGCTCCTTCATGACTACTTTGCCTGACACCTGGGCTATCAATCAGCAGTTTATCATTCTCGCCATCAATCATTGGGATCGTGAATACGAGCGTGTTTTCCTGGGTGGATTGACCTGTGATAGTCACGATTATTATAATTCGGAAGCGCATCTGAATGCGGTGTTCTTGCCGAAGATTCATCAGACAGCTGATTCGAATTTCGAGGGAACAAGTAAGCCGACTGAAATTAATTATGATGAAGATCCCCAATATATCGGCCTTTTCCATACGGGTGCTTATCAGGAGGCGGTCGGTGGTTATGGTGGCATCCAGCATTGTATGTTGCCGGCTCCTAAACATATTATTATATATAGGGATGAGGACGGTGAGTTATGCACCAAGCTTTTCGCCAAGGAGCAGAGCTATAAATCCATGCTTAAAATTTTGGGATACTAATAGTGACGCGATTTGTCTTTTCCTTTTTACGAAGGGAACGTAATAATATGGTAGAGATGCGATTTGTCGTGTCTCTATTTTTAGTTTTGTCGGAAGTGTGCGGGTGAGACGCCTTTCAGACGCTTGAACCATTTGCCGAAGGCGGATTGGTCGTCGAAGCTCAAACGGGCGGCGATGGTTTTGACGGACAGCTTTCCTTGCCGCAACATACGGGTGGCGTCGCGCATCAGGTAATGGTCAATCCACCAGCCCGCCGTATGGTTAGTGGCTCGTTTGACACTCTCGCTAAGGTACTTGGGTGCCACGCACAGTTCGCTGGCGTACCATGCTACTCGGTGCTGCTGCGCATAGTATTGGTCCAATAGGGCGGTGAAACGCATGGTCAACAGCTCATGGCGTTTGGTGTCCTGCTCTCCTTGGGCATTTTCGCGTAAGCGCAAAGGTGCCAGCAAATGAAAGCCGATATGGAGCAGCATGGCGTTGATGTCTAACAGTTGTTCGGCCTGCGTGTGCTGCAGCACATCGCACTGCAATTGCAGAATGTCGTCCAGAATGCGCATCTCAGCGGGCGTGTATTGCAGAACAGGGTTGCTTTGGAGTGCCGCATAAACGGTGAATTCGTTGTTTAAGCGGATTCTCTGCACCAGTCGCGTTGACAAAAGATACACCACACAGTCGGCCTTGGGGTCAAATTTGTCGAAGTGTACATGTTGCCTCGGCAAGATGGCAATCGAAGCCGGCGCATTTGCCCGGTAGTTTGTTCCGTCCATCGTGCCACACACATAACCATTACGCACCACAATGAAAGTAAAGTATTCCGGTTGCTGGAAGTCCATTTTTTTCTTGGGCATTTCCGGATGCAGGAGCAGAATGAATTCGTCACCGTTATGCAGTATTTTGGCGGGTGGGGCATAGTCGGGAAACATACGGATGAAGGGAGGATTCATGGTCTGTGTCGGTCAAAATTATTGGTCAAAATTTCCTGCAAAATTAGCACTTTTTTCCGAAATGGACAAGTTGGGCCTTCGTTTCGTCAAAACGGCTAAATATTAGGAAAAAACGGCTAATCATTGTGTCGTTATTCCCTTTGATATATGTAAAAAACGATGTATTTTTACCATTCAATTTTCAGAATTTATCGTATTATGAAAAAGATTTCTATTTTTTTGCTGTTGATTATGATGTGTTTTGGCGCTGTGGCCCAAACCATCAGCTTCACAGGGCGTGATGCCGACAGCCGTTATGCACAGCTGAACCGGGTGGTCATCACTAACCATACCCAAGGCTGGCAGGAAACACTTTACTGGCCTGATACCACCCTGATTCTGAAGAATGGTACTGGCATTGATGATTTTAGTGAAAACAATGGTTTTGTGCTGTCGCAAAACATTCCGAATCCTTTCAAAGCCACTACCAATGTTCGCCTTACGGTGGCGGAAGCGGGTGATGTTCTGATGGAAATTATCGATATGAACGGCCGTAAAATTGTAGGGAAATCATTTTCTGACGTTTCTGCTGGAACCCATAGTTTTTGTGTCAACTTGGCCAAAACCGGCACGTATGTGATGACTGCCCGCCAGAACGGCAAGCAATCGTCTATTAAGATGGTGTGTGGAGAAGGCGGTGGTGCCAATCAGATTGAATATGCGGGTGCCGCCGGGATGTCTTCGGAAACGTCTCTACAGACCAATGACCGTATGGAATACGTCGGTTATGTCATCGTTGATGGCGAAGAGCGGGAGACCAAACACGTGATGCAGACGCTGGGCAATTCGCAGATCGTGGTTTTACCGCTTGCGAAAATATCTGACGGGAACAATGCGTTACAACAGACGAAAAAATATAAAGGAGGCGAAAAGGCTTTTCCCGCAAAGGATTCCGAAGGTTTCCGTGTGGCGCTTTCGCTGAGTCCCTTCTCGCTGAACCAGTTCGAGCAGGGATACACCTTTGTGATTGGCGACAGCATTGCCACGACACCGGAACAGTTGCAGAGCATCTACCGCAGTCTCGGCTCCACGGAAATGTATGTGAGAATCGCCACCAAACGCCACAAAACCGCCGAAAACATTACCGATGGTGAGCCGGACGAAAACGCCAATGTGCATACTTTCGACCAGGGAATACAGTTGTGCCAGATTGCGGCAGCGTTGAATATTCCCATCAATCCTGAGATCATGTGTGCGTACACTTACATGGATATGGATCGTGTGCAAAAGCCGTGTTTTGAGGAATATCCAGATATTTATGCCCTGCAAAACGGTAAGGAATGGTCGGAACTGTCCCTCGATGAGATTTGTGTGGTTCTGGAAGCTTACGGCGAATTCGTCGCCGATGCTATTTTGGCTACAGGCTGTACTGTCAACAACTGGAATTTGGGCAACGAGGCCAACTTCGGTTTCGCCGGTGTGGGCATGGGCACAGAAACCGCTGTGGATGCCAAATTGGGGAAAGCCTCCGCTATGAAGCGTTATATGGCTTCGGTGTTTTCCGTATGGTGGCTGAAGAAGCATGTGTGGGCGTATAATGTAAAAGAGTTTGCGGCTATCAAAAATGGTATCCTGAAGGCCTACGAAAAGAGAAATATGGACGCATCCAAGGTCAAATTCTCGACCCATATCGCTACGGTGGTCTTTACCCCAAGATGCAGCGCCTCGTATTTCCGCTATATGGCGAAACACGGATACAAGATGGAAACCGCTGGTATCAGCTATTATCCCAGCGCTCCCGCGATGTCGTTCAACAAGAAAAAACTGTTGACCAAAACCATCACCAAGATCAACAAGAAGTGTAATGTTCCTGTCTTCATCGGTGAGTTCTCTTATCCGTCGGGTAAAATGGAAGGTCCTTTTGCTGGCTGGAACAAGAAGTTGAAAGGCTATGAGAAAGACCAGCAGGGACAGGCCTACATTTACAGAGATGTGATAGCTTGGGGCAAAACGCATGGCATGGCTGGCATCCGCTACTGGGCTCCGGATTATGAAGGCTGGTACTCGATGTCAATGTTCGAGTTCTCCAATAAGAAAGGAACCGCGAAGACGATCCTGAAGAGTCATAAGGAGATAGTGGGCAATTAACAGTTGACAATTGATAGTTGACAGTTGACAATTATAATTCCCCTTCTTTTAGATTCGACGAAGGAGCGAGTGCAGAGCCAAGTTTGCTTGAGCTATGCCGAGCGAGGAGGAGAAAGGAGGCGCAGCCTCCAACGGGTGGCCGAAGGCCGGGGTAGTATATTTTGAATTTTGAATTTATTTACCAACTATATGACAATGAAAAGAACACTCATATTTACCATAGCATTGATTTGCAGCGTTTCGGTGTTTTCACAAAATGCCAAAACTGAGCTGCCGCGTTTGAAAGGTCTGAATTTCGGGCTGGGTATTCCTGTGGAATGCTATGATCTGAAAGCCGCGGGTTTAAATCTTCATATCGGGGGCGATTTCGCCTATCCGGTGAACGATAAATTCGCCATGGGCTTTTACATCAGTGGCGGAGGCGGCTTCCTGGGCTCCTTCAAACCCTACAACGAATACGACAAATTCTATTCTGCCATCAAATTGTCGGCAGGATTGCTGATGGAGTTTGGCGACCTCAAAAACCAGCCATTTATACTGGGCATAGGACCTGGTGCCGGTTTGGAATATGTGGATATGGACTTGGTTCTGCCCATTGAGCTCCGCTTCGGCCGCATGTTCTCCAACAATTGGTATGTGATGGGCGAACTCTCATACGGAATTTCTCTGGCCAAAGAAACGAGATGCATCGAACCGTCTATCCGTGTGGGCTACAACTTCGGACATAAGGCAAAGGCAAACAAGAAATCTCGCAAGAAATAAAACGAAACTCATTCTTATCCCCCGTCTTTGCTTAAATTTCATTTTCATTGTAACGTTTTCGGTGTTTAAAGCGTCATGTTGTTGTAAGACGACAATCTGATGGACAAAAAACATTTTCACCACCAAAAACAAACATAATGAAAAGATATTTTTTCCTCATTACGGGCCTTGTTCTTAGCCTGGCATTATGCATGGTTTCATGCAAAAAAGAGAAAATCAACATTGACAATCAACCCGCAGGCGATTCCGAACCCGCAGGCGACGGCATTATCAAAAATGCCGTAAAAGATTACGACGGCAACACTTACAATGCTGTAAAACTCGGCACACAGGTATGGATGGCCTCTAATTTGCGCACCACACATTATGCTGACGGCACAGAGATTGACGAGGGTACTACAACAAATTTTCATCACGCATACCGTTATGCGACAAACGGTGATTTTGCCACATACGGTTATCTTTACAACTGGCCCGCAGTGTCAAGGGGAGCAAATAGCAGTGAAGCTAATCCAAGCGGTATGCAAGGAATATGTCCCAACGGGTGGCATTTGCCAAGTGATGCGGAATGGGATCAACTTACCGAATATTGCATGAGCAAGGATGAATATGTTTGCAGTGAACATCTAAGAGATTATGCGAATGCATTGGCAGCCAATAGAGACTGGACAACAAGTGACAAGGAATGTTCTCCAGGTTATGACTTAAGTTCCAACAATTCAACAGGATTTGGGGCTGTGCCCGCTGGTATCTACCCAGGAGTTGACGTGCTTACAGGTAAATACGCCTATTTTTGGGGAGCCACTGGCTGCGATGGCTGCACCTATTCCTACACCCACTATATATCCAATGACGACAAAAAAATGTATCGCCTCCCATATGATAAAAACACGGGACTCTCGGTACGGTGTGTAAGAGATTAAAGCTAACTCGTCGGCTCGGGTTTTGTCGCAGCCTTTGCGGGATGTTTCCGCTACTTCCATGCTGAAACTATCCTTGATGCCGGAGAAGTAAAAGTCTTTCTTGTTTAAGCGCCAGCGGCTGGGACTCACATAGTTGAACACATACGTAGCTGAGCCTCCATCTTTGAGTGTCGCCACATATACCTGACGGGCCGAGTCGATGGCCGTTCCGTTGGCTTGAAAATCCATTGTGCCGGTCTCATACACTTCAAGATGGTTGCCATGCAGGTCATAGTGAAAGCTGTGCGCATAGCTATAGTGCCCCGGCACTTTTTGCGCTTGTGTTGAGTTGGACATCGTTAGGATTAATAGTGTAACAACTAAATTTCCGACATAATGCTCGAAAAAGTTAAACGAAAAAGGCAGATTAATACTGCTCATAATAGTTTGTTTGGATTGTATAACTCAATCACTTAGCAATAAACTTGACAATACAATCAATGCATGTCGGTTTATCTGTAAGTATATCAATAAACACATTGGCAGGATGCATGTCTTCCAAGTAAAGACGGTTACCGATGTAGTTTACACCTTGTCCGCCATAATTATCATGAAAACCTTTTGCAAGCACCATTTCATCAATTTCCTTTTTTGTTGCCAATCGTTTGCAGCCTATATATGGTTGAGTGAGAATGCAACGGAATAGTCCGTCAGAGTCGCGAGTAAAACCAATTACGGACATTTGCGTTTCTGGAAATAGAGTGTTGTGTAATGCAATGGCTTCCATTGCTTTGCCTAAAGTGGAATAAATTGAAGTGCGTGCTTTTACGACAGAGGTGCAGCCGTCTTTGTAATAAACTTTTGCTTCAGCTCCTTCTGCTATTTTAGGACCAAATGTGGTTGTAATATATTGTTCGGCATGAGGGAACCACAGTTTTTTTGTTTCCGCCCATTGTTGCACCATCTTTTCTTGTTTAGCGTCTATTTCCCAGTTTGTTGGGCTGCTTGTTTGGCTTGTTCCAGCATCTCGACTTGGTTCAAGGCTTGTTCTCGCGTAGTTGCATACGATGTACGCCCCAATGAGCGGCGCACCTGCCGTGCAGAGTCCTGCATGCTCTGGTAAATTGAATCGATCAAGATTTGTTCTTCCATTGAGTATGTCGTTTATGTAATTGTCAATTAGTTGAATTGTATGCTCAGAAAAAGCATTGCTTTGTATGGATGTGTTAATTTGTGAAATCGCAGAATAATTTGAGGATTCCATATTTGTGTTCAATAATTCGTTGGCAAAGATACAAAAAAATATTATTTTTCATGGACTGTTTTTTTATCAATATATGGATGTATGAATTTTTGTCTTTGTATCGAAAAAATCCGTAAGTTTGCAAAAATTTTAAAACTACTACTATGGATTTAAGAGGAAGACGCGAAAGCACAAATGTTGATGACCGTCGAGGTCTCAGCGGCAAAGCCATCGGTGGCATGGGTATCGGTGGTATAATTATTGTGGGACTGATTTACTTGATCATGGGGCGCAACCCTATGGAAGTTTTACAAAATGCTGATTTGACTGGTTCATCAGGGCAGACCGAAGCATACCAACCTTCTGCTGAAGAGGAAGAATTGGCTTCTTTTGCCAAGAAGATTCTGGCCGGTACCGAGGATGTGTGGACAGCAGAGTTCAAGAAGATGGGCAAAACCTATGTTCCTCCGAAATTGGTGCTGTTTACGGGTAGTGTGCAGTCTGGCTGCGGTGGCGCCACCTCGGCTACGGGTCCATTCTATTGTTCTGCAGATCAGTGCGTTTACCTGGACTTATCCTTCTTTATGAATATGAAAAAACAGTTGGGCGCGGATGGTGATTTTGCCTACGCCTACGTCATCGCGCATGAGGTGGGACACCACGTGCAGTACCTGTTGGGCACTCTGAATGCCGCTCACCAGCAGATGAGCCGTGTGAGCGAAAAGGAACGCAACCAAATTAGCGTGCGACTGGAGCTGCAGGCTGACTTCTACGCTGGCATCTGGGCTTATCACGATAACGAAATGTTTGGCTCTTTGCAGGATGGCGACATCGAGGAGGGCTTGAATGTGGCTTCCAAAATCGGAGACGATTACCTGCAGAAGAAAGCTCAGGGCTATGAGGTTCCTGATTCCTTTAACCATGGTCGGTCCGAGCAGCGTGTGAGATGGCTGAAGAAAGGCCTCACCACCGGCGACATCAAAAATGGCGATACCTTCTCCCCGGCATACTCACAGTTGTAATCCATCGCTGGGGCTCTCCTGTGCCTCCTTACTTTGTTTATCGGCTATCTTTGGATACTGCCGTACAGGCAAATAACCATCACTTATACGGGGCTTATGGCCCCTTTTTTTATGCCTTGCTATTTCATAATTATAGTTAAAAACTCTTTATAAAATTATTTTTTTTTGTTTGAATTTTTTGTATCTTTGCAGTTGTGAAAAAAGGAGGTGCTATGCCTAAAAAAAGATATACTAACAAAGAAGAATCTACCCCTAAAGTTGCGGAACCGTCTATCTCATACGGTCATGATATGGATCGGAGCGGGAAAACTCTCTCCTCTGATGCAACAAGTTGTAATAATCTTGAAGAATCAGATCGTATGTCTGTGGATGAGTATTTTGATGAAGTATGGTCTATGGTGTTAAAGAAGCATGATAGCATTGTCGCTACTTTAGGTCAGGTCGAATCTGCAGAAGAGGGGCCTGACAGTTGTTATGACAAGCTGAAAGCGGAAGCTGATGAGATATTCGGGCAAAAAGAACGAATGCCTGTGGAAGAGTATTTTGGAAAACTGCGGTATATGGTGAATGCTCATTATGAAATTATGTAGGATGGTAATAATTCCATAATTGCCCGAAAAACCAAGAGCATGGAGCAAATAATAGTACAAGTGGACTGGTGTGGTAAAAACTACGCATCTTATATTAATGACCCTCGCATTTGCAGTGTGGTGCTTTCAACGGGTAAAACGTTTGAGAAGCTAAGGCAGGAAACGGAGGAAGGTCTTAAATTCCATATAGAGGCTTGCGTCGCTGACGGCGACCCAGTTCCGGAAACTATTCGCAAAGGCGAATATGAACTGGTGTATGAAAAACGGGTAAGTGCCATTTAAAAATCATTTCACATGCGCTGGTTTCCATGAAGTTGGTGGAAAATTGTGTATATTTGCAATTTAAACCAAAAATAAATTTCGCGTCATGAAACAGATGTCATTTCTTTTATTATCAGTGATTTTCTCTCTTGTCGGGATTTGTAATCTGAATGCTGAAACCATCAAGGGTAACGGCAATATTGTGACAAAAGAGTTCAATGTCAAGGATTTTGATGAGATCACCCTCTCAATGCCGGCAACCGTCCATTTTACCCAAAGCGAGCAGTACAGCTGCAGTGTCACTATTGATGAGAATCTGTTGCAGTTTATCAGTTTGAAAACTGTTGGTGATGATTTGCGTATCAGACAGTTGCCCTCGAAGGACGGTAAGCCGATACTTTCTTTTTCCTTTGGGGAAAAGGAGGTGTCATGGCCTAATTACCAATATGCCACCTTGCAGTTCACCAAATTTGAAATCAATATCAGCGCACCCCGACTGGAGGATGTTGCGGTAAACGGTTCAGGAAAGTTTGTTTTTTCAACAGAGTTTTCCAATGTCAAATTGGACGTCGATGTGAATGGCGCTGGTCAGGTGAGTGCCGAAAAGGGTTTGAGAGTTGATGAGCTGGATGTTGAGTTGACTGGTTCGGGTGCCGTTTATTTTGCCCAGCTGACTGCTGAGGATGTAGAGGTGACCAATTCTGGTTCAGGAAATTCTACCTTGAATGGTGCTTTTGATGAATTGGATTTGATTTTGATGGGATCTGGTAATATCAATGTGAGTGGAAACTCAAAAAAAGCGAAGGCTAAAATTGCTGGTTCAGGGAATGTTTATTTGGGAAATGTTTCAGAATTAATAAGATACGAGATTGCGGGCTCTGGAAATATCTATTATTCCGGTGATGCCGAAATCCGTGGTTTTACTGCCGGCTCCGGCACAATCCAGAAAAAGTGAGGGGAAGTGCCGAAGGCACGAAATCCTATTAACCCCTCACAAGCGCGATAGCGCGCAGTGTGGGGGAGAGGAAGACGAATGCAAGGTATGCGTGCGGAAGGCATGCTACAGTTGCAGCCTCGAAGAGGCGCAATCTCAATAACCCCAGACGTGAGTCTGGGGGTGAAGCCAGCCAAGGCATGGTAGCCTCGAAGAGGCGACACTTATGTAATGAAAGACAATTGACGATGAATGATATAGAGGAAAAAATCAAACACCTTACCGAGGAGATCAACCAGCATAATTACAATTATTATATGCTGGACAATCCCACCATCAGCGATTATGACTTTGACCAGTTGCTCAATCAGTTGATTCAGCTGGAAAAGCAATATCCTGAATATGCTTTGCCCGATAGTCCGACCCAAAGGGTAGGGGGGAGTGTGACCAAGCAGTTCCGCACGGTGAAACATGTGTTTCCGATGCTTTCGTTGGGAAATACATACTCGGAAGAGGATTTGCTGGACTTCGACCGCCGTATCCATGAGTTGGTCAACGGTGCGGTGGAATATGTGTGCGAGCTGAAATATGACGGTCTGGCCATCAGTTTGGTCTATGAGAACGGACTCTTAGTCAGGGCGGTGACCCGTGGCGACGGAGTGCAGGGTGATGATGTGACGGCTAATGTGAAGACTATTGGCACGATTCCTTTGCGTCTGAAAGGCGATTTCCCGGACTTGATTGAGGTGCGTGGCGAAATTATCATGAACCACCAGAATTTCGAGCGACTGAATCGTGAACGAGAAGAGATAGGGGAGGCGCCTTTCGCCAATCCTCGTAACGCCGCTTCGGGTACACTGAAGCTGCAGGATTCCGCTGAGGTGGCCCGCCGGGGACTGGATTTCAAATTGTATTTTGTGGTGGGGCATCAGCATTATGCTGGTAATCATTATGATAGTCTGAATAAATTGCATGACTGGGGTTTCCGTCAACCCGATGTGATGGAGAAACGTGTTGACATTAAGGGTGTTATCGATTTTATGCATGAGTGGGATGTGAAACGCAAATCCCTGCCTTTCGATACCGATGGTATTGTCATCAAGGTCAATGATTTCGATATGCAGCAGCAAATTGGTAATACGGCCAAAAGTCCGCGCTGGGCGATTGCTTATAAGTTCAAGGCAGAACGGGTGCCGTCCAAATTGCTGAGTGTGGATTTCCAGGTGGGACGAACCGGTATTGTCACGCCCGTGGCCAACCTGACTCCCGTTCCGCTGGGAGGAACCATCGTGAAAAGAGCTTCTTTGCACAATAAAGATATTATAGAAGCCTACGATATTCATGAAAATGATGTGCTGTATGTGGAAAAAGGCGGTGAGATTATCCCGAAAATTGTGGGTGTGGATGTCTCGCAGCGCGAATTGGATGCTCCTAAGGTGAATTTTATCACAGTTTGTCCCGAATGTGGTGCTGAACTGGTGCAAAACGAGGGCGAAAGCGGTACTTTCTGTCCCAACGAGTTGCATTGTCCTCCTCAAATCAAGGGGAAACTGGAGCATTTTATCTCCCGCAAGGCCATGAATATCGATTCGCTTGGCGAAGGGAAGGTGGAGGTGCTGTTCGACAATGGTTTGGTGAGAACTCCTGCCGATTTTTATCGTCTTTCGTATGACCAACTGCTGGGACTGGAAAAGCGTATTCCGGCCACTGATGGCAAGGCCGAGCGTGTGGTCAGCTTCAGGGAGAAAACTGTGGAGAACATCCTGAAGGGTATTCAAAAGTCGAAGGAAGTGGGTTTTGAGCGTGTGCTCTTTGCCATCGGTATCCGCTATGTGGGGGAGACCACAGCTAAGAAATTGGCCCGGTATTTTAAGAATGTGGATGCTTTGGCCAATGCAACTGCTGAGGAGCTGATGCAGGTGGATGATGTGGGTGAGCGTGTGGCGGGCTCTATCGTGGATTTTTTCCTGCAGCCGGAAAATTTAGAGATGGTCATTGCCTTGCGTAATGCAGGTGTTCAGTTTGAGTTGAGCGCCGCGGAGACACAGTTGGCATCGGATAAGTTAGCGGGCAAGTCTATTGTGGTGAGTGGTGTTTTCTCCGTGCCGCGCGACGAAATCAAACGCCTTATCGAACAACATGGGGGCAAAAACGTGTCGTCTATCTCCAAAAACACCGATTTTGTCCTTGCTGGCGAGAAAATGGGTCCCGAAAAGCGCAACAAAGCGCAGAAACTCAATATTCCTATTATTTCCGAAGAGGAATTCTACAAAATGATATAAAGTATAATCCTCTTGAGGGGCTGAATCCAAAATCCAGAATTCAAAATCCAGAATTCAGAATTCAATAATGAACTTTGAATTTTGAACTTTGAATTCTTAATTTCCTTGCGCTCTCTTCTGCTTGTTCGCCTCAATCTTCTCGTACTGCTCTAAGAAGGAGGGGATCATCTCAATGGGTATACGTTTGTTGCAGATGATGTCTCTTTTCTTGTTGAGGATGAACATCGACGGATTGCCGGTTTCGTAGGTGTTATAGGCATCCAGATAGTCGATGTTGCCCTTGTTGCCGCCCACCACCAGCCAGGGGTGACCTTCTTCTTTCACATAGCGTTTCCAGCGTTCGGGGGTACAGTCGTTGGCGATGGCGAATACGTCAAAGTTGCGGGTGCCGGCAGTCTGCAGCGAGTCGTAGAGTTTCCTCAGTTTCTTGGTTTCCTTGCGGCATTCTGGACAGTCGGGGTCGAAGAACCACAAGATGACATAATCTTTCGGCAGTGCGTGTGAGGAATGCCAGTTGTCGTTGGTGTCGGGGATAATCAGTTCCTTGCCATGCTGACCAATCAGCAGGGGCTCCAGACGTTCCACACGCTGGCGGTATTTGCCGATCAGTTCCTCATCCATCCAGAAACACTTGCCTTTCAGCTGGTTGTTCTTGGCGATGTGGATGAAAACACCGTCATGTCCCAGATTCTTGCTGGATTCATAATGATGGGAGAGGTAGTTGATCATGTATTGGTAGGTGAGCGTGTCGGTGCATTTGTCCAGTACCATGTCCACATACTTGTTGATGGTGTCAACTTCCTGGTACTGAAGCACTCTTTCGAAATATTCTTTGGTTTTGTTTTGCATCACCGGCATGAAGACCATACGGCCGTCTCCTAGGTCGAAATTGTCCCAGTAATGGGTTCTGTAATAGGCGGCTCGGGCTTCGTTGTCCATGTTGCCGTCCGCATCCTTGATTTCGGGCACATCGAATTGTGTGAAAGCTTTTTGCATCTTGACGAAGAGGTAGTCGGGATGTGTCTCAATCAGCTGGTTGATATAGTCTTTCATCTCTTTGTCAATGGCTTCCATCTTTTTGTTATAGACTTCCACACTGTCTTTGTTGTCGTGGCTTTCCGCGAATTTTTTAGCCTTGTTGATTTCTGAGATTTCTTTTTGGGCTTTGGCGGTACGTTTCTGGAAGTCTATAAGTATTTCGTTTTCAGGAGAGTTACGCACTGTGATCAACTCGGGGTTGCTGGTGGTATCCATATTCATCACCATCTCGAAAGGTATCTTGTCAATCACAAAACTTGCGTACTGCACACGTTTCTGTGCCACCAGCGTATAGAAGCCCATTTCAGTTTTTTTGTCGCTTTTGAAATGATAAACACCAGGAGAAGAGGGGCGTGCGGAGTCTCTCAGCATGAGTTTCCCGTCGTAGTTCAGGGTCAGATAAACAATGGTGTCCGTTGCTCCCTTGATGTTGAAGGTGATGTCGTAAGTGTAGTTGCCTTTGCCTTTCTTACTTGAGTTTTTCGCTTTCTGTGCCTGCACACCCGGCAGAACAATCATCAAAGATAACGCCAACAAAAAAAATCTAAAAATCTTCATATCTATAAAATTTCAATTTCCAAACTCCAAACTCTAAAATCTATAATCCATAATCTCTAACCTTCTAACCTTCCTAACCCTCTCACCTTCTCACCTTCTCACCCTTAATTCTTAACTCTCAACTTCTCATGTATCTCCTCTAACGGAAAATTCCGTGCGATTATTGTGTGATTTTTATCCAAAAGGTAGATGACAGGAGTGGTAATCAGATCGAAATATTCAATAAAGTCGTAATTGGGGTCGTTCATGTAATAGTTGACATTTATCCAAGAAGATAAGTCATTGTCTTTGCAGAATTTATCCCATTGCTCCAAGTCATCGGTAATGGCTACTGCATACACGTCGAGGTTGTAATAACTGGCGAATTCCTTGTAAAACTCGTGGAGTTTCGGGGTTTCCACCTTGCATTCGTCGCAGTCGGCATCCCAGAACCAGATGATGATATAGTCTTTGTCGATGTCGCTGGAGGCGTGTTTGCCATTGTTGATGTCGTAGCTGACCAGTGCGGGAACAGTTTCTCCCGGCAGGATTTTGCGCTTGCGCTCGGTGGAACGTTGGAGGTAGCGGGCAAGGTCTTCGGAGATGTTGACACTGTTGGGACCTTTGCAAAATTGGTCGAACAGGGCCACAAAGGCTTGGTCATAGACCATGCTGTTGACGGTGTGGTCGTAGAGGTTGAACAGCAGGGGCAGATAGTAGGCCTGCGCATCCGGGTCCTTGAAACTGCGGATGAAATCGATGGATTTTTGTGTGACCAGCTTGGCGTCGGCGGGCAGGGTCTCAAGGAAGTAGTTGTGAAGGTCCAGATAGATGGGGCAGCGTAGCAAGCGCGCGTCATCAAAGGTATAGCTGTCGAAGTAGTGGTCGATGAGTTGCTGGTATTCCAGGGTGGCATCGGTGGTGTCGTCAATGTCGAGCTTCGGCAGCATGGGGTTGATGTTGTATTTCGCTTTGAGATAATGGCCTAAAAAAGATTCCGGCATCGACTCGTAGAATAGGGTAGGAATGTTGTCAGTCGTTTGTGGAGACGTTTCAGGAAACGTCTCTACATTAGCCATTTGTTTCTGAAATTCAATAAATTGCGTGTTTTCGTCAGAGCCGTCAACCGTGACTGTGGTAATAAAAGCAGGACCCCATTCGCCACCATTCACCGTAAAATGGCGGTTTTTGTCAATCATCAGGTCAAGATATTCGTTGCCGAAACGGTCGGTAAGGGTGTAAATGCCCGCGGGCATTTCTTTCTTTTTGTTTTTGAAGACAACGTTTTTATGTCCTTTCACCTTCGCGGAGTCGAAAATGAAGGCGTCCTGACCGTAATAGCCTTGCAAGTATAGGGTGCTTTCACTGATTTTGTCACCAGTGATTTTGATTTCATATCCCTGTGTGGCAGTGTTTTGCGCAGTGGCTATGCCCATGGCAAACAGGAATATACATGCAAGCGAAACAAAAAAACGCATGGTTTTCATTTTTTT
The DNA here is from genome assembly GCA_017964255.1 of Bacteroidales bacterium. Classification (GTDB taxonomy): domain Bacteria; phylum Bacteroidota; class Bacteroidia; order Bacteroidales; family WCHB1-69; genus RUG11690. The sequence continues at coordinate 1,772 of JAGCSI010000122.1, read as the reverse complement.
GAGTATTAACTTGCAAAGATACAAATCTTTTTTTAATTAGCAAATTAGTTAATTAGTAAATTAGCAAATGATTTTCAATGTGCCAATGAGACAATGTGCTAATGTGCTAATTATTTTTGCTTTGAGCTATGGGCTATGAGGTTTGAGTTTTTCTCAAAATCCATCATCCTGTAATCAGAAAACTTCCTTTTATGCGCAAGCATAACTCCCCTCGAACGCATTGCGCGAGACTCCCCTCGAATGCGCAGCATGAGTCTCCCCTTGAGGGCGTAGCCCGAAACTCCCCCTAGTATAGGAAATTATTGTACGGGTATATTTGGATATGGAGCTTTTTGATTTCCTCGTAGAGCACCTCTTTCAGCTCCTCGATATTTTCTTTCTCGGTGGCGGAGATGAACAGCGTCTTGGTCTTGCTTTTCGCCATCCAGGTGGCTTTCAGTTCCTCCAAGCTGATGTTGCTCTTGTCTTTGGGAGTGAGGTCATCGGGTTCTTTCTCTATCCAATGATAATTGTCTATTTTGTTGAAGATGAGAATTATGGGTTTGTTGCCGGCTTTTAGTTCCTCCAAGGTTTGGTTCACTACGGCAATCTGCTCCTCAAATTCGGGGTGGCTGATGTCCACCACGTGCAGCAGCAAGTCGGTTTCGCGGATTTCGTCCAAAGTGGATTTGAACGACTCCACCAGGGTATGGGGCAGTTTGCGGATGAAACCGACGGTGTCGGAAAGCAAGAAAGGCAGGTTGTTGATAACCACTTTGCGGACGGTGGTATCGAGGGTGGCAAAGAGTTTGTTTTCGGCAAACACCTCCGATTTGCTGAGGAGGTTCATCATGGTGGATTTGCCTACATTGGTATAGCCCACCAGAGCCACACGGACGAACTTCTCGCGGTTGCCACGTTGGGTGGATTTCTGGCGGTCGATGTCTTTCAGTTTCTCCTTCAGCAGTGAGATACGGTCACGGATAATACGGCGGTCGGTTTCGATTTCCTTCTCACCGGGACCGCGCATACCGATACCGCCTCGCTGTTTCTCCAAGTGCGTCCACATGCCGGTAAGTCGGGGTAACAAGTATTGATACTGAGCCAGTTCCACTTGCACCTTGGCATGGGCGGTTTGTGCGCGTTTGGCGAAGATGTCCAGAATCAGGTGGGTACGGTCCATGATTTTGCAGCCCAGCACTTTCTCGATGTTGCGGGCTTGCGAAGGTGTCAATTCATCATCAAAGACAGCCAGGTCAATCTTGTTTTCGGCCACATAGTCGCGCACCTCGTTGAGTTTGCCGGAGCCCAGGTAGGTCTTGGGGTCGGGGTAGGGCAGGTTTTGGGTGAACTGCCGGTCGGGTACGCCGCCTGCGGTATCCACCAAAAACGCCAGTTCCGTCAGGTATTCTTTTACCTTTTCGGGCGTTACCGACGGGGTGCACACCCCGATAAGGATAGCGCGTTCTTCTTTTATTTCGGAGGTTTCTATGGGCATAATGTCAATGTGCGGGTTGTTTTTGATGTTAGTTGTGAGCTATGAGCTATGAGTTATGAGTTGTAATCCATAATCCATAATCCATAATCCATTGCCCCTCCTAACCTTACACTCCCACCGCTCGCTGCTCATCGCTCATCGCTCAAAAAAAAAGCCCTGACCGAAATCAGAGCTTTTGGTGCCCAGGACAAGAGTCGAACTTGCACGGGAGTACTCCCACTACCCCCTCAAAGTAGCGTGTCTACCAATTCCACCACCTGGGCTCGTTTTGCGGGTGCAAAAGTACAACTTTTTT
>JAGCSI010000121.1 GCA_017964255.1 Bacteroidales bacterium | reverse complement strand
GGACATGCCTGAAATTGATATTCAGCATATTAACAAGCGTTTCGGCAAAATCGAGGCCCTCCATGATATTAATATCACAGTGGAGCAGGGTGAGGTGTTTGGTCTGGTCGGTCCCGATGGGGCAGGAAAGTCCACCCTCTTTAATATACTGACCACTCTGCTATTACCCGATTCGGGTAAAGTGGATATCATGGGCATGGATGTGGTGAAGGATTACCTGCAAATCCGCCAATCTATTGGTTACCTGCCAGGCGTTTTCTCTTTGTATCCCGACCTGTCGGTGCAGGAAAATCTGGCCTTCTTCGCTACCATGTACAAGAGCTCGATTCTGGACAACATGTCGCTTATCAAGCCGATTTGGAAGCAGCTGCTGCCCTTCAAGGCCCGTCCCGCAGGTAAATTGTCGGGAGGTATGAAGCAGAAATTGGCTCTATGCTGTGCCCTGATTCACAAGCCCAAGATTCTTTTCCTTGACGAGCCTACCACGGGTGTGGACCCTGTTTCGCGTAAAGAGTTTTGGGATATCCTGAAAGATATTCAGCACAAGGGGGTTACAGTGGTGGTGTCCACCCCGTACATGGACGAGGCCACCCGCTGCGACCGTATCGCACTGATTCAGAATGGCAATATCATCAAGATTGATACACCCAACAATATCATCAGCAATTTCCGGGGACATTTGTACACGGTGAAGATGGATGATATTTTCGGCCTGATGCAGCTGATGAACCAGTTTGAGCTGACTTGCAACTACTATCCCTACGGTGAGCATTTCCATATTGCCTTTTACGATGAGGTTGAAAAAGCCCTGCCGGCGTTCGAACGCTTTCTGCAGGAGAATCAGCGAGAGCATGGTGTTATCACTCCGATTACCCCTAATATTGAAGATTGTTTCATAGAGTTGATACAGATGAAGTTATAATGAAAAGTATTGTCGCCAAAGATTTGACCAAAAAATTCGGTGATTTTACCGCTGTTAACCACATCAATTTCGAGGTGGAAAAGGGGGAGATTTTCGGCTTTTTGGGGGCAAATGGTGCGGGTAAGACCACCGCTATCAAGATGATGAGCGGACTGCTGTTGCCCACCTCCGGCGACGCTTTGATTGGCGGCTATTCCATCAAGACGGAGTCCAAACAAATCAAGAAGCACATCGGCTATATGAGCCAGCGTTTCTCGCTGTACAACGACCTGACGGTCTTCGAGAACATGCAGCTTTTCGGCACGGTGTACGGCATTCCGCCTAAAGAACTGAAACAGCGAATCAACGACAGTCTGGAGGAACTGATGTTGCTGGACAAGAAGAATGCCTTGGTGGCCTCTATTCCGCTGGGTTGGAAGCAAAAGTTGGCTTTTGCCACCGCTATTCTGCACCGCCCAGAGATTGTTTTCCTGGATGAACCCACCAGCGGTGTGGACCCCATCGTGCGACGTGAGTTCTGGAAGCTGATATACCAGGCTGCGGCCCAGGGTATCACCATTTTTGTCACTACCCACTATATGGACGAGGCCGAGTACTGCAACCGCATCTCCATCATGTCTGACGGCTGCTTGAAACTCATCGGCACCCCCGACGAGCTGAAACAGCAGATGGGCGTGAACAGTATCGACGAGGTGTTCGTCAAGTTTGTAAACCGATAATGTGTAATGAATTAGCAAATTAGTTAATTAGCAAATGTGCAAATTGAACTGAAACCTGAAACCTGTAACCTATAACCTTAATCCTGGCATGAAAGAATTACGAATGATACTATACAAGGAGCTGATCCACATCGTGAGGGATAAGATCACCTTGTTCCTGGTGTTGGCCATACCTATCATGCTGGTATTGCTTTTCGGTTTTACCATCAGCACCGAAATCCGCAATGCGAAGGTGGCCATCCTCGACCAGTCGAAAGACAGCCAGTCGGTGGCGCTGATCGACAAGATTTCCTCTTCGGGTTATTTCCAGGTGGTGGCTTATCCCGAAACGGAGAGCGAGATTGACCGTGATTTCAAGGAGATGGACATCAAACTGGCCATTATCATACCTTCCGATTTCGAACATGCTTTGGAGAAGGAAAAAATTGCTACCTTGCAGATTATCAATGATGTATCAGACCTCAATGTGGCTTCTGTGCTGAATAATTATCTGCAAGCCATCACGCATGATTTCATCACGGAGTATAACCAGCATGGTTCGGAGAGCGGTACGGTGGAGATGGTGACTAACATGCGCTATAACCCCGAAATGAACAGCGTTTACATGTTCGTGCCGGGCATCATTACGCTAATTATGATTATTGTCACCGCCTTGATGTCGTCTATCACGCTGGCCCGCGAAAAGGAGACGGGTACCATGAATATGCTGCTGATTACACCAGTGAAGAAGGTGTATGTCATTATCGGAAAGGTAATTCCGTATATGTGCTTGTCGCTCATCAGCACCGCCATGATTATCCTTATCAGTGTGTTTGTTTTCAAGATGCCGATTAATGGCAGCATCTGGCTGCTTCTGCTGCTCTGCGTCATCTTCATGTTCACCGCCGCTTCTTTCGGTATGATGATTTCGGCGGTCAGCAAGACGCAAATCGATGCCATGATGGTGACCATGATGGGCCTCTTCCTGCCCACGGTGCTGCTGTCGGGCTTCCTCTTCCCCCTCGACAATATGCCGATGTTCTTCCAGGTGCTGGCCGATGTGTTTCCCGCCAAGTGGTTCATCATTGCCATCAAGGATGTGATGATCAAAGGCTCCGGATTTTTCGATATTTGGAAGTACTTGGGAATCCTGATTTTGATGGCTGTCGTTTTGATTACCATCAGTTTAACCAATGTTGATAAAAGAAAATAGCGATGAGAATAATCCTGATGCTGATAAAGAAAGAGTTCTTGCAGGTGTTCAGAAGCCCGCTGCTGATGAGCATTCTCATCGTCGCGCCTATGGTGCAGTTCATCCTCTTCCCCTTTACCGCAGACTATGAAATCAAGGTGCTGGACATCGCCTTTATCGACAACGACAATTCCACGCTTTCCCGCCAGCTGATCGAGGAGTTCAGCAGTTCTACCCATTTCAGGAGCAAGGGCATGATAGATTCCAAGTCGTATGCCGACCAGCTGATGAAGGCGGACAAGATTGACTTCCTGGTGGAGATTCCGTTGGATTTCGAGAAGCATGTCATGGGGCAGTATGGCACTACCATCGCCATTACCGCCAATGCTATCAACACTGTGAAAGCGGGTATCGGCTGCGGTTATGTGCAGACGGTGATAGGGGAATACCTGAAGGAAACCGCCGAGAACACGGGAATGGCCTCTATGTCGGACAACGCCCAGCTGTTTACAACTAATATATATTGGTACAATGAGCAGATGAATTACAAAAACCTGATTGTGCCCGGTATTTTGGTGATTTTGGTAACCCTGATCGGCGCCTACGTGACGGCCTTGAACCTTGTGCGAGAGAAGGAAATCGGCACGATTGAGCAGATTAACGTTACCCCGATTAAAAAGTGGCAATTCCTCTTGGGCAAGATGATTCCCTTCTGGATTCTGGGTATGGCGGAGTTCATCATGGGCTTGTTCCTGATGAAAATCATCTTCGATATCACCGTGCAAGGCAGTATTCCGGTGTTGCTCACCATTACGGCAATCTATCTCTTTGTGATGCTGGGACTGGGCTTCTTCATTTCCGCAGTGGCGGAAAATCAGCTGCAGGCCATGTTTATCGTCTTCTTCCTCTTTATCGTCTTCGTCTTGCTGAGCGGTTTGTTCACGCCTACCGAAGGCATGCCCGAGTGGGCGAAAATCATCAACTACCTGAATCCCATGTCGTTCTATATGGATGTCATCAAGAAGATGGTGCTCAAGGGTTGTGAGTTCTCCGATGTGAAGATCCAAACCATTACCTTGTCGGTGATGGCGGTGATACTGAACACCGCAGCGGTGCTGAGTTATAAGGAGAGTAGTAAATAGTGGTTAGGGGTTAGTGATTAGGGGTTAGAAGGTTAGAAGGTTAGAAAGGTTAGGAAGGTTAGAGTTTATGGATTTTGAATTTTGAATTTTGAATTCTGAATTTTAATGAAATTCTCAAAGATAACCCACATATTGAACGCATTGATTTTCGTCCTGCTCTTCGTGTGGCAATTGCCGCAGAATTTGGTGGCGTTGGTTGTTCTGCTGTTTTCCAAGACGGAAGGTGTGATTGCTTACCGTCATTATTGTTTTGCACTGAAAACCAGGATGCCCAAAATGGCAGGAGGGGTATCGTTGGGCAGTTTTGCCTTGATAAGCCCCTCGGAGGCTCAAAACGAAAGAACCGTTCGGCACGAGCTGGACGGCCATACGGTGGATTCAAAAATTTTCGGACCACTGTACCTGCTGGTCATCGGCCTGCCCTCGGTGTTGCATTTGGTGTTTTACAAAGGCCGCGGCGACTACTACGATTTCTACACCGAACGCTGGGCCAACAAGCATGCGGGGTTGTGTTAGTTATGTTAAAATTTTATCAAAACCACTATCAAACACACTCTTTCGAGTTGTTCCTATATAAACGAACCTCTTGGTTTACTTTTCAATTATTATTTACATCTTGACTTAGAATTTCGCACTGTCACTATATTTCTTCTATTAACACCTTTTATTTTTCCCTTTACAAAATAATCGGTGGATGTGTCCCCTATATTATTATAAATTGTCAGAGGACCTGACAATTTGCCATTAACAAAATAGCATTCAACTAATAATGAATCTTTTCATTTGGCTAGCGCAATTTTTCCGACTGTCGTATTCACATTTCATGGCGAAAGGGGTGATTTTTGGGTGCAAAAGTACAAATTTTTTTGGTTTCACTTGTTGTCCGAAATATGGGGAGTATTATATTAATTTTACCAAAACATCCATAAAGGCAAATAGGGTTCAATCCCTCACAGGACGAGACGGAAAAGAATCCTTATTGAGTTAAAATTGGATTAGAATTCGATATTTGGGAATTTTTGTTTCCATTTTTTACGATAAATTCTCAACAAACGGTTGGCATATTTTACAGGCGTGGCATGATGAGGATGGTTTACCCAATTGCCATTTTCAAAAATATATTCTGCAAGAAGTTTATACTGTGGCTTCTCTTCATGAAAGAACATGACATTTCGCTTTCCATGGCAATAATCCGTTCTACAGGATATCCTCTTACCTCTATACTCAATATTGATTAACAAGTATGCATAATTTCCATCTCTGTCATACACAATTTCAGTGGTTGAGTCTGTTCTGATTCCATCTTTCATTTCATAACGCTCTCGCAATTGACCATTAGTATAGTATTCTTTATAAACACCTGTCCTCATACCGTTAATCACAGGTACTTCAATGAACAAATTTCCGTCTTGATAAAAGTGTTGCTCTAAAAAGCAGCTGTCATTATGTGTTCTAATGATAATCGGATTAAGTTTGGCCTCCATCATTGCATCAAAATCCATCAACCATTCTTGAGCATAGCAGGGTATTATACTCAAACAAAGACTAATAAAGAGAATAAAATGTTTTATTTTATTTAGAATCATAACGTCTTTCCCATTCATATGCCCTTGCCCCAGAGGGATCACCTTTCCCGTGACCATCGTATTCTTTTTCATTGTAATGTCCATTTACGTTTAACCAATTATCATACGAAACGCTGTTTGCAACTTCATATGATACATGTCCAAATTCATGGGCCAATATTTTTCCCAAATTCGGATAACCGCTATTCAATTTTACTTCAACCCCTTTCCCTGATAAACCATATCTTGAATTATGCACAGTAAAACCATTGTGATCGATTACACATTGCCCCATTTGCTTAGCACCCTCAAAATTTTTAATAGAAACATATACATCTATTGTTTCACCATTTTTCGTCAAATTATCCATTTGGGTAAATTCTTCAGGCATTTTAGATTTAAAATCATTAATAGCCTGTTTTACGGCATTATAATTTTCAGTTTCTCTTTTAAGATCATGTTGGGCCTTTTCTAATTTTGATTCAGCATAACTATATTCACTGCTTCCTTTGTCATGTTTTGTTAATTCATTTGTCCAATAATTAACTTGATTTTGTGCAGCCTTCATTGGCTTTTCATGGACATTAACCACTTCTTCCCCATTCGGATCCACCAGCTTTATGGGGTTGTTGGCGCAGTAAACGTACGGTGAAAGCGAGGGATATTTGTCACTCATCGGGTCAACGCTCAGCCAGATGCTCAGGTCGGAGGAGTAATAGCGTGAGCCAAAGTAGCTTAGGCCGGTCTCTGTATCTTTCTCTTTGGCGGAGAAGGTGTGAAT
>JAGCSI010000120.1 GCA_017964255.1 Bacteroidales bacterium | reverse complement strand
CAATAGTAGTTTGCAGAATGCTATGCTTTACAAATTCACACCGAACTGGGAGTTGGAATTTGCCAAACTGATGGTGCAAAACACCGAAGGCATTGCCACCTCTTGGGAACTTGCACACGACAGCATCAACCCTTTATATTATGTATATCCTGAATGGTTGTCATACGACCAGGAAGACAATATGTATATTTCTGGTTATTTGATGCTCGGACTGTCCTCTTATGGTGCATCCTTGCACCAGTATCCCGTTCATATTTATTTTGACAGTTTGCATTACGCCTCTGTGATAGATATGAGCGGCACTCGTAGATTGAACTTTGTTCTAAAATATAATACAGATGGTGATATTCTATGGTGTAACCAAATTTATACGAAAGGACATCCAACTTACTATGAACAGTTTTCACACGGTGAGTTATATGGTAATTGTTATCACAATAATTCAATGTATGTAATTGGACGCGGATGTAGCGCACTCGATGAGAATGTTGGTATTTTCTTTGATAGCATATGTACAATGCGACTTCACGGTCCACAAGACATTGATCAGACAAATGTTGGTTTTTTTGTCAGATATGACGCAACTACAGGATGTTATGTTAATCATGGAGTTGTTCCTGTTATAGAAGGCAATTCATCTGCCTCACCCGGATCTGTTTTGACCGTCATAAACAACAGAGTTTTTGCTTTGTCCTTATATAAACAGTTTTCTTGGGATCCGGCAATTATTCAATGGAGCACTGATGGGAACTTTATCAGCCATATTCCCTATTCGACAGGACAGTCTAAGTTGGGTGCTGTCAATGCCAACCAATATGGAACGCTTTTGGTTGATTTGGTTGCATATTCTCCCGTGACATTCAGCAGTGATGTGGTCGCCAATTGCGATAATCCAGGAGGAAGTCATGCCGTTTTTGCGCTATATCATAATCCGGAATGGACGATACCCTTTGTTCCCGACGATACCACAAACATCTCGGACTACCTTGACAAGCGCGAGAATGACATCTACCTTTATCCCAATCCCACGAGCGGCCCGACCTTCATTTGCGGCTATATGTACGACTACAAGAACATTGAGCTCTACGACCTTCAGGGCCACAAACTTGCGGACCTGGTGAAGGCGTGGAATCCGTCCGACGCCCAATCAATGCAACCCATACCCGCATTCGACCTCTCCCCGTACCCCGCCGGCACCTACCTCGTGAAAATCAACTTCAACCGAGGCGTAAGTGTGGTGAGGAAGGTGGTGAAGAGATAGGGTGATTGTTACAGATCCAACCCCTCAAACAAATCAATCGGGTGTTCGGCAACGACCACATCGGTTTCGATGCGCACCCCGATGCCTTCCTCGGCAATGTAGATGCCGGGCTCGCAACTCAGCACCATGCCGGGCTGGAATACCCAGTCGCGCTCGCCCACATCATGTACGTCTAAGCCAATGAAATGGCTGGTATTGTGCATGTAGTATTTTTTGAATAGCGGCTTGTTCGGGTCTTGCTTCTTCACATCCTCTTCGGTGTAAAGACCGAGCTTGATGAGCTCCTCATCCATTCTTTTGAAGACAAAATCATTGATTTTGTGGATGGTCATGCCCGGGGTGAACTTGGGAATGGTATCCTTATATATAGATAAGACAGCGTCATAAACAGCTTGCTGGCGGGGTGTGAATTTTCCGTTGACGGGAATGGTGCGGCTGCAATCGCCGGCATAGTTGGCATATTCGGCACCAAAGTCCATCAAGAGCATGTCACCATCTTGCATTATCTTATCATTTTTAATATAATGTAAGATACAAGTGTCGGCTCCGGAGGCGCAGATAGGGGCGAAAGAATGCCCGCTGGCACCGTTACGCATCATCTCATATATCAATTCAGCCTCTACCTCATATTCGTACATACCTGGTTTGACGGCGGCTTTGGCACGTTTGAATGCCTTGGCGGTGATGTCGCAGGCTTTCTTCAGGGCTTCCAGTTCCTCAGGCTGCTTCACGGCACGCAAAGGGTTGATGATAGGGGCCAGACGACGGTAGTTGTGCAAAGGATAGTCCTTCTTCAACTGCTCGGCCATGCGTACTTCACGGGTGGGGAAGCTGTTTTTGGAGCGGGAACTTTCCGGCAGGTGCAGATATACATTTTTAGCATAGAAAAGCATGTTGTTAAGCATGCTTTCAAAATCCTCTGCAAAAACCACTGTCTTAATGCCCGAAATAGCGGTGGCTTGTTCTTTGCTCAGTCGGTGTCCGAACCAGGTGATCATTTCGGGGCTCGGGTTCTTGATGAACAGCACTTCGCGGCAGTTGGGATCTGGATGCCACGGGGCCAATGCCAGACAGGTCTCTTCCTGGTCGATGCCGCAAAGGTAGAGCAGGGGGGAGTTCTGCCGGAAGGGATGGGTGGTGTCGCCGCAACGGAGATATTCGTCGTTGGAGGTGAGCAACACGATGGAGTCTTCTTCGATTTCCTGAATCAGACGCTTTCTGTTGCGGATGTAAAAGTCTTGATGAAGGGGTTGGTATCTCATATTTATTTGTGTTTAATCTGCTAATGTGTCAATTAAGTTAAGAACTAAGAATTAAGAGTTAAAAATGTTGAACTGTTGAATTGTTAATTCCCCTTCTTTTAGAAGGGGTGGCCGAAGGCCGGGGTAGTGTATTTGTTCTTAATTCTTAATTTTTAATTTTCTGTTCCCTGTACCCTGTAACCTGTATCCTGCTATTATTTCCTCAACTCAAAATTACTTCCCAGATACACCTTCCTCACCTGCGGGTCGGCGGCCAGTTCCTCGGCGGTGCCGGCTTTCAGCACGCTGCCCTCGAAGAGCAGGTAGGCGCGGTCGGTGATGGACAGGGTCTCATGGACGTTGTGGTCGGTGATGAGGATGCCGATGTTCTTGTCCTTCAGCTTGGCTACAATGGTCTGGATGTCTTCCACCGCGATAGGGTCAACGCCGGCAAAAGGTTCGTCCAAAAGGATGAACTTCGGGTTGGAGGCCAGACAGCGGGCGATTTCGCAGCGGCGGCGCTCGCCACCGGACAGGTTGCTACCTTTGTTCTTCCGCACTTTCTGCATGTTGAACTCCGAAATCAACTCTTCCAAGCGGTCCTTCTGCTCCGCTTTGGTCATGTCGGTGAATTGCAATATGGCCATGATATTGTCCTCTACACTCAAGTTACGGAAAACGGAGGCCTCCTGGGGCAGGTAGGCGATACCCATCTGCGCACGTTTGTACATGGCCATGTCGGTGATGTCGTTGTCGTCCAGGAAAATCTTGCCTTCCAACGGCTGGATAAGCCCTACAATCATATAGAAGGAGGTGGTTTTGCCGGCACCGTTAGGACCGAGCAGACCCACAATCTCCCCTTGCTTCACATTGATGGAGACATGGTTCACCACGGTGCGGTGCTTGTATTGCTTGACTAAGTTGTCAGTTCGGATGGTACTTATCATAGGTTTCAGTAAGTTAAGAATTAAGAACTAAGAATTAAGAACTAAAAACAATAAACAGTTCAACAATTCAACATTTTTAACTCTTAATTTTTAGTTCTTAGTTTATTTTTCAGTTTCTGCTTTCACGCGGTCGGCAATCATATCCACTAAGTTCTGCAAAGGTTTATGCACCATGGCACTCAGGAAAATCGGAATTTCGGCGTCGATATCGGCGTGCAGGTCGGTGCCGTCGTCCTTGCCGTCCATGAAAATGGCAATGCTCACCGGAATGTTCTTGTCGTTGCTGGCGGTATAGATGATTTTGGATTCGGACTTCTCCGCTATGGTCAGTCGCATGGTGGCGACTCCCGGAATGGCGAACTGGCAGTAGTCCTCGCCCGCTTCCCAGTCCTTGACCTGCTCGGGAAGGAATTTCTCAAAATAGCTCAAATTGCACAATTTGTCGTAGATGTCACGGTTGTTGGCCCGTACATGAATGGTTTTTCCACTGACTTTCATACTTAATATTATTTAGTTTGCAAAGATAATGAAAAATATTGAATTGGTGGTGTTTTGTTTTTTTATTCGTTTATACGTTTATACGGGGAGACACTCGCTGCGCTCGTTCGAGGAGTCGTTCACTTCGTTCACTCGGTTATACGATACCGTCTTCCCGAATGCACACAGTGCATGTCTTGACGAGCTCACGCAGTGAGCGTCTCCACGCCTCCACGAGTAGATTCATTAGCACATTAACCAATTAACTAATTTGCTAATTTGCTAATTTGCTAATTATTTTTCGTATTTTTGCATTTTAAAACGAAAAGAAAGCAATGGGCAATATTTTGATAACGGGAGCCAACGGACAGTTGGGTTGTTGTTTGCGGGACTTGTCGCATGGTGATGAGCGGAACCACTATTTTTATACCGATGTGGATGAATTGGATATCACCAGTTTGGATCAGGTGGAGGATTATGTGTCGAAGCATGACATCGAGGTGATCATCAACGCCGCGGGCTACACGGCGGTGGACAGGGCCGAGCAAGAGGAGGAACGTTGTTTCCTAATCAATGCCGAGGCAACCCGCAACCTGGCTCAGGTAACCAAACGCCATGAGATTTTTCTGGTGCATATCTCTACCGATTATGTGTTTGAGGGGAATCTGGATATTCCTCACAAACCCTACGACCCGATTAATCCGCAGTCTGTTTATGGCAAGTCGAAGGCTGCCGGCGAGCAGGCAATCTTTGATGCGGACTGCCATGCGGTGATTATCAGAACTTCGTGGCTGTATTCTGAATATGGTGGCAATTTCGTGAAGACGATGTTGCGTTTGGGACGCGAGAAGGAGGAACTCCGGGTGGTGGACGACCAGATTGGCGGTCCCACCTATGCGGGTGATCTGGCCCAGCTGATTATGACTATTGTCCGGCAGCGTAATTTTATCGAAGGGACCAAAATCTATCATTTTGCCGATCAGGGAGCCGTGTCGTGGTGTGATTTTGCGCGCCAGATTATGCGAAATGCCTCATTGTCGTGCAAAGTGATGCCGATAAGCACCGCCGAATACGGGGCTGCCGCACCGAGACCCGCTTTCTCTGTTTTTGACTTAAGTGCTGTTATTCAGGATTTTAGCATAGAAATCCCCCACTGGAGGGAAAGTTTGCAGAAATGTATGCAAAAGATTGGTAATCAATAAATTGTGATTTTTAATCAGAAAAAAATAAAAAAAAATCACCTGAAATATTGCCAAGTAAAAAAAAAGATGTATTTTTGCAGTCCCAAAAAGAAAGAGATTTAGGGCACGTTCTTTGCATGTGATTTAATAAGCCGTTGTAGCTCAGGGGTAGAGCACTTCCTTGGTAAGGAAGAGGTCATGAGTTCAAATCTCATCAACGGCTCTTTTTGTATAGATTTTTGTTCAGTAAAATAATTTATTAAAAACCTTAATTTATAAGAAAATGGCAAAAGAAAAATTTGATCGTTCGAAACCACACGTAAACGTTGGTACAATTGGTCACATCGACCACGGTAAAACCACTCTGACCGCAGCTATCACCACTGTTT
>JAGCSI010000119.1 GCA_017964255.1 Bacteroidales bacterium | reverse complement strand
TATGTATTTAGCAATATCCTTTGGTTCGGTGTACTCGGATATGGTTTGGCAGTCTTTTGTAATACCCCATTTCTTGGTGCAGATTGTCCAATTGGTGCAATAGGGCTTTTGGGTGGTTACAATAATGGTGTCGTGTCTGTTCCGATACTCCAGACAGATACGTTCTCCAATCTCGAACCGGGTTATGGAATAGTGCTTCTGCACAAGGAAATAGAGGCTGTTGTACAGAGACCAGAATATTTCATCTTTGGTTTCCAGCTCCGGAATGGCGGGCAGATTGCTCTGGTTGGAGGCATCGGCCCTAGAAAAATACTTGCCACCAATATACTCTGCATAGTTCTTTATGGACATCTCCCTCTCATCATTGATGATGCTCCTGCCCATAAAACCTCTCATCCTAAAGGATATCTTGTTCGTATTCCAGTTTTCAGATATTTCAATGCGCCTGTTCTTAGGGCCGATGTACGAGACGAGCACGCAGTCCCTTAATATCTCCATCCTGCGTGTCTTATAACCAAAATCCGAAACAAGGAATTCAAAATACTTGACGATCTCCCAGAAACTCTCCTGGGGCCCCGTCATTTCAAAAGATTCAACTTTCACCATATCATTTATGTTGACTATTGATTGCCGCTAAGTTAGAAAATTATTGTTGCAATAAAAAATGACACAGAAGGGACTGTCCCTACTGTGTCATTTTTGAAGATGTGTCCCCAGTGTCACCAAAAAGTGCCAAAGAGAAGGTTTAGCTCGACGAAGTCAACCGTCCCCAGTGTCACCGAAGGTTTGGCACGGATATTAGATCCCAAGATCAAATGTAAACAGGAGAGAGAGGGATGCGTTGAGTGAATACGATGGTTCTATGGATTTCATTTCTTCTTTTGATGCATAAATTCCGGCACTCAATTCTATTCCGGTTATCGGACCCCAATAGCAAGAGTACAGTCTGAAATCGGCAAACATACCGGCTTGAATCTGCTTTGATTTGTTTGATTGTTCATCCTTGTTTTCGGCAAGCGAACTGTAAGATCCCACAAAAGCAGTCATTCTGAAAATTTCCCGTTCTATGAAACTGAATCCGGCTTTCAAGGTAATTCCATCAACGAAATTAAAGATATCAGAGCCTATGTAAAACCTTCTATACATCAAATCAAATGATAGAAATTTATTGGATAATTGGCCGATGCCCGATGAGGCGGGAGTATTGCCAAGTGAAGTGGAATAACCTAGGCCAAACCGAAAAATATTATGCCGTTCATACATGAGATATTCATGAATGCGTCGTTGCTCTTCCGGGAACTGTATTTTCAGTTTTTCAAACTCATTCACCAGTTTCCAGCATTCCGATTCCTTCTTGGGAGACCAGATTTTGGCCATTTTATCGGGCAACATAAAATAGTAGGTGGTTCCGTCAACGCCTCCTACTAAACAGTCCAGGCTATCAGGTTCAATTGCTTTATCAATGGCATCGGTAATGATTCCGGTCAGACGGTCAGCCTCTTCTGTGCTTATACGTATGGTATCACGGGATACTGTTATTTGCACCTCCTTCTTATTCAAGTTCGGCATGGAGTACCAATAATTACTGTCGAATCTGTTAAGGACTAACATCGGACCATTGCTGTCCCTTATAAGGAATAAACCGTATTCTCCAAAGAAAGAAGGCTCAGCCAAATAACCTATAGTCCATTCCTCCGGGAACAATTGTTTTTTTAGTGCATAATAATACTCACCCAGATAGCTAAAGTCATCATTTTTACTGATAAAAGTACTGTCTGGCTCCAGAAAATCCTGTGCCTTCAGATTTTGGCTGACTATTAATGATGCGCATATAGCCAACAAGCAAAAGACAGTATGTGCTTTTCTTTTCATAGGTTATTTAATTTTCCTTTTCAGTTTTCTCTCAAATCGTTCCACTCCCACGTAGTGGAATCTATCTACTAAAGGAAAAAGATCATCAATGAATCGATCCCATCTGTTTATTTCTACCAACATTTTATCGTCACGGATATTGAGTGGAAAATGGATATCCTCAAGACAGTAAACATAGGTGTCATTTTCTTTCCAGAACCTGAAATATCCTACTTCTCCAATTATAAAACCATTGTACAAAAAATACTCTTTATCATAATGAATAAAACAACAACTTTCGTAATTCACATCTTCAAATTGCAGATACCAAACTGAATCACGATTACTTGTATCGATTTCTTTTTGCCGGTTAAAATAATTCTCAAAATTGGGATACACCCATATTGTGTCATTTATATCATAGCCAAAGCTATCTGTGACTCGGATCTTTACAGAAACTATGCTGTCTGTAATATCGTAATCGGTGTAATCCATGTATGCGACTGCTTTCTTGTCGATTATTTCTCCTTTGACTATATAATCGCATTTATTGAAGAAATATGAATTTCTGCTGAAATATGGTGGTTGCCACTGAGAAAAACAATCTATACTGAAAAGCAGTACATAAACCAGAAATAAGCAAGCTCTCTTCATGTTGTCTGTTATTTTGTTGGCAAAACTACGTTTGAAGCTAACTACATACAAGGATAGGGCGTTGCAAAACTGTTGCATTTGGAGTGCCATACATTGGAATAGAATGGTTGTGGGGGCGATTTTTTGCAAGTATGGCCGGAAAAACGGGGAAAAAGGGGCTTTTTGATGCCATACTTGCAGGAAATGTGGATTATATGGCTTCTGGTGAGAGGTATGGCCATAAAAAAGAATTGAGAACCGCCCGGATGGCAATTCTCAATTCTCAATTGTCAATTTTCAATTGGAATTACTCCGCCAGGAGCAATTCCATAACTTGCACGGCGGCTTTGGCAACGCTGGTGCCGGGGCCGAAGATGGCGGCGGCGCCTGCCTTGTAGAGGAAGTCGTAGTCCTGGGCGGGAATTACACCGCCTACAACTACCATGATATCCTCGCGGCCCAGTTTCTTGAGTTCCTCGATTACCTGCGGAACCAGGGTCTTGTGACCGGCGGCAAGTGATGAGACGCCCAATACGTGGACATCGTTCTCGACTGCCTCGCGGGCCGATTCGGCCGGAGTCTGGAAGAGCGGACCCATATCGACGTCGAAACCGCAGTCGGCGTAACCGGTGGCTACAACCTTGGCGCCGCGGTCGTGACCGTCCTGACCCATCTTGGCAATCATGATACGGGGCTGACGGCCCTCCTTCTTTGCGAACTCTGCTGTAAGCTGGCAGGCTTTCTCAAAGTCTGCGTCTTTCTTGCTTTCTGATGAATACAC
>JAGCSI010000118.1 GCA_017964255.1 Bacteroidales bacterium | reverse complement strand
AGGCGTGAATATGCCTTACGTCACTGAACGTTGGCCTGGTGGTATGCTCACCAACTTCTTCACCATCCGCAAGGCCGTGAAAAAAATGGGTGACATCGACAAACTGATGGCCAGCCCCCAGTTCGCCAATATCTCAAAACGCGAGAAACTGCAAATCCAGCGTGAGAGAGCTAAACTGGAAAAGAACTTGGGTTCTATCGCCGACCTGTCCCGCCTGCCCGCAGCTGTCTTCATCGTTGACGTGCTCAAAGAACACATCGCCGTGGCTGAAGCCCGCCGCTTGAACATCAACACTTTCGCTATCGTTGATACCAACTCTAACCCCAACCTCATCGACTTCCCCATCCCCGCTAACGACGACGCCTCCAAATCTATCGCTATCATCGTACAGGCTATCTGCGACGCTATCGCCGAAGGTCTGAACGAGAGAAAGATGGACAAAGACAACATCGACGTTGAAGAGGAAGAAGAAGATGTAAGAAGAACTGAGGCTAATGACGATGACGAAGAAGAAACCGCCCAGAACGACGACAAACCCGTTGTGAAAAAGGTGAAAGGTGTTGAGGAAGAAGACGGTTCCGACGATGACAAGCCCAAAAGAAAAAGAACAACGGCGAAGAAAAACCCCGTTGCCAAAGCATAATTAAGTATTAACATTTAAAATATTGATATTATGGCTATTACAGCTGCTGATGTAAATAAACTCAGACAAGAAACAGGCGCCGGTATGATGGACTGCAAGAACGCTCTTGTAGAAGCTAACGGTGATTTCGAACAGGCTATTGACATTCTGAGAAAGAAAGGTCAGAAAGTGGCCGCCAAACGTGCTGACCGCGCTTCTAACGAAGGCCGCGCCATCGCCAAGACTAACGCCGACCATACTTTCGGTGCTGTTATCGTGGTGAGCTGCGAGACCGACTTCGTGGGCAAGAACGCCGACTTCGTCGCTTTCGCTGAGAAAATCCTGGATAACGCCATGGCCGCTAACGTGAAGACCAGAGACGAACTGATGGAACTGTCTATCGAAGGCCGCAAGGTTTCCGAAATGCTGCTCGACATGACTGGCAAGACCGGTGAAAAGATTGAGCTGCCCGCCTACAACACCATCGAGGCTCCTTGCGTGGCTTACTACAACCACAATGGCAACCGTCTGGCTACCATCGCCGGTTTCAACATCGCTGGTGACAATGTAGCTGAAGCTGGTCACCACATCGCTATGCAGATCGCTGCTATGAACCCCATGGCTGTGGATGGCGACAGCATCGCTCAGGATGTGAAAGACCACGAATTGGCTATCGCCAAAGAAAAAACCGTGGCTGAACTCATCCAGAAAGCTGTTGAAGTTGAACTGAAGAAAGCTGGTATCAACCCCAACTTGGTGGATTCAGACGATCATATCGCTTCCAACATCACCAAGGGTTGGTTGACTGAAGAAGAAGCTAACAAAGCTCGCGAAATCAAAGTTCGCGCCGCTGAGGAAAAAGCCAAAACCATTCAGGACAACATGGTCAACAACATCGCTCAGGGCCGTCTGAACAAGTTCCTGAAAGAAAACACCCTCATGGGTCAGGAATATATCATGGACAGCAAACTGACCGTGGCTGACTTCATGAAACAGATTGACAGCAAACTCGTTTGCACCGGTTTCTACCGCCTGCAACTGGGTGCCTAATCTGGTCTATAAACAAATTTTATAAAAAAAGCGACCTTTCGGTCGCTTTTTTTTTGTATTATTGCATATTCATTATTGTGCCATAAAATCTATTCGTCATGATAAAAAAATACGCCTTCGTCCTGATTGTTTTCTTATTGTCAATCAGCAATTTATCCTTCGGACAAACGGAGAATCCGTATATGGACTTCAATCCTGAGAAATTGAAAGCCAAGACCGAGTACACCAGAAATTTCAACCCTGGCAATTACAAGAGCAACGTCCTGTATAACTGCATGCTCGACATGATTAACCTTGCCCGCGAGGAATATTTCTTCCTTGACCCCCTGAAATCGGACAAGGATATGGATGATTGCGCACAGATGCAAGCGGACTACCAGGCTCAGAAAGACGAAAAAGGCGTACTGAACGAACCGCCCTACCGTACAACCTTCTTCCGTCTGAAAAAATATGGTCTCACCTACCACGCTATCGAGTTGGTTTCCAAGGCAAAAGCCACTTTGGGCACCCAAGAATACAGTTACTACGACCTCTGCCTCGAACTCATACGCCCCCTTCTGAAAAACATCAAAACGGCCAAACAGCTGCTGGACAAACAATACACTTACATCGGCATGGGCTTCGAGACCGACGAGTATATGAAGAGCATGTACACTTCTTTCATTATTGGCAACGACCTGACTTTCAACCCCAACAAACCCGACCCCATGGAAAAGGACGTGCCTTTCAGCAAGGGCAAATCGGGCATGACCTACGCCGATGAAAAAGTTTGCGCCAAATGCAGTGCCGACAAAAACCTCGAAGCTTTGTCAGAATACATACAAGTAAAAGACAATGAAGTATTTATCAACTGTGGAGACCACAAATACCTGAAGAAACTCATTGGCAAAGAAGGCGATGCCATCGTGCTGGATTTCGTACAGCACAGTCAGTACGACTGCGAAAAGCCCGTCATTGACAATGACCGAATCAATCGCGGTTTCACCAGTAAACCCATCTTATTCGAGACAATTCTGGAAGGCAATACCATCAAAGACAAAAAATCCAGCAAGTTGTATGCCAAAATCGCCACTGTGCCGGAAACCATTGAGAGCGATGCCGAATTTGATGTGAATATCATCGTGTTGAAAGAAGACAAATACGCTTGCCGCACCATCATCAAAAAGGCTATTGAATGCAAGAAAGCCGCTTATCAGGCCAAAATCAACTATAAACCCGATTATGCCAGCATGAAGAGTAAAGGCGAATGGGTAGCTGCCGCGGAAGAAGGCACTCACGAACTGAAATTCCCCTTTGCCCTCACCCAGTTGGCTTATACCCAAGCCGACATCGACTCCAGCATACAGGCCATCGACGCTCCATCATACACTATCAAGAGCATTGATATCATCGCCCAGAACTCACTGAATTACAGTACTGACCAAACCCAAATCAACAACCAGAAGAAACGCGCCACAAGCATGCAGAAAGTGCTGGCACAGATGTATCCCGGTGTCACCACCACCATCACCTACGACGACGGTTGGGAAGACTTCAAACGTGACGTGAACAACAGCACTGAACACTACGACCTTACACTGTACACCAAAGCCGAGGCCATTAAAAACCTGAAAGCCAACAACAACGCCATCGCCAAGGAACTGGAAGACGAGTATCTTTCCAAACACAGATTTGTCAAATTAGTGTTCCATGTGGTGTATAAAGCCGGCACTGACGCCGAGGCCGAGAACTTCACCGCCTGGAAATTCAACAAGGCCATGGAAGAAAAAAACTATAGCTTGGCCACTGCCATCCAGAATTTCATGATCAAGAAAGTGGAAGCTGGCGAATATGGCATCGGCGCAGTCAACCAGCTGGAGATTCCCGCAGACAAGAAATTCCAGCAATTGACCAACAACAAACTGTACATGCAATATTACCTGGCTTCGCAGCTGAATGACAAAATTGTCAACGGTATGAACAAAAACCTGACCTACGACCCAGCCAATCCTATTGTGATGTACAATGTGGCTGTCGGCAAGGTTTTCCATACCTCCATCAACTCCATAGCCGAGATTGCCAAAACCCAGGCTGAAATTGATAAGCTGTACACCCTTCCCGTACTGCCCAAAGAGGATGTCAACAATCTTAACCTCGAGTATCAGTTCAAAATTATCGAATACATCAATGCCAATCCGCCCACATCGGAAGGCACCGTGCTTTACAATGCCACTTTCGACAAAATCAAAAGCATCACCAACAAGAAGCTGGAAAGCTGGCAGAATGCCTATAAACTGGCCTCTTACTTCGTGAAAAATTACGACTACATGTACGCCATGAGCATCATGGAGCCCTTCCTCTCCGACCCCAGCATCTCCAACGACTTTCTCTTCTCCTACGTGAGCATCGCCGCCCATCGCGAGGAAACCTACATGAGCAGCTTCTTCACCAAGGCCGTCAAGATGGCTGCGGAGCGCGACGGAGCCCGCCTGTGCGGTCTATTCGACAAGCTGCCCATCTGCGTGTTCGACAACGCCGAAGTGAAGAAGACGGTGTGCAAGTTGTGCGGAAGATAGGGTCGTCTCCACGCCTTGACGTCTCCACGCCTTGACGAAAAAAAACCGTGATTATGACGCAGGAAAATTCCAATATTGAGGAAAAAGAGGAACTATACGAGCATTTTAGGTTTGTGGTGGATAAGGGCACCGAGATGCTGCGCATCGACAAGTACCTGATGAACCTCATCCCCAACACCTCGCGCAACAAGATACAGCAGGCGGCCAAAGCCAATTGCATTGTGGTGAATGGCAAGCCCGAAAAGCAGAATTACCGCGTTCACCCGCTGGATGTCATCTCTATCCTGATGCCGCAGCCGCTGCGCGATATCGAAATCATCCCCGAAGACATTCCACTCAATGTGCCCTACGAGGACGACGACTTCATCATCATCAACAAACAACCGGGTTTGGTGGTGCATCCCGCCTACGGCAACTACACAGGCACTCTGGTGAATGCGCTTACTTTCCGGTTTTTAGGCAAGAAAGACAAGGACGGCAACGACCAGCGGCCTATGCTGGTGCACCGCATCGACAAAAACACCTCCGGCATCATGATCGTGGCCAAGAATGAACTGGCGCAGATGACCTTGGCCAAGCGCTTCTTCAACCACGACCTGGAACGCAAATACTGGGCGCTGGTATGGGGCGATTTTAAGGAAGACGAAGGTACCATTGTGGGCAATGTGGGACGCAACCCCAAAGACCGCCTGGTGATGACAGTCTTCCCCGAAGGCAGCGACCAAGGCAAACACGCCGTCACCCACTGGAAGGTGATTGAACGCTTCGGCTACGTCACCTTGGTGGAGTGCCAGTTGGAGACTGGCCGCACCCACCAAATCAGGGTACACATGAAATACATCGGCCACCCCTTGTTCAACGACGAGACCTACGGTGGCGACCAGATTCTGAAAGGCACCACCTTCAGCAAATACAAGCAATTCATTGACAACTGCTTCCGCTTGATGCCGCGACAGGCATTACATGCCAAATCCTTAGGCATTGTACACCCCAGCACCGGAAAATACATGCTGTTCGACTCCGAACTGCCGGAAGACTTTGCCGCAGTCATCGAGAAATGGCGCAACTACGCCAAACATCGGGAACTGGAAAAGGAATAGAGGTTACAGGGGATAGGTTACAGGGGACAGATGATTAGAATTCAGAATTCAAAATTCAGAATTCAAAATGTAGGGACGAATCAAATGCGTCCGAAAATTGTCATTTTATGATTATCATTTTATGACAAATTCCTTGAATTGTGGTTGAAAAGACAAAAATAGCACCATAGGCCCGTGGTTAACCACTAAAACCACACAGCCTATAAAAAAGTATAAAAAATCATGGAAAAAACCAATGTAATGCGGATTTTGACCCAACAGGGAATAGAATTCACCGCTCACGAATACGACAACACAATGACCGACGGCGAGACCATCGCCCGACTGCTGAACGAAGCCCCAGAATCTGTTTTTAAAACCCTGGTGACGGTAGCCAACACAGGCGACCACTATGTTTTTGTCATTCCCGTCTGCTGCACCTTAGACCTCAAGAAAGCCGCCACCGCTGCCGGTGTCAAGAACATCGCCATGATCAAGCAGAAAGACCTCCTGCCGCTCACGGGCTATATCCATGGCGGTTGCTCCCCTATCGGCATGAAAAAGCCCTTTCCCACTTTTGTGGAGGAGAGTGCCACCCTCTGCGACAAGATCTATTTCAGTGCCGGCAAGGTCGGTTACCAAGTGCACCTCGCCCCCGACGACCTCATCAAGCTCATCGGAGCAGAATATCGGGATTTGGTATAATTTTTTTTTGTATCTTTGCAGATTAAACTAATTTAGAATAAAACTATGAAAGTCGTTATTTTGGCAGGTGGATATGGAACTCGCATCAGCGAGGAAAGTCACCTCAAACCCAAGCCGATGATTGAGATTGGTGAGAAACCTATCCTGTGGCACATCATGAAAATATACTCCCATTATGGGTACAACGATTTCATCATTTGCTGCGGCTACAAGCATTACGTCATCAAAGAGTGGTTTGCAGACTACTACTTGCACAACAGCGACATTATGTTCGACTTCACCGCCGACAACAAGTTGACTGTGCTGAACACCTCGGCAGTTGAGCCCTGGAAAGTGACTTTAGTGGACACCGGTCTGAACACCATGACCGGTGGACGTGTGAAACGCATCCAGAAATACGTGGGCAACGAGCCCTTCATGCTCACCTATGGTGATGGCGTGGCAAACATTAACATTGCCAATCTGGTAAAATTCCATCAAAATCACGGGAAAATCGCCACCATCACAACTGTGAACGTGGGACAACGTTTTGGCGTTATTGAAATGGACGACACTGACACCATCAAGGCCTTCCGCGAAAAATCCGACTCCGACGGTAGCGTTATTAATGGAGGATTCATGGTCTTTCAACCCGAAATTTTCCAATACATTGATGACGACACTACCGTTTTTGAGAGAAAACCCCTTGAATCCATGGCCAAACTCGGAGAGCTGAAAGCATATAAACATGACGGATTCTGGCACTGCATGGACACCCAGCGCGACAAAATGCACCTTGAAGAATTGTGGGCATCCAACAAGGCTCCATGGAAGATATGGAACAATTAACAGTTAATAATTAATAGTTAGGATTATACATTGTGATTGACAACGTATTAAAAAACAAAAAGGTTTTCTTGACAGGGCACACGGGCTTCAAGGGTGCTTGGTTAACCTTGATGCTTCACCAGATGGGAGCAGAAGTAACAGGCTATTCCTTGTCACCAAACACCAACCCAAGTCTCTTTGAAGTAATTCACGGAGAGACGCTCTGCCATTCTGTCATTGGAGATTTGCGTGACACCAAACTACTACACCAAACAATGATAAATTGCCAACCCGATGTGGTGTTCCATTTGGCAGCGCAACCCATTGTTAGAACCTCCTACCAGATTCCTGCCGAGACCTTTGAGGTCAACGC
Organism: Bacteroidales bacterium; assembly: GCA_017964255.1. Taxonomy (GTDB): domain Bacteria; phylum Bacteroidota; class Bacteroidia; order Bacteroidales; family WCHB1-69; genus RUG11690. The sequence continues at coordinate 34,597 of JAGCSI010000118.1, read as the reverse complement.
CATCGGCACCGCCAATGTGTTGGATGGCATTCGGATGCTAGATAAACCCTGCGTGGGCGTGATGATTACCACCGACAAAGTGTATCAGAACAACGAAACTGGACAGGCCTACAAGGAAGACGACCGTCTCGGTGGCTACGACCCATACAGTGCAAGCAAAGCCTGCGCTGAGTTGGTCATCGACTCCTACCGTAAGTCCTTTTTTAACCCCAAGGACTACGAACAGCACCATAAAGCCATTGCTTCTGCCCGCGCCGGCAATGTCATCGGCGGTGGCGACTGGGCAGCCGACCGTTTGGTTCCCGATATCGTAAGGGCTTTGTCCAAAAACAAGGCCATTCCAATCCGCAACCCCAAGGCTGTCCGCCCATGGCAGCATGTGCTGGAACCGCTTTCAGGCTATATCCTGTTAGCACAAAAACTCATGGAAGACCCCATTCGCTATGCCGAAGGGTTTAACTTCGGCCCCTACCCTACCGACACCTTGACCGTAGAAGAGATGACAAAAATGGCTACCGAAATATGGGGCAGCGGAACATTCGTATTTCCGCAACTCACCAATCAACCTCACGAAGCGGGACTACTGTCTTTGGATATCTGCAAAGCAGGAAAAGTATTAGGATGGAAGCCTCAACTCAATGCACGACAAGCTCTGGAAATGACATTAGAATGGTACAAAATGTACTACCAAAAAGGCACCGCGTCAATATTGGAACTGATGACAGAACAGATGATGAAATTTGATATAGTTTTCAATGGGTAAAAAAGTAAGTTTACTTGATGCAACTCTTCGGGACGGAGGACAGGGTTTGGATGACCTGTCGAATAATGGTCTGTCTGAAAAGTTTTTTTCAGAGGAGATCAAGCATAGTATTATTAACCTATTGGAACAATCTGACATTGACATTATTGAATTAGGCGCAATGGGGCCCTCCATTGATAACAAAAGCCGATTTGCCATTTATCAAAACATCGAAGAACTTTCTCAATATATACCCTGCCAAAGAAACCCTAAAACTCTGTACATAGGTCTCTACATTGGACCTGATACCGATGTGGACAAAATTCCCGAATGGAACTCTGGACTAGTAAAAGGCGTACGTGTAATTCTAAGATACTCTGAGCTAAGGAAATCCTTAGACTATTGCGCTGCCTTGGCAAAAAAAGGGTATCAGGTGTTTGTACAGCCCATGCTGACCATGCGATATAGTGATGAAGAATTGGATTTAGTGACAGGCATGGCCAACGACATGGGTGCGTATGCATGCTATTTTGTTGACAGCTACGGATATATGCAACATAAAGACATACAACGGCTTTTTGCGTATTATGATGAAAAACTTGATAAAACCATAAGAATTGGGTTCCATGCGCATAACAATATGAATCTTGCATACTCAAATGTCATAAGTTTTCTCAATATAGATACAGATCGGCATTTGTTGATAGATGCTTGCGCTATCGGAATGGGACAAGGTGCAGGCAATCTTCAGACAGAATTAATTGTGCCATATTTGAATGAGTATTATGGGAAATTTTATAATTATGAAATGATCCTGGATATTTGTGATATCTTGGATAATGAAATGATTCCTCCTAACCTTTGGGGATATTCTGTCACACGGCTACTACCCGCAATTTATAAAACAGCCTATAAATATTCCATTATGATGCGGAACAAATACCACATGTCTTTTAAAGATATGAGTAGAATACTAAGGAAGATGCCAGATAACATGAGACATCGATATACAAAAGAAAATTTGGAATATTTGATGCAAACAATCAGATAAAAATGACAGGAGCGCAATATATTGTTGACAGTTTGATACGTAGAAGGGTGACCGATGCTTTTGGTATACCTGGTGGGGTAATTCTAAGTCTGATATACGAGATGGACAACAGAAGAGAAGAAATTATGCCTCATCTTTCCTACCACGAGCAATCAGCCGGCTTTGCCGCATGTGGGTATGCGCAATCATCTGGAAAACTTGGTGTGGCATATGCCACAAGAGGCCCTGGCTTCACCAATCTGATCACACCTATTGCTGACGCATACTGCGATTCTATTCCTGTGTTATTTATCACAGCACACACAGCGTCTTGTCCCCCAGAAGGCATGAGAGTCATGGACAATCAAGAAATAGATTCCTGCAACATGGTCAGCAATATCACAAAACTGGCATTGAGGGTTGATGACGCAGAAACACTCGTTGATGACTTTGAAAGATTGTGCGACACAGCTCTTGAAGGCAGAAAAGGACCAGTACTACTGGATGTGGCAGCAAATCTTTTGAATCAAGAAATTCCTGTCAATAAAAAAAATAACGATTGCAAAGACGATAATGCAGATTACGAGGCAATAAAGAAGGAAATAGTCGCATCCATTCTCAATGCCTCTCGTCCAGTTATTTTGGTCGGAGATGGTGTCAACCAGGCAGAGGCAAAAGAACTGCTTCATGAATTTGCGAAGCTGTCACAAATTCCCATCATCTCCAGCCGCTTTTCCCATGACACCGTAGGTGGCGAAGAGCATTATTTTGGGTATCTTGGAAGTCATGGGATGAGATGCGCTAATTTTATTATATCCAAAGCAGACCTGATCATATCTTTAGGCAACAGGTTACATTTCCCTACATCTTCTAAATCTTTCAGTGAAATATTCACTCATGCTCATCTGATTCGGATAGAGATAGACAAGGGTGAATTCCAGCGAGAAATACCCAACTCTGTTTTTTTTCAAGCAGATCTTTCCCGTGTACTAAAATGTTTGACAAATGAACAACTGGACTATGGACAACATACAGAATGGCTAAAGGTCTGCAATATCCTGAGAAAAGAACTTTGCGAAGTTGATATGAATGAGGCTGTCCGGGCAATTGCGCAATGTCTATCAATTGCGCCTCGGGACTGGACCGTGGTAAATGACGTTGGAAACAATGAGTTTTGGGTGTCAAGAGCCAGTGTATATTCCAAAGACACTCACAGGACACTTTATACCAAGTCATTTGGCTCTTTAGGTTGTAGTATAGCGAAAGCTATCGGCGTATATTATGCTACTGGAAAGCCTGTTTTGTGTTTTGTGGGAGACCAGGGCTTACAAATGAATATTCAAGAATTGCAATATATTTCGCAACATCACCTGCCCATTGTTATAATCTTGGTAAATAACGCCGTTTCCGGAATGATTAAAGACCGACAAGTACCATTTGGCCGGTTTTTGCACACTACCAAAGAAAGCGGTTTCTGCTCCCCGTCATGGCGTGGAATTGCAGATGTTTACGGCATACACTACTGGGAAATGGACGAGACAATTGAATTAGCCACCATAAAACATCCCGCATTAATAGAGTTATCCGTAGAGGATACAATTGGGCTATCTCCCTCTCTTCCAAAAGGAACATCATGCCAAGATTTGCGTCCTGCTCTTCCAAAAGAAAAATATGAATATCTCAATCGTTTATAATACCATGAATATCTTTGCTGGAAAAACCATACTCATCACTGGAGCGACAGGACTCATCGGAAGCCACCTCGTGAAAAAATTATTGGAGGTAACTAATTGCACAATTATAGCACTTGGGAGAAATATGCAGAAATTGCAGGATGCGTTCAAGGATTATAAAAATGATGGCACTTTGATCTTAATGGAGGGTGACGTGGCAGAAAAAATGCCTGAATTTGAGAATGACTTTGATTACATTTTCCACGCAGCCGGCCCTATCTCAGGTGAAGTCATCCGTAATTATCCGGTAAGTGTGATTACTCCCAATATCATGGGGACAATTCATTGTCTGGAATACCTTAAAAACAGAAAGGAAGGAGGACATGCGGGGAAAATGATTGTGTTTTCATCAGCGACTGTTTATGCAAATCCAATGAATGCCGACTGTACAGTCTCTGAATCTGAGACTTCTCTCGCAGATTCACTTGATGCAGCCAATGCACCATATTCCGAATCCAAACGCATGTCAGAAGTAATTGCGAAATCATATTTCAAACAATATGGTGTGGAAGTTATAATTGCCCGTTTCAGCTACTTATATGGCTATAGCAAATTGGCACCCGACACTGCTTTTTATGAGTTCGTAAACAAATCGCTTCGAGGAGATAATTTGGTCTTGAATAGTAATTGTGCGCCCCGGAGAGATAATATATTTGTTGAAGATGCTGTTGATGGACTTCTCTGTATATGTGAGAAAGGAAATGCAGGGGAATCCTATAACATTTCGTCTGGAGGCGATGGCGACAACTTCGCAGCTATTGATGAAATAGCGACAACGATTGCGGAATCAGCCAATAATTTGTTGGACAATGTGAAAATAAAAGTATCGTTTCGGGAAACAGCGAATGAAAGAAGACCTGGTTTTTTGCTTGATAACAAGAAATTAAAAGCTTTAGGCTGGAATGTGAATTATAGTTTGAGAGAAGGAATTGAAAAGACATTAAAAACATATATATCATAGAAACATGTTCCTTGAAAATATAAACGGCCCACAGGATATCAAATCATTAAAAATCAAAGATCTGAATATTCTGGCATCTGAAATCCGCGAGGCTCTGTTAGATAAAATGAGCAATTGTGGTGGACACTTCGGACCGAACTTCGGTTTTGTGGAGGCTACCATCGCATTGCATTATGTTTTCAACTCCCCTGTGGATAAATTTGTTTTTGATGTATCGCACCAGAGCTATACACATAAAATACTTACTGGCAGAAAAGATGCATTCCTCAAGCCAGATCACTATGGTGAGGTGACAGGATATACGGAACCCTTGGAAAGTGAACATGACTTGTTCACAGTAGGACACACTTCGACATCTGTCAGTTTGGCTTGTGGTTTGGCAAAAGCCAGAGACCTGAAAGGGCATACTGAAAATGTGGTGGCTATTATTGGCGATGGTTCTCTCAGTGGCGGAGAGGCTTTTGAAGGATTGAGTTGCGGAGCAAGATTGGAATCCAATCTCATTGTACTGCTGAATGATAATAACATGGCAATCTCTGATGTAAATGGAGGATTGTACAAGCATCTTCAAGACCTTCGAAACAGTAAAGGTACGTGCAGTAACAATATTTTCAAGGCCTTCGGATATGACTATATTTATGAAGAAGATGGCAATGACGTAGGTGCGATGATACGGGTGCTCCAAAAGGTGAAAGATACTGACCACCCTATAGTGGTTCACATCCATACACAAAAAGGGAAAGGCTATCAACCGGCGGAAAAATCCAGAGAAGATTGGCATTGGTTTCCTCCTTTCATAAAAGAGACTGGGGAAAAACGCAAGCCAATGACAGGGGAAAATTATGACAACCTGGTCGCTGAGTATCTTTTGGATAAAATGAAGAAGGATCCCACAGTGATAGCCTTATGTGCCGCAGTGCCTGCAACTATTGCTTTTGACAAAGCTCATCGCGATGAAGCCGGCAAGCAGTTCATGGATGTCGATATATGTGAGCAGCACATGCTCTCAATGGCGGCAGGCATCGCAAAGAATGGCGGAAAACCCATTGTGGCAACGTTTTCCACATTTTTTCAAAGAGCCTACGATCAAATTGCTCAAGATATATGTATCAACAAATGTCCAGTGACTATCTTGATTCGCAATGGGTCTGTATGGGCCGGAAATGATGTGACCCATCTTGGATGGTTTGATATGGCACTTTTTTCCAATATCCCCAATCTGGTATTCTTGTGCCCAACCAATTGTGAGGAGTATTTTGCCATGCTTGATTGGAGTATTGAGCAGAATGATTTTCCTGTTGTTATTCGTATTCCCAGAGGAAAGGTGGTTCATGCAAATGAACCCGTTGAAAAAAATTATTCAGACCTGAACAAGTTTCATGTGGTACAAGAAGGTGAAAAAGTGGCAGTGTTGGCTTTAGGGGATTTCTTCCAAATAGGGGAAGAGGTTGTAGAACACCTGAAAAACTTTTCCGGTCTGAAACCCACTCTTATCAATCCTCGTTACGCCTCAGGATTGGACGAAAATCTACTGAATACATTGCAACAAAATCACAGTGTGGTAGTAACGTTAGAGGATAGTATTCTCGATGGAGGTTTCGGTCAAAAAATTGCCGGCTTTTATGGAAGGACAAACATGAAAGTTTTGAATTATGGTTTGAAAAAAGAATTTTTGGATGGCTATAACGTTACTGCGGTATTGAAAGAATACGGTATCACTTGTGAAAACATTGTAGATAATATTCTGAACGCATTGAATAGGAAATAATTTTTGGAGTTTAAATGTAATAAGGATGAAAAAGATCAGCATATTTACCCCCTGTTTCAATGAGGAAGAGAACATAGTGGAAATTTATGAGAGGGTCAAGGCACAGTTCGACTTACTCAAAGACAAATACACGTATGAGCATATTTTTATTGACAACGCATCTTTTGATAAGACCGTAGAACTATTGCGTGGGATTGCGGCTAAAGATAAAAATGTCAAGGTCATCATAAATGCTATGAATTTCGGACCTGTCCGCTCTCCTATATACGGACTTAAGCAATGCTATGGAGATGCCGTGATATTTATGGTCGCGGATTTGCAGGATCCACCAGAATTAATTCCCGCTTTTCTTGAGCAATGGGAAGCTGGTCATAAAGTTGTTGTGGGGGTTAAAAATCACAGCAAAGAAAATCCGATTATGTATTCCATACGTAAAATGTTTTACAAGACATTGATGAAAATGTCTGAGACAAGGCATATCACCAATTATACAGGATTCGGATTATATGACAAGTCTTTTATGGATATTGTTCGCAAAAACGATGACCCCTATCCATATTTTCGAGGTTTTGTTGCAGAATTTGGAGGTGATTTAGGGGAAGTTTATTACACTCAACCCAAACGCGAACACGGACATACCAAAAACAATTTCTACACCCTTTACGACCAAGCCATGCAGGGCTTTGTCAATCATTCCAAGCTGCCATTGCGATTGGCCTGTTTTATTGGCTTTGGAGTGGCTATCGCCAGTTTAATTGTTGCTGTGGTGTATTTTATATACAAACTGCTGTATTGGGACGATTTCATCGTAGGCACTGCTCCTTTGGTCATAGGACTATTCTTTTTCTCAGCCATCCAGCTGATATTTATCGGCATCATTGGTGAATATATCGGTGCAATCCACACTCAGGTACGAAAACGTCCACTGGTTATTGAAAAAGAGCGTATCAATTTTGAATCCGAAGATTCCAGTGAAAATAATAAGATCTCATAATCTCTAAGTTTTGAAAGCGAAAAAAAAGTATTTTTTTTTGCTTAAAATCTGTATCTTTGCTGATAATTCTCACATCGTAAAAAAACATTTCATAAAACAAAAAAACTCACAACGATACAACGCTATCATGAAAAAAAACGTAGCACAAAAACAAGCTAAAACGAATCCCGTTTCTATAGGAACACAGTTGTCCACTGAACGAAAACTTGCTAACGAAAATCTCATTGCCAGCATAGTGCAATGGTCCTTTTGCATCGTATGCACAATCTTATTGTTCGGTTCGCTGGGCTTTCTGATTACCAAAATATACCACCCCGACACCTCAAGCATCGTGCAAGCCGCACTGGAAAAATGTATCGTCATCGACTTCAAACCCGAACCAGTCGAGGCGTTGCTATACCGTTTGGGGTTACTCATCATACCCACCAGCTTACTCTTTTTCTACTTCCTTTCCACCAAGCCTTTCTTTTCCAAATTGACACAAAACAAAGGTCTTGCCTATTCATTGGTTTTCTTGGCAACAGCAGGAATCGCTTTCCTCACTTATTATGTTTTCGCACAACAAAACCCATTTTATTATGAAACAGTAAAGACCCTGTACAATGAAAGAGACAGGCTGGCCGTCACCAATTTCGATTTCTTCTTTAAAGACACCTTTTTGGAAACTCATTTGGCTCAGTACCTGCTACTATGGGTATCCCTCCTGCTTTTGTTCTATTTGTTTGTCGTCAAAGTCCTTCAGAACGTCGGCTCTAAAGTTTATAAGATAGTATCCTCTTTGATTCTTTTTATTTTCGCAGGAATTATTCTCATCCAGATATTCAGTATGATGCATTTTGATTTACCCTTAAACTGGGAAAATCAATATGACTTCAACGCTGTATATTATTCAGTCACCCAAGTTAATGCGGGCAGCCAGCTGTTTGTGAACGATTTCACCAACACTTACGGCTTATATCCTCATTTTATCCAACCTTTGTTCAACATCTTTGGACTTTCGGTTTCCCACTTCACTTTTATCATGAGCTTGTTGGTCGTTTTTGTTTTCTTGTCCACTTTACTGTTTTTATACACTACCGTTCATGACAAGCTCCTTGCGTTGCTCGGATTCGGTTCCTGCTTGTATTTCCCATACCTTCTGAATCGATTAGTGATGAACTTCGACTCCATCTTCTCCATATTCCCCATACGTACCACTACCGTTGCCGTATTACTTCTGAATGTTTCACTCTACCTGATAGCTATTCAAAAACAAAAGAAGAGAATGCAACAAGTTGTTTATTATCTGGGAAGTATAATAATGGCCTTTGGCATTCTCTGGAATTTTGAATTCGGTTTGGTATCTTATATCTCCTGGCTTGCGTTCTTATGCTATTATGACTTTTTCAACGATGAGAAAAAAATCAATTGGAAAAAGATTGTGTATCATGTCGTGGTATGGCTATCCGCAATAATCATTGCATTTTCCACCTATGCTCTCATCCAACTGATTCAATACGGACATCTCCCCAATTTCCGTTTGCTCACATCCACAATCTCTGTTTTTGGAACAATGGGGTACTTTATGCTGCCAATGTCCCTGTTTCACCCATGGATGCTGCTTATCCTTATCTATATGCTGGGAATGGTCTATGCCATCAGCCGGCTTTTCAAAAAAGACATCACCCCAAAAGCCGCCGCTATTTTCTTTATCGCCATTTTGGGCTGCGGTCTCTTCGCCTACTTCCAAGGAAGAAGTCATAATTGGGGCTTTTCAGTAAGTTTGTTCCCTGGCCTTATTGAACTCACCTTGTTATCAGATGAATTATTGTCCACCTACAAACGCACCCAAAACTACATTCTGGCACCCTTCTTTTATATCTGTATAGCCTGCCTCCTCATTTCTGTGGTCAGCATCGGAGCATCCACGTCTAAAATCAGCGATCTGGCCAATCATACTGTCAAAAAAGAACTGAAACCCTCATACAACAAAGAGAAAAAATACATCAACAATGTAAACCAATTTATCGATTCCTGCGATATTGCGTCCGACAAAGTTATTCTTCTCTGCTCTTACAAATATCAAGGCTTGTTCATGCAGGATAAAAGAATGCGCTCGGCTGTTAACCCGGGAGTTTTGGACTTGTTCTATAAAAGCGACGCCATGAGATATGTGACCACCATTGCAGATTCCTCATTCGATGCATTTCTGGGAAACAATTTCTATTACAGCTATCTGTCTGACATCCGCACCGCACTGGCTTCCGAATATCAAGTGGTTGACCGTCTTTTCGATACGACAACCGTTATCTTCGCTCATCTGAAAAAAAGAAACATACCTTCTCCCACCGATGAATTCTTCCCCAATACATCATTAACTATCCTGCATGAAAAATTCCTCAAAACCGACAATTATTATGCTAATTTATGCAAGTTTTCCCAAGAAGGTATAGACAGTCTTGAGATTCCCTCAAACTTCACCGTGGAAATCCTTTTCCGTCCGGACAGCTTGCAATTCTACACCTATCCCATTCTTTGCTCCAACGGCACTGATAGTTCCGGATTTTCCATTATCCTCAATTCCATTCCCAATAAAATCGATGAATATTATATTTACCTTGGCAACCTTGGGTTCCCTATCCACTTAAAATCAAACCAATGGCATTATCTCACGGTAATCTGTGCTGAACAAATGATTTACGCTTTTGATAACAGTAATTTGATCGCATCTGTGCAATTCCCCACTCCTTACAAGAAATCTGCCAACAAACTGTTTATCGGCAATAATGGCTCCCTCCGCCATTTCTGTGGCATAATTAACGAAATTTCCATTAGTTCCGGTGCCACATCCACTCAAGAAATATCTATGAAATGGCATAAAATCAACAACTGGCTGCAAAACAATACCAAATGAACTCCTTTTTTCAAACACTGAAATCTCTATACCAAAAATACCGCAATTTTATCTTGTATTGCGTGATCGGTGTCATCAATACAGGAGTGGATTTCGGTGTTTTCACTCTGCTGCGCTATACCGGCCTGCATTACCTCATTGCCAACATCATCAGCTATCACTGCGGTATTGTGAGCAGTTTCTTTCTCAACAAATACTACAATTTCAAGGTGGAGGACAAGTCAGTCAAACGCTTCATCTCCTTCTATGCCATCAGTCTCATCGCCATTTGCGTAAGCGAGGGACTGTTATACCTGTTTATATCCGTATGCTCCATCAACGATTTAATCGCTAAACTTATCTCTATGGTTATCATTGCTGTAAGCCAATTCCTTTTTGTCAAACATTTCACTTTTAAAAAATAACCCATCATATGCTATTATCTGTAATCGTCCCCTGTTATAATGAAGAGCTTGTTGTCAATGAGACCTACAAACGTCTTTCGGAAGTCATGAAACAGACTGGCATGGACTATGAACTCGTTTTCATTAACGATGGCAGTCGCGACCAGACCTTCCCGCTTTTATACCAACTGTCGCAAACCGACCCCGCGGTCAAAATTATCAATTTCTCAAGAAATTTCGGTCACCAGTGTGCTGTCACCGCCGGCATCAACAATTGCAATGGCGACTTGGCGGTTATCATTGACGCCGATTTGCAGGATCCGCCAGAAGTGATTCTTGACATGTTGGACATCCAGCAAAAGGAAAATGCCAACGTGGTTTATGGCGTACGCAAGAAAAGAGATGGCGAAAGCAAGTTCAAACTTCTGACAGCCAAATATTTCTATCGCACCCTCAATAAGATGTCCGATGTGCAATTTCCCGTGGATACCGGTGACTTCCGTCTCATCGACCGGAAAATCATCAATGAATTCAATCGTCTCCATGAGAAGAACAAATATATCCGCGGTCTGATCAGCTGGATGGGCTACAAACAACTTCCTTGCTATTACGAGCGGAAAGAGCGTTTCGCCGGCGAGACCAAATATCCCCTGAAGAAAATGCTCAAATTCGCCTCCACCGGCTTGCTCTCATTCTCAAAAAAACCATTGAAAATGGCTATCTGGACCGGAATAGCCTCTGTTTTAATCGGTCTCATCTATGCCATCGTCATTCTGATTATGAAAATCATCTCCCCCGAATCATTTGTCGTGGGCTGGACTTCCATCATATTTATCGTCATTTTCTTCGGAGGAATACAATTACTGACCATCGGTATCTTAGGCGAATATATCGGAAATCTTTTTGACGAAGCCAAAGACCGCCCAGAATATATCATCAACGAAAAAATCAATTTATAATGAAGGCATTTCTCAAAAAAAATTTGACCAACCCATGGTTTTGGACTTTTATAGTTCTGATAATCGCTTTTTTCTTCCTTCTTCCGATCATGAGTACCGATGCGGGAAACAGTGGTGACGAAGACGGATTCCAATGGCCCTATGCGGAACAAATCTATAACTTTTACGCTACAGGAGGCAAGGATACTACCTGTTTGCAAAACGATGATATGGGTATGCATGGCGGTTTCTTCGACCAATTCACCTATGCCATCGTCAAGTGGTTTAACATTGAAGATTACAGCCAACTACGTCATATATGCAATGCGCTGTTCGGATGGATATGCATTCTGTTTGTCGGATTACTTGCCTATAGATTGGGAGGATGGCGTGCCGGAGTGTTTGCCATTATCCTGCTGTTTCTCTCCCCACGTTTTTTAGGCCACTCCTTTAACAATCCCAAAGACTTGATATATGCCTCCATGATGATGGCAGGCCTGTATTATGTTTTCTGCCTAGTCAAAGAATACCCGAATCCCAAAATCTCCACCTCGGTCAAATTGGCTATTTTCGCCGCGCTGGCCATTGTGTCACGTTTTGCCGGCTATCTCCTCTTCGCCTATCTGGTATTCTTCCTTATCATATATCACATCATTCTTAATAAGAAATCCAGTCTGTCCAAAAACAGTTTTAAAACCATTGGTCGATACGTTATCTTCGTTGCCGCTATCGGCTTGGTATCCTTTGGCATCTGCATAGCGCTTTGGCCCTATATCATGTCCTCCCCGATTAAAACCACACTGAAGATATTCACCGAGATGTCCCAATACAATATCTCCATACGCCAGCTCTTTGAAGGCTCACTGCAATGGTCGGATGTGTTGCCATGGTACTATACACCGAAATACATTTTCATGACCATCCCCATTGCCGTGATCATCGGTGTGATATTGTTCTTCGTATTATGCTGGATCAAGAAAGAAGACCGTTTCTGGGCATTCTTTGTGTTTTTCACCTTCTTCTTCCCCGTGTTCTGGATTGTATATACCCATGCCAACGTATACGGAGGATGGCGTCATGCCTTATTCGCCTATCCGCCAATGGTCGCTGCCGCCGGCTGGGGATTCGATGCACTGGTGAAGTGGATTGAGAAAAAGATTGGCATGGAAACGTGTGGACAAAAGGAGACAAAGGACGATAAAGACTCAAACAACGGTAGAGATGCGATTAATCGCGTCTCTATAAAGGGGATTATCGTGAATGTTGCCAGCGTAATCGTGCTGCTGGTCCTGCTGATTGGACCCATCCGCCATATCATTGCCAACCATCCCTACGAATACGTCTATTTCAACGAGCTGGAAGGTGGTATCGACAAGGCTTATGGCAATTATGAGCTGGACTACTACTACCACTCTACCCGCGAGGCTTCCGAATGGATTATTGCCAACGCCGAACCTAATGCCGACGGCTCCAAAATCAAAGTGGCAACCTGGCACATTGCTTCCGTCAATTACTTCTTCCGCAAAGATACTGCCCGCTTCGCACCTCTCTTCTGCCGCTGGTACGAAAAAGGCAACAACGACTGGGACTACGCCATCTTCACCATCACGGGTATGGCTCCCGAACAAATCAAACATGCGACAGCCTTCCCTCCTGTCGATTGCATCAAAACTATTGACGTGGACGGCAAACCCATCTGCCTCATCCTCAAACGCCGGTCCAAAGTAGACATGCTGGGCAATCAGTATAAATCCAAAAACCAAGTGGACAGTGCCATCATCTGCTTCAAAGAAGCATTGGCTATTAATCCTTACAACGAGGCCGCCCTCAACAATATCATTGAATGCTATTTGATGAAAGGCCAGCTGGATAGCGCTAAAACTTACATCGACCACGAACTGACTTTCATGCCCAAATATGAAACCGCCAACTACTTCCTGGCTCATTACTACATGACCAAAGGCGAAATGGACAAGGCTATCGAAACCTGTAAGTTCATCATCGACTGCAACTTCAAGTTCACGAGTGCTTACCATCTGATGTGCAACATCTACCTCCGCCAAAATGATATCAAAAACGCCGAAAAAGCACTGAGCCAGCTTATCGACCACGACCAGCTGGACAATGCAGGCGTACAGCAGCTCATCAATATCTATAAAGCTGACGGTCTGGACGACAGAGGAGCCTACCGCAAGCTGTACAAGAAGATAGCCAAGAGTCTGGAAAGCCGCGGCAAGAAAGAAGAAGCACAGACCTATTGGGATTTGTACAAGCAGTTGAGATAAAGAATACTTATCCCATATAGTACCGAAGGTACGATATCTAAGTAACCCCGCACGTAAGTGTGGGGTTACTAAGATTTGACCTCTTCGAGGCCGAAATTTGAGCCGCTCATACAAAATGAAATAGTAAAACACAAATATTTATTGCACCAATATTAGTTCTTAATTAAAAAAAACACCTCAACAATTCAACAATTCAACAAAAAATTGTATCTTTGCAGGTTGAAATATCAATTCTGAAGTATTAAAATTAAAATCACATATTATGAAATTCATCGTATCAAGAGACGTTCTGTATAAAAACTTAAGCGCCATCAGCGGTGTGCTGGGCAGCAACAGCACCATGGCTATCCTCGACAACTTCCTGTTCACCGTCAAAGGCAACACCTTGACGCTGACCGCATCGGACTTGGATTCCACCATGACCGCCGTCATCGAACTGACCAACGTGGAAGGCGAGTGCTGCGTGGCAGTGCCCTCCAAAATCATGCTGGAAACACTGAAATTAGTGGGCGAGAATCCTATCGTCTTCGTCATCAACGAAGAGAACAACGAAGTGAAATACACCATCGCCAACGGTGAATACGAAGCCCCCTGCTTCCCCGGCAACGAATACCCGCAGATGCCTGTCATGCAGAACGCTGAGTCTTTCGAGATGGAACCCGCTATTTTACAGCGTGCCATCAGCAAGACCTTGTTCGCCACGGGCAACGATGAACTGAGACCCAATATGATGGGTGTGTTCTGCGAACTCAATAGCGACTGCATCACCTTCGTGGCCACCGATGCCCATAAGCTGGTCCGCTACCGCAACACCAAGAACACCAGCGAGAACCCGGCTTCCTTCATCTTGTCAAAGAAACCTCTCGCCCACCTCAAGACCATCTTGTCGGGTGTGGATACCCCTGTGAAAGTGGAATATTCAGCCGACAACAACCATATCCAGTTCTCCTTCGGAAACCTGCAACTGTTTTCTTCGCTGAAAGAAGGCAAATATCCGAACTACGAGAACGTGATTCCGAAAGAGAATCCCAACACCTTGGTGGTTAACCGTGAAGAGTTCCTGCGCTCTATCAAGCGTGTGGGTAACTATTCCAACCAGTCCACCTTCCAAGTTCGTGTTTCTCTGTCGGAAGAAGGCACCAACATCACTGCCGAGGATATCGACTTCTCCAACAAGGCCGAAGAAAGCATCGCCGGTCTGTATAGCGGCGAAAAGATGGACATCGGTTTCAATTCCAAGTTCCTCCGCGAAATGCTGGAGAACATGGACGGCGCTGAAATCCGCCTTGAGATGTCTCGTCCCGACCGCGCAGCGTTGATTCTGCCAGTAGAAGAATTCTCCGCAGAAGAGAACCTGCTGATGCTGATTATGCCGGTGATGTTAAATTACTAATATCCGTAGAGACAATTGATGTAGAGACGTTTCCTGAAACGTCTCTACAATTATAAATATGACAAACAATTAAATAACGGTGGCCGTTCTGTCGCTGCCTCCCCATGGGAGGGAGAGGAAAGTCCGGGCAACACAGAGCACCATGCTTCTTAACAGGAAGGGACTCCGCAAGGAGTCACAGACAGGGCCACAGAAAACAACCGCCTGAGCAATCAGGTAAGGGTGAAAACGCGAGGTAAGAGCTCACGACGCCAGTAGTGATACTCGGCGGGGGTAAACCTCATGGGTTGAAAAACCAAATAAACCGGGGCTTGAGGGTGGCTCGCCCGATCCCGGAGGGTAGGTCGATGGAGCATTGCGGCAACGCAATGCCTAGATAAATGACAGAAGATTACAGAACCCGGCTTATAGGTCACCGTTATTTGTTATTTCACTCATTTTTCTTTACGATAGGGACATTTGCCATATCCTGACACACGTGCTGAAAGCACGTTATCCTATTAACCCCATACATAGGCCGAAGGCCGTAGTGTGGGGTGAGAGCGACCGTCGAATGACACTGCGTGCTGAAAGCACGCTACATTGACTAACGGGTAAACACGTATTGAATGATATTCGCACCCATCTGCAAGGCTTTGGTACGAGTGGCCTCGCTGTCGCCGTGCACAATGGCATCCTCCCAGCCATCACCCAAGTCACACTCGTAGGAGAAGAAGCACACCAGTCGTCCTTCCCAAATCAATCCAAAGCCCTGGGCGGGCTTGCCGTCATGTTCATGAATCTTCGGCAAGCCTCTCGGAAAATCATATTTCTGATGGTAAATGGGGTGATTATACGGTAATTCCACAAAATCCAACTCCGGAAACACCGCCTTCATCTGCGCCCGGATAAAATTATTCAGACCATAATTGTCATCAATGTGCAGAAAACCGCCTGAAATCAGATAAGCCCGGAGATTCTGAGCCTCATCATCGCTGAATACCACATTGCCATGACCAGTCATATGGATAAAAGGATACTGGAAAATGTCGGCACTGCCCACCTCCACCGTCGCCGGTTCTTTGTCGATGGAGGTCCCCAGATTCTTGTTACAGAATGCAATCAAATTGGGCAACGAAGTAGGATTGCTGTACCAGTCACCACCACCACGATATTTCAACAAGGCGATTTTCTGACCCTGCGCCATGCCACATGACAGCAGCAGAATCATCATCCAAAGCACTATATGTTTTATCTTCAGCATATTAAATTCCTCCATTCCATTTTCTCAAGAACCACTCCACGGCCAACAACAGCACAATACAAGCGAAATACACCCACGAGCTGAGCAACAGATTGTATTTCTTGCTGTAATTGGCTATCGGCTTGATATTGTCGTTCGCTTTGATTTCCTGCTCAATCTGCTGCATATCCTGCGGCAGGAAGAACTTGGCATTGGTGGCCGTAGCAATGCTCTGCAGCAAACTATGGTCAGCCACCAGATTAGTGGACTCAATCAACACCTCATCCACTGAAAAACGGCCCGACTTGGAATAACTGTTCTTGCCATATTTGGTCGAACACAGCCAGCTGTAATCCCCCACCGGCAGCTCGCCCATATTCAACACATACTGGTTGTTCTGCTTCGACAACTGCTGCTCATATTTCTTGCCGTCCTCAGCAGTGATGACAATTGACACATCCGCGTCATTCACCAGCTCGTAGCTTTCATTGTACAATTCCGCCGTAATCACCACGGGTTTGTACTCTTCATACACATTTTTGGCTGACACACGGAACAGACTTTTGTCCGCTTTCACCGAAAGATACGTAGCCATCTTATTGATAATTTCGTCAAATTCACGATGACTCTGCGTATAAAGATAATTGTACAACTTCCACTGCCAGATACCCGTACCGCAAATCACACCCGTCTTCACGCCATTGCGTTCATTGAACAATATCAGCGGATATTGGGTGTTGACATTATTGATTTTCTGATACAGAAACACATTGGAGGCCACCATTGACTTATAATCTCCAAAAATAGTGGTCATAGGCGGCAACTTCGGCAGCAGTTGACGGGCTTCTTCCGAGAAAGTGAAGGCTGTGAAATTCTCATTGTACAGCGGCATCGCACTATTAAACAAGTTCTTGTTTTGCTGAATACTGATACCCGCATTGAGGTTGTTGAAAGCGGACAGATTGGTCTGACTGCCCACAACAAACAAAGTGGAAGTTCCTGTCTTTTCGATTTGAGCCAACAGATTGGCGGCAGGCTGTCCCACCGACGGCAACTGATGCAGGATAATCAATGAGTAATCATCCACCGAAGCTCTGAAATCTTGGATGGACGAAACCGTCACCTCGTAATTCTCAGCACTCTCCAACGCCGATTTGATAGCAGCTACATCAGGATGCGGACCATTGTAGACGATGGCGATTTTCTCGCGCGAGTCAATCACTTCCACATAGAAATAAGCAGTGTTGTTCATGTGGGTGATCTCACCATCCAGCTCTGTCAACGTAAGTTTGTACTTGTGCAAACCCTTGGTGGTAGCCTGAATATTAGCGGACACTGTCTCAAAGAACTTGCGGCTATTGATGGTCATATTCTTGCTCATCAGCACCTCATTGCCTTCTTCCAAGGTAAGGGTCACTTGATTGTTGGCCAACTGATTGGCCGCCACTTTGATCTCCACCGGAAAATAATTGCCTTTCAATGCCTGCTTATTATGGTTAACCCCCGCAAAGAACAGGTCGGTAGTGGTTTCCGTACTTCCCAACCCCACGGTATAAACAGGATATTCCACAGAGGAGGCTTTGTAATACGGATTGCTGCCCGTATTGACAATACCATCGCTCAACAGAATCATCGAACCGATATTCCTATTGCCATATAGCGTGGAAACATCATTGAAAATAGCGGACAAATCCGTAGATTTTTCTTTGAAATCCAGGAAATCAATATGATCATTCTCCTGCAACTGATTTTTTTCTCCTACGGAATATACTTTGACATCGTATTTATTTCCGAAAGAATTCACCAACTGCTTTAATTGCTGAGGATACTCCGTGCGATAATAGGCCGAATCCTTCGACAAAACTATGGATTCGGAATTATCCACCGCAAAGATAATCAGCGGTTTATCCAATTCCTTCACCACCATTTTCAGCATTGGTGCCAGCAGCAGGAAGCAAATCAGCGAAACTGCCAAACCACGCAAGCAGGACATGATGATGCGACTCTTCTTGTCAAGATCCAAAGTAGTGGACTTGTAATACAGCAAGAGCGCACAACCCGCTCCGACGAGCAGGCACAAAGGCAGAAACCAGAGAGAGTATTGAGTGAGCAGCGACATGATTCAGGGTTTAGAAATGCTTGATACCAATGATTTCACGAACATCCTTGATGGTCTTGTCCGCGCTGGCACGGGCTTTCTCGGCACCCATACGGGCCACCTTGGCGATATAGTCGTCATTACTACGCAACTCCTTGATTTTTTCATAAATAGGAGCGGTAAACTGCACAATATCCTCAGCCAGTTGCTTCTTCATGTCACCATATCTGATTTGGCACTTGTTGTATTGCTCTTCGAAGAAAGCCAAGGTTTCGGGCGCTGACACCGCCTGCATCAGGGTGAACAAGTTCTCAATGGCCTGGGGTTTCGGCTGGTTAGGTTCGGTGGGACCTGAATCCGACACGGCTTTCATCACTTTCTTGCGAATCACGGTTGGATCATCGGACAGATAAATGCAGGAAGCCTCGTTGTCAGACTTTGACATCTTGGTGGAACCATCCAATCCCGGAATCTTAACTAACTGTTTGCCAAAGTTATAAGCTACTGGAAGTTTGAAATATTCGGTCTCATAAATGCGGTTGAAACGCTGGGCGAAATCGCGGGTCAGCTCCAGATGCTGTTCCTGGTCCTTACCCACGGGCACCTTGTCGGCACGATGAATCAAAATATCCGCCGCCATCAGCACCGGATAATTCAGCAAACCAGCATTCACATTGTCGGGCTGACGGCGCACTTTCTCCTTGAAAGAAGCCACACGCTGCAACTCACCCACATAAACATTCATTGACAGCAGAGTGGTCAGCTCGCACACCTGAGGCACATCGCTCTGCACATAGATGGTGGATTTCTCGGGGTCGATACCGGCTGCAAGGTAATCAATCAGCACATTTTTGATATTTTCATGCAAATCCGCCGGATGAGGATGGGTGGTCAATGAATGATAGTCAGCGATAAAAAAGAAGCAGTTGTTGTCGAACTGCATTCTGGTAAAATTCTGTAATGCACCAAAATAATTGCCGAGGTGTAAGAAACCCGTCGGTCTGATGCCACTTAAAACAGTATCCATAGTAATATTTTTCTACATTAATAATTACTCTGCAAAGATACACATTTTTTTAATGTGCTGATGAAAGAAGAATCCAGAAGTCCTCCAAACAGTTTTTAGCATTATACACCTCCATGTCGAAAATAATATTTTTAATTATTTTTTCAATTTATATTGAATTTGTTTGTATTTTTGCAATAAAATTTAGTACCAAAGGTACGATATCTTCATAACCCCGCACGTAAGTGTGGGGTGCAGCACGTATGTGTGGGGTACAGCACGTAAGTGTAGGGTACTACACGTAAGTGTGGGGTATGACGAGCCCATCATCCACTGAGTACCGAAGGTACGACACTTATTAACGCAATATAAACCAATTTAACATACCTGTCATGAGCTACATTTCATCACACTACCACGTCGTGTTTCGCACTTATCGAAGCGAATTGTCAATTCCAGAAGAACATGAACGTGAATTATACGCATATATATTTGGTGTGGCCAAAAATCTACAATGTCGAATTCACCGTATAGGAGGCATGCCTGATCATATCCATATATTCGTTTCGCTGCCAGCAATATTATCACTTTCATCATTTGTACAACAGGTGAAAGCCAACAGCAGCAGATGGCTGAACGGCAACCCTCAGTTTCCTAAATTTAGAGGATGGGGACACGAATATGCTGGTATTAGCTACAATCTGCGAGACAGAGACATGATAGTCAATTATATTATGCTCCAGAAAGAGCATCATCGTAAAGTATCATTCGCGGAAGAGTATAGAGCCTTCTTAGCGGAGAATGGAATATCCATAGATGAGCGCTATTTTCTACATGATGATTAGTGTCGTGCCGTTGGCACTCACAGGAGTGGGTAGATATGCATTATGTACCCCACACTTACGTGCGGGGTTATGTAGATGCCGTACCTTCGGTACTTTATTTTTCCCTTCATACAATATTCACACTAGATTCTCTTAAATAACTAGCACATTACCATATTTAAACTCCCCTCGAACGAAGTGAGACTCCCCTCGAGTACGCAGTGCGAGACTCCCCCTAATTCATTGGCACATTAACTAATTATTTTTCGTATCTTTGCTGCCCAAAATTTTCATTGAGTATTGTATGGACGATTTATCATTAATCAACGACTTTATCAATAACGAATCCAATTTCATTCCCCTGTTTTCGGCGGATGACGAGGACTCGCTGAAACGCGAGCAAGTACCCGAGCAGCTGCCGATACTGCCTCTTCGCAATACGGTGCTGTTCCCTGGCATGGTGATTCCCATCACCGTGGGCCGCAACAAGTCCATCCGTCTGGCACAGGAATACAGCCGCAGCAACGACCCCATCGGCGTGGTGGCACAAAAGGACAACGAGGTGGAAGAGCCGCAACTGGAAGACATGTACTCCGTTGGCACCCTCGCCCATATCCTGAAGTTCCTCTCCATGCCCGATGGCAGCGTCACCATCATTGTGCGCGGACTCAAACGCTTCGAAATAAAGCAGTTAATCCAAACTGAACCCTACTATAAAGCACTAGTGGCCGAATATCCCACCAATGATTTCGATCCGCTTATCGCCCATAAAAAGACGTTCAACGCCCTCATCAGCTCCATCAGGGACACGGCCATCACCATGATCAAAAAGTCGCCCCAGATTCCGCAAGAAAGTACCATCGCCTTGCGCAATATCGAAAGCCCGACTTTCCTGCTCAGCTTCATCGCCTCCAACCTTTCGGTGGCAGTCGACGAAAAGCAGCGTATTCTGGAGATTGCCGACATTGAGGAGCGCGCCAAACTGATTCTGAAACTGCTCAACAATGACCTGCAGATGCTGGAACTGAAGAACCAGATCCAGTACAAGTCGAAGCAGGAACTGGACAAGCAGCAGCGTGAATACTTCCTGAACCAGCAGATGAAAACCATCCAACAGGAATTAGGCGGCTCGCCCAGCGAGAAAGAGTACAACGAACTGAAAGAGAAAGCGGCCAAGAAAAAGTGGAATCAGGAAACTAAAGAACTGTTTGAAAAGGAGTTGGAGAAACTGCGCCGCACCAACGCCATGTCACCCGACTATTCGGTACAGCTCAATTACCTGGAACTGTTGGTGGAACTGCCATGGAACGAATACAGCGAGGATAATTTCGACCTGGAGCGGGCACGCAAAATCTTGGACCGCGACCATTTCGGTCTGGACAAGGTGAAAGAGCGCATCATTGAATATCTGGCCGTACTGAAGCTGAAAGGCGACATGAAATCGCCCATCTTGTGTCTGGCAGGCCCTCCGGGCGTAGGTAAAACCTCTTTGGGGCACTCTATCGCCGACGCCCTCGGCCGTAAATATATCCGCATGTCATTAGGCGGTTTACACGACGAGTCTGAAATCCGCGGACACCGCAAGACCTACATCGGTGCCATGCCCGGCCGTGTCATCCAGAATATGCGCAAAGCCGGCTGCTCCAACCCCGTCTTTGTACTCGACGAAATCGACAAGGTGACCGGAATGACCGTCCAGGGAGACCCATCAGCTGCCCTGCTCGAAGTACTTGATCCAGAGCAGAATAATGCCTTTTATGACAATTATTTGGAGACCACCTACGACTTGTCGAAGGTGCTCTTCATTGCCACAGCCAACAATCTGGGCAACATCCACCCTGCCCTGCTCGACCGTATGGAAATCATCGACATACCGGGCTATCTGCTGGAAGAGAAAGTGCAAATCGCCAAGAAGCACCTTATTCCCAAGCAGTTGAAAGAGCATGGCATCAAGAAAAACGCCTTGTCATTTTCAGATAAGATCATCGAACAAATCATCACCGAATATACCCGCGAATCCGGTGTGCGTCTTTTGGAAAAAACCATCGCCCGCGTCATCCGCAAAAGAGCCGCTCAGTTGGTCAAGACCGGCGAGATGGAAAAGAAAATCTGCCCTGACGACCTGCAGGAATTGTTAGGCTCCCCTATTTTCCAGAAAGAGAAATCGTTCAACAACGACTGTCCCGGTGTGGCCACTGGTTTGGCCTGGACCGCAGTCGGTGGCGAAATCCTCTTTGTGGAGGCCATCACCAGTCCCGGCAAGGGTGGTCTCACCATGACCGGCAACCTCGGCGATGTGATGAAAGAGTCAGCTACCATCGCTTACGAATACCTCAAAGCCCATGCCGCCGAATATGGCATCAGCGACGACGAGTTCGAAAAAAGGAAGATCCATGTGCATGTGCCCGAAGGCGCCACCCCGAAAGACGGTCCCTCTGCCGGCATCACCCTGCTCACCGCCATGATTTCCGCCTACACAGGTCGCTTGGTGCGTGACAAGATTGCCATGACCGGCGAAATCACCCTCCGCGGCAAGCTGCTACCCGTAGGTGGTATCAAGGAGAAAATCCTCGCCGCCAAACGCTCCGGCATCTACGACATTGTGCTGTCCTCCGACAACAAAAAAGACATCGACGACATCAAGGAGAACTTCATCGAAGGCATGCACTTCCATTACTTCAGCTCTATGAAGGAAGCCCTGGCTTACACGATTAATTAATTAGCGAATGTGTTAATTAGTTAATGAATAGGGGTTGGTTTTGAATTCAAAATTCAAAATTCAGAATTCAATACTAACCCCTAACTACTATCCCCTATCCCCTAATATCATTTGCTAATTCATTGGCACATTAGCACATTTATTCATTAGCACATTGATATTTTGTGTATCTTTGTACTTTCAAAACAACTAAAACAAACATCTGATTGTGAGAAAGTTACATTTATACACAGGACTGTTTTTACTGATTTTTCTTCCATTTTTCTCCCAAGCGCAGGAGGCGGACAGTACTAAAAAGAAAATCAAGCATAGTTTCACCACCTTCCACTTGGAGGCCCGTGCCGATTTGGAATATCTAGGTACCTATCAATGGATGGATTCCGATAACCCCAACATGTACCACATGGACAAAACTGGCTGGAACAGCAACTACGGCTTCCACGGCCAGTACTTCAACTTCGCCCTCGGCGGCAATATCGGCAATCACATCTCCTATTTCTTGCGCCAGCGTATCATCCCCAAAGCCGGTTCGGTCAGCTTTTTCGACAATACCGACTTCCTATACCTGCAATACCGTTTCAACGACCAGTGGGCTATCCGCATGGGTAAAGAAGCCCTGTATATAGGTGGTTTTGAATATGATGCCGCTCCTATCGACGTTTATTATTACACCCATTTCTGGGGCGAGATTTACTGCTTCCAACTGGGCGTGTCCGCATCCTACACCGACAAGCAAAAGAAAAACAAAATTGTCTTCCAGTTCGCCAACTCTCCTTACGTGCATTTCGCCGGAAAGGGTGATGAATGGAAAAAGGGATTGTTCTCATACAATTTATATTGGAACGGAAATTTCGGTCCCTTCTCAACTATGTATTCTATCAATATGATGGAATATGAGCGCGGACAATTCGTCAACTACATTTCTTTGGGCAACAAATTGGATTTCCCAAAATGGTCCATTTATCTTGATTTCCAGACTCGCACCGCCAATTTCAAGAATTTCTTGCGCGACTTCACCGCTGTGGGTCGTTTGGATTGGCACGTCAGCAAAAGTGTAAACCTTTTTGCCAAAGCCGGTTACGACCAGAACTTTGCCGAGGATTACAACACAGAACACCTCATCGACGTGATGATGGACGCTGGCTGCAACTACCATTTCTATGGTTTGGGTGTTGAAATCAGACCTTTGAAATACCAGGATCTGCGTATACATGCATTCGTGGCCAACAGTGTACTGCACCATCCTGCATACATGTTAGACTATTACTATCCTGAAGAAGGCCACGGTACACTGCAAGTCAATGTGGGAGCTACCTGGAGAATCGATTTCATGAAATACTTACCTGAAAGATTAAAATAAGAATAATATGGCACCTTTCAATTTCAGAAATAACAATATTCTGCATCAGATTTACAGGGTTTCCAGAAATAATGTGATGCATTATTTGCTGAGAGCATACCGCCGTACCCACGAGCTGGTTATCTTTCTGATTATTTTCTTCGGATTTTTCATCGGCTTGTCCATCCCGATGGGATTACCGAACATGTTGAACACCTTCATGAACACAGCCTATCATCTGTTACTCGAAACGGTGTTCTACATCATGGCCATCACCGTGATGACCGGTGCCATCAGCAAGTTGTTTGTGGAATTCGGTGTCGTTGTATTGCTGGAACGAATGCTGAAACCGCTGATGAAGCCTTTGTATAACCTGCCGGGTGTGGCTTCTTTGGGAGCGGTGATGACCTTTCTGAGCGACAATCCCGCCATCATCACCCTGTCGAAAGACAAAACTTTCAGCCGCTATTTCAAGCAGTACCAGATGGCCTCCCTCACCAATTTCGGCACCTCCTTCGGTATGGGTTTGGTCGTAGTGGCCTTTATGACCGGTCGAGGCTATGGTAGCGGTGCTTTGGTAGGATTGGCAGGCGCCTTCATAGGCAGTATTGTCACTACCCGTATGATGCAACACCTGACACTGAAATCCTATCCCGAATTGGATTCTCCCATGCCAAACGCCATCAATGAGCCCGGCAAAAACATTGAAAATTTTGAAAAAACCGAGAATATTGAGAACTCACAAGCCTCGCCAAACTCAGTAGAAGAAGAGAAAAAAGGTCCGTTTTTGCGTACCTTGAACGCCATGCTGGACGGTGGCAAGAGCGGTGTGGAAATCGGCCTGTCCATCATCCCCGGTGTGCTGATTATCTCCACCATTGTGATGATGACCACCTTTAGCGCACCTGCCGACGGCATCTATACAGGTTCCGCTTACGAGGGTGTGCCCGTGTTACCCTGGTTGGCCTCCAAGATTGACTTTATCTTCCAATGGCTGTTCGGTTTCGACCATCCCGAGTTGATAGCCTTCCCAATCACTGCCTTAGGTGCTGTAGGCGCTGCCATCGGTTTGATTCCCGCCTTCGATGCCTCCGGACTGATCAACGCCAATGCCATCGCCGTTTTCACCGCCATGGGCATGTGCTGGAGCGGTTTCTTGAGCACTCACACCGGCATGCTGGATTCTCTTGGCTATCGCCAGCTGATCTCCAAGGCCATCGCCTCTCACACCGTCGGCGGCCTCATCGCCGGCATCTCAGCCCACTGGCTGTTTGTGCTGGTTTCGATGATTTAGGTTACAGGTCACAGGTCACAGGTTACAGGTTACAGGTTACAGAAAGTAGCTAGTAAGAATTCAAAATTCAAAATTCAAATTACACTCCCCTCGAGGGCGAAGCCCGAGACTCCCCCTAATCAATTAGCACATTAGCACATTGATAATTAGCACATTTACTAATTTGCTAATTAACTAATTTGCTAATTGTCATTACAATCCTTTCTGGCGGAATATTCGTGAGGCAACGGTAATCGCCATAGCGGCAGGGCTTGCTGCCATAAATGCTACATGGACGGCAGGGCAGGTCCTCCTGAATCACATTGTCCATAGATTGACCCCAGCCCAAAAAGCCGGACAAGGGATGAGTGGCGCCCCAAACACTGACTACTGGCACTCCTGCCAACGAAGCCAAGTGCATATTGCCACTGTCCATCGCCAATACCAGTCGCAGACGGCTCATCAGTCGTAGTTCCTCACCCATATCGGCCAAACGGCCTACCACGGACTCCACATTGGGATACTTCCGCTCCCACTCTTCCATCAAGGCTTTCTCCTCTGCACCTGCCCCGAACAAATAGATGTGGGTGTTCTGCGACAACTTCGACACCACCTGTTCCATCTTATCCAATGGGTAAATCTTTCCTTTGTGTGCCGCGAAAGGTGCCACGCCAATGGCATTCTCCTTGGCAAATGTCCCATCTTCCTGCTGTGAATCAGTGCCAGACTGAGTATCGGATTCAGCTGAAGCATTGGTTATTGATGATGTACCCTTTCCAAACCGGGACACGTTTCCGAACAGCGAAAAAGGCTGATGCCAGTCAATCCGCACTGGATAGCCCAGCTCTGCCAGCACCTGCTGATAGCCCTCGAACGAGGTGCGCTGCTGGGTTTTCACCGCTGCCGAAATAAACTTTTTGCGCTGATGGCGATCCTTATTGAAATAGGCTGTTGGTATTCCATTCAGCTTTAAAAGAAATCTCAAATAGATAGTTCTCAACACATTGTGAAAATCCGCCACAGCCGTCGGCTGCAAGGCCTTCAATTCCTTAAATAAACAGCGCAGACCTCCGAGTCCCTTGTAATTCTTCAGATTCACTCCGAAAAAAGATACGTTCTGCGGCAACATTCGCATCACAGGACCCACATACGGACGGCTCACCACCGTAATACGTAAATCGGGATATTGCCTTGCCAGCGCATCAATCACGGGCACCGACATCAGCACATCGCCCAAAGCGGAAAAGCGGATAATCAGAAGCTGCGGTTTCACTTTTTACCGTAAAGTATAGGGTTGGTACTGGGATCGTTGTACATTTTCATCTGCTTGTACACGCGCATATACTTACGACCCGCCTCGAAGTCCGCCAGTAACTGGTCGATAGCGGTGCTCAAGTCCACCTGCTGCTGCAACAACACCTCCAGTTTGCGCTGACAAGCCATACGATGTTCATCCGAGGCATCGGCACGCTCCACCTGCTCGCGCATGTGATAAATCTTCAGTGCCAGAATACTCAGCCTGTCCACCGCCCAAGCGGGACTTTCGGTATTGATAGTGGCATTTTCCAATGCCTTCACTTCGTGATATTTCGTGTAAAAATAACTGTCAATCGTCTCCACCAAATCGGTACGATCCTGGTTGCTGCGATCAATACGTCGTTTCAATGCCAGGGCTGCCACAGGGTCAATATTCGGGTCACGAATAATATCTTCCAGATGCCACTGCACCGTGTCAATCCAGCATTTCAGGTACAAATCCGCCTCTATACTGCCGGCAGAATAAGGGTTTTGAATCGGGGCATCCACATCATCAGTACGGTGATAATCTTTGATAACCTGCTCGAAAATAGGCATCGCCAATGCGGTGAAAGTCATATCGTATATTTTTTATTGATATAAAAAGGCAAAATTACAAATAAAAACGATAAGTCATGAATTTTTCGTCGTATTTTTTTGCGAATGCGATAAATCAATCCCTGCAATAATTTGTGTTCCCCCTGCGTTTCACTCGGAAATTTTACGTACATTTGCAACAAAATTTTTTCAACTATGATTGCTATCCATATTCAGAACACCAACAAAGACCTGACCATTCCCTTTGGCATGACGGTTCAAGACCTTGCCAAACAAGAAAATATACATTTGGAATACCCCATCATGGGGGCTTTGATCAACAATAAAGTCCGCGAATGCGCCTACCGCATCCACAAGCCCTGCATTGTGCAGTTCTTCGACAAGACTTCCCGCTACGGCCACCTGATGTACTTCCGCACAGTGTATTTCCTCCTCCACAAGGCAGTCCGAGACATCCTGCCCAAAGAGGTGAGACTCAAGATTTTGCATTCCATTTCCGGAGGAAAATACTGCGAGCTGGACCATCTGAACCAACCCCTGAACCAAGCACTGGTCAATCGTCTGTACAAGCGCATGAAGGAAATTGTGGATAGCAACCTGCCTATTGAAAGGATGGAACTCCCCACGAATGAAGCCGTGGAAATGTTCAAAGAGCAAGGGCTGGAAGACAAGTACGAGCTGCTACGCCACCGTAGCCACATTTACACCTCCATCTACAAGCTGGGCGATACCGTCAATTACTATTTCGGCAACCTGGCTCCCTCTACCGGATTGATTGACATGTTCAGTCTGGAGCTTTATGAGTCAGGCATGTTGCTGAAGGCACCCCAACCGGAACGTCCCACTGTACTGGCACACACCCACCAGGTACCCAAACTTTTCGCGGTTTACCAGGAGTATAAGAAGTGGGCCAACATGATAGGCATTCCCTGCGTTTACAATGTGAACAAACATATCGTCGATGGCAAAATCCAAGATACCATCCTCATCACCGAGGCGTATCAGGAAAAACAGCTGGCCCACATTGCCGACCAGATTAATGAGCGAAAGGCTAAAGTAGTGCTGATTAGCGGTCCTTCCAGCTCGGGCAAGACCACCACTTGCAAGCGACTATCAGTACACATGAGCCTTTTGGGCTACGACCCCGTGCAGATTTCCGTGGACGACTTCTTTGTGGAACGAGAGGAAACTCCCAAAGACGAAAACGGAGAATACGATTTCGAAGCCATTGACGCCATCGACCTGAAGCTGTTCAATGACACGATCAAGCGTTTGTTACAGGGCGAGGAAGTGCCACTACCCACCTTTGACTTTACCCAAGGCAAAAAACTGTGGAAGGGCAACACCATCCAACTGAAAGAAAATTCCGTCATGGTGATTGAGGGCATCCACTGCTTGAATCCGAGGCTGACCGAACAGATTGACGACGACATCAAATTCAAACTCTTTGTGTCCGCTCTTACCTGTATCTCCATTGACCAGCAAAATCCCATTCCTACCAATGACAACAGATTGATACGCAGAATCATACGAGACTACAACTACCGTGGTTATTCGGCCCAGGAAACCATCAGCCGATGGCCCAGTGTGCGCCGCGGCGAGAACCGAAACATCTTCCCCTTCCAGGAGAACGCCGATGCCATGTTCAACACCTCACTAATCTGCGAGATGGGCGTGCTGAAAAAATACGCTATCCCGATTCTGGATGCAGTGCCCGAAAACTGCGAGGAATTTGCCGAGGCCTATCGACTAAAGAAATTTCTGTCTTACTTTAAAGTAATTCCGGAGAACAACATCCCCGGCATCTCCATCCTGCGCGAATTCGTCGGCGGCAGCAAGTTCAAATACTAAATTTTCCCGTTTTTTCCTCCTGTAGAGACGTTTCATGAAACGTCTCTACATATATAACAAAACTCCCCTCGAGCGAAGCGAGACTCCCCTTTCATGCGTAGCATGACTCCCCTTCGGCGAAGCCGAACTCCCCCATCATTTCACTTCCACATCCCACACAATAATCTTCCGCTGCACCATCGCCTGGCGACCGTAAACGGCATCGCCCTGCGTTGCCTCTGCCATGGAACTACCGTATGGCAACTCCTTGACAACCAGCTGACCAGCAGAAATGGCAGACCGCAATACCCCACCCTTATATGCTTTCAATTCATTCACAAAAGACACGATTCGGCGCTGCGACAAGTGACGGTTATAATCACTATTGTGCAACAAACTGGCATAGCCCTCTATACTCAAGGTCACACGCTGTCCCTGCGCCAGCCGCTCCTCGATAAACGACAGCAATTGCTGGACTTTCGCACGACAACCTGCTAACGAATCCTCAAAGAAAGCTTCCATCCACTGCCTTTCTTTCCCATCTGTCACTTGTGAAAGATAATGCGCTTTCTGCTGGATGTAAACTGACTGCAAAATCCCATATCGTACTGTGGTAGTGTCTTTTAAAGTCTTGGGATCAGGTTGGTCATTATCAAAGTACAGATTAAGCGGGAACAAAGCTTTGATGACCATGGGGACAGTATCTTGGCGAACTTCCAACGTATCTTTTTCTTTGAACATACTCTCCCAGCGGAAAATATCATTGCAGCAGGTATCCTCCAAATGATTATCATCAATAGGACGGTTGGAAGAAAAATAACCACTTGTATTGTCCTGATTCACAGAAAAATATATATCATTTTCTTCCGAATTGAACGGCACCCCCATATTTTTAGGAGTAGTCCAACTGCACAAACCGCCCTTGCTGCTGAAAATGTCATAGCCGCCAATCCCCGGCCATTCATCCGAACTGAAATACAATACCGAAGAATCCGTATCGTAAAATGGAGTCACCTCATTGCCAGCCGTGTTGATACCACTGCCCGCATTGGTCGGCACCTCATATTTTCCATTCTTATACACAGAAAACCAAATGTCATTCTCACCCTGGCCCCCGGGACGATTCGACACAAAATACAGCACCGCATAATCGGCCAGCTCTGCCAAAAACGGTTGGGTACTGCTGAAATTCTTGCCATTGATCTCATTGTCCAACAAGACCGGCTTCTCCCATTTTCCCTTTCTCCGATGACTTTCGTACAAATCACACATAAGCTCTTCATTTATTGTACGATAACAACGTGAAAAAATGATATGATCCTGTGCCTTGTTGAAACAGAAATTCGGATGGTAATATTTTCCTTTATTTATTACAGAAGATAAAGCATGAATATTAGAATAACTATCATCCTCATAATCAGCCTGATAAATCTTACTGGACCAATGGGTATCGAAAAACAGTTCATTGTCATCATCCACTTCCGAACGCATTGAGGTGAAGAAAAACAAAGAATCGGACAATAACAGTGGATTATATTCTGAGAAAGGGCTGTTGATTCGCTCAGGCAAACGATTCACCTTATACGGCAGCGTATCCTGTTTGATTTGCTTCGCAATAGCCTTCCGCTCCGCCAACGACACACTATTCTGGGCCATCAGCATTCCCATACAGAAAATGCAAAGCGTCATGCAAACCAAAATTTTCAATCTGTTACCCATATCCCATCTCCTACATAATGTCAAACGGACAAGGTTCTTTGCCGATTTTGGCAATACGTTTGCGCTTAAACGTATAATTCAGAGACAGTTCCAATCCACCACGGGCATGATTTGCCGGTAACAGACTCGACAAAGTGATATCGTAACTAACTCCTAAGCGCAGTCGCTGCCACTCGAAAAAGAAATCCACAATCAAGGCGTCATTCCAGCGGTAAAACATCCCACCACCCAAGGAGAAAACTGTGGTATAGCTGTTTTTCATCTGAAAGTATTCCACATTGGTACCAAACACCACTTCGAAAAACTGCTGTTGGAACTCCGCATACACCGCCGGTTCAAGCGCCACATCGTCCACAATGCGAATGGTGGAGATAAAATACGCATCCATATTGACAGGCAGACGGGTGGCTCGGTCGTTAAACGCCTGATTCGGCTGAGTCAAGTGCCTCGCACTGAAGCCAACAGTATAGCGATCGGTCTTATTGGGCGCGAAATTCCACAAAGCCCCTACCCCACAATCAAAAAAAAACACTTTATCCTTGCCGAAACTCTCGGAAATGGGATTGCCCGCATTAAAAATATTATTGATGAACTGCTCGTCAAAGGTCATGCTGCTGTAATTGATACTTCGCTGAATGAAACCCAGGTACAGTCCCAAGCCCAGCTTGTGGCGACTCTTGCGGCCCAATGCTTTCAGATAAGATAATGACACGTAGGGCTGCACGCTATTGTAGCGCGAGTCACCCGTATAATCACAATTGACATTCACCCCGATGCTGAACTGCTGCCGGTGCTGCTGGTCGCGCACCACCGGAACATCGCCAAAAAAACTGAAATGCACGTATGGCTTTGTAACAGAGAGCCATTGGGTTTTCTGATTCGCCCCAACGCGGAACAAACCATCGTAAAAACCCGTCTGAGCAGGATTGATCTCTATCGGAGCCTGATAGAACTGCGAGTAATGCAAATCCTGTGCCCAGCAAAAACGGAAACTGAAAATCGAAATCAGTAACAGAATGATATACTTGTACTTGTCTTTCCAGCAATTTTTCAGATAGCGGCGCAACTCATTCTCACGGGCATTGTTTCCCGGTTCATAAAACTTCTTTCCGCTGATGGATTCCGGCAAAAATTCCAAATCCGTGAAATTGCCGGCATATTCGTGAGCGTATTTGTAGCCATCGTGATAACCCAGCTCTTTCATCAGCTTGGTGGGAGCATTACGCAAATGCAAGGGAACTGGAAGGTCACCCGTCTTCTTCACCCATGCAATGGCCTCATCAATAGCCATATACGAGGCATTGCTTTTCGGCGAGCAGGCCAAATACACGGCGGTCTGCGACAAGACAATCCGCGCCTCCGGCATGCCGATATGATGCACCGCCTGGAAACAATTGTTGGCCAACAACAGAGCATTGGGATTGGCATTGCCGATATCCTCCGATGCCAGAATAATCATACGACGGGCAATGAACAGGGGGTCTTCTCCAGCTACCAGCATGCGCGCCATCCAATACACTGCCGCATTGGGGTCGCTGCCCCGCAACGACTTGATAAAAGCCGAAATGATGTCATAATGCTGCTCGCCTTTCTTGTCGTATATCGCCAGATTCTTCTGAATGACCCTCGTTACCAACTCATTATTAATCAAAACTTTCCCATCCACCGGAGGGGTAGCCATGGTTACCAGTTCAATGGCATTGATGAGTTTGCGGGCATCGCCACCGGAATAACGCATCAGTGCCTCAGTCTCCTGAAAATCGATGGTGCACGACAAATGCTGTTCCAAATAAACTTTGGCCGACTGGATAATCTGCTCCAAATGGGATTTGTCCAGCGATTTCAGCGTATACACCTGACAACGAGAGAGTAAAGGAGAAATCACCTCGAACGAGGGGTTCTCGGTTGTGGCACCGATCAGTGTCACCACCCCGCGTTCCACGGCCCCCAGCAGCGAATCCTGCTGCGACTTGCTGAAACGGTGGATTTCATCGATGAACAATATCGATTTTTTTTCGGATTTCTCCGCCTTATCCAAGATCTCACGGATATCCTTCACCCCAGAACTGATGGCGCTCAGCATGTAAAAATCAGCGCCCGTCACCTCGGCAATCAACAAGGCCAGCGTAGTTTTGCCCACTCCCGGAGGACCCCACAGAATCATCGAATAAATGGTGTCGTTCTCCAGCGCTTGCCGCAATACCCCTCCTGGCCCCATCAGGTGTTCCTGCCCGATGTAGGCTTCTAAAGTCTTGGGTCGCAATATTTCGGCAAGAGGCTGATTCATTTTTTCTTTTTCAGTTTTGAGAAAGAATTGATACCGATTCTCAAGGAGAATATATGTGAATACAGGGCGATGGAGACATCACCGATATCCGTGAAAGCGTAATCGATGGCCACAATATCTTTGATATTGACACCTATTCCCAAATTAATCTGGCAGGTCACTTTGGTCTTGTTGTTGAAATCCGTCTCACGCTGGAAATTGCCGATACCGGCACGGATGGCCACAATTTTCTTGTAAGCGAACTCCATCCCGAAGTGGGGATTAAAGGTAAAGTATTTGGTACTCAATATATTATCTCTTCTTCCATCGAAAGTAAAATCCGTATTCAAGGCGAAAGTAGCATTGAAACCCTTGCCAAACTCCACATACTTGGCGGCACCCAGAACCAACTGTGGCACAGTCACTTCAAGACTATTTTCAGGAATCTCATTACCCGTCTGCAGGAATACCTCTTTCACACGGTCGCTCAGCGTATAGCTCCATGCATTGAAAGTACCCGTTCCGTCTTGCAGCATCGCTCCCACCTGCCAGCCTTTGTACTCGTACTGCACACCGAAATCCAGTCCAAAGCCCCAGGCTCCCGCAAAATCACCAATGCGCCGGCGGATAATCTTGGCATTACCGCCTACTGACAAGCCTTTCACTTTCTTGAAATTATAGGCGAAACTCAGCAGAAACGCATTGTCCGCTGCCGAAAAATAGCTGATGCGGTCGTAATCGATATTGCCATAATTATCTATTAACTCTGTAGTATTCATAATGTTATCCACACCAAAGCGGATATAGCTGAAGGCTACAGTAAAGGAAGAATCGATCTTATAAGCTGCCGCGGCATAGTCATATTTGGATATTCCGGCAAAATATTCGGCGTGCATCGCTGCAAGTTGCAACTTTTGCTGCATTCGGCCCAAGCCGGCGGGGTTCCAGTAAGCGGAGGTCACATCGTCGGAAATGGCGACCATGGAGTTAGACAGGGACAAGCCGCGGGCACCCACACCCAGCGACAAAAAGGCATTGCTGTACTTCACTGTCTGGCCGAAAACCGCCACAGACAGCAGACAGAACAAACACAAAGCCCCTATTTTTCTCATATAAAATATCATTTCTTATTAACGGCAAAAATACGGAAAAATTATCACTTTCGCACATTATTATAAATAAGCACGAAAAAAAACTTTATTTTTCGACTATTGTATCAAAAAAATTATTACTTTTGCAGATTGTAATGTATTGGATAAAAAGTAAAAAAAATAAATCTATGAAAAGTTCAAAATGTTTATTATCACTGGCTTGCGTTTTAGCATTT
>JAGCSI010000117.1 GCA_017964255.1 Bacteroidales bacterium | reverse complement strand
ATCAAGTGCCGAAAAGAGGATTTCCGCTGCGACGGCTGGATCAAGGATCCGCAACCCGATGATTTGGCGACGATCATTTATACCTCTGGCACTACTGGAAAGGCCAAGGGAGTGATGCTAAGTCATAGGAATATCTGCCACAATCTGGTGGCCTCGTTTAAGGCGCAGCCCTGCTTCAAGAACGACCGTTTTCTGTCTATTCTGCCAATGTCGCATGCCTACGAAATGTGTGTGTCCAGCTTCTATTCCATGTATGTTGGGGCCTGCTGCTATTACATTTCCAAACCTCCCACACCTTCTATCCTCTTACCAGCTATGCAAAAGGTGAAACCCACCGTCATGCTTTCGGTGCCGCTGATTATCGAGAAAGTATATCACAACAGCATCGTTCCTACTATCGAGAAGAGCCGTGTACTCAAATGGATGGACCAACATTTGCCCAGAGTTTTGTACTGGCTCATTGGCAAGAAATTGGTGAAAACTTTCGGTGGCAAGCTGCGTTTCTTCGGGGTTGGTGGTTCCAAAATGGATCTCAAGGTAGAAGAGTTCCTGATCAAATGTCACTTCCCGTATGCTGTGGGTTATGGTTTGACGGAGACTGCTCCGCTGGTTTGCAATGTGTTGGTTAACAAGCGGAAACGCTTGGGCTCCATTGGTGTGGCTTCCTATAAAGTGGATATCCGTCTTGACAATATGGATCCGAAAACGGGTGAGGGCGAGATTGTGTGCCGCGGTGACAATGTGATGTTGGGCTACTACAAAGACCCTGAGCGTACTGTTCAGGTACTGGACGAGGAGGGTTGGTTCCGTACCAACGACATCGCTACGGTGGACAAGGATGGTTATTACTACATCAAAGGCCGTTTGAACAACACAATTTTGGGTCCTTCGGGCGAGAATATCTATCCCGAGGAGATTGAGATGGTGATTAACAATATGGCTGGTGTGGATGAATCGCTGGTGTTGGAGAAAAATGGCGAGCTGGTAGCTATGGTCAAGTTCGATGATAACTTGTTGAATTGGAATCAAGAGACTGAAGACCAATGGTTTGAGAAGGCTGAAGCCTTGAAGAAATCCGTATTGGAATTTGTCAACAGGACGGTTGGAAAAAATTCAAAAATCAACAAGGTGGAGGCCATGAAGGAACCTTTTGAAAAGACTGCTACCCAGAAAATCCGTCGTTTCAAATATAAGGATCATCAGGAAGAGATTGATGAGGCGGCGGAAATCGCTAAGGAAGACATGCCCAAAGAAGCGCTGAAAGACAAAAGTTTGGAGGTGCCGGAGAAAAAGACATTGGATAACAAAGACACTGCAAAAGAGCAACAATAATGCTAATGTAGAGGTGCATTGTGTCTCTATCGTGAAATGAAAAATTGACAATAAAATGATACAAAACGAAATAGCCGAATTATTCTTCAAGAACAAAAAAACATTGGCAGTGGCGGAAAGCTGCACAGGTGGTTATCTTTCGCATTTGATCACTTCGGTTCCAGGTAGCTCTGAATTTTTCAAAGGTGCTGTGGTCTCTTATTCTAATGAGATAAAACGTTCGGTGCTGAATGTGCGGGAGCTGAACCTGAAAAAACACGGTGCTGTCAGTGAATTCGTGGTCAACGATATGGCCATCAACACGATGGGCTTATTTGATGTGGACTATAGTATTGCCACTTCCGGTATTGCAGGTCCTGGTGGCGGCTCAGAGGAAAAACCCGTAGGGACGGTATGGATTTGTGTGGCCACGACCACGCGTTTCAACGCACAATTGCACCACTTCGATCCGAATCTGAGCCGAGTGGAGATTATTCACAAAGCTGCTGAAACCGCCTTGCAGATGCTGAAAGAGGAATTGTTAAAGGACCTCGGGGAGTAATTTTTCCCATTGGGCATCCGTCAGTTTGGCGCCTACTGTCTCAATAATGGCGGAGGACAGACGTGTGGCGATAAAGCCGCAGCGTTCAGTATCATATCCTTTCATCAAACCATACATAAAGCCGGCTGCATAAATGTCGCCTGCACCGTTGGTGTCAATACGCTTTGCATCTTGTGGAGGGATCACTGTGGTTTTTCCGTCCATGCGTACGATGGAACCTTGAGCCCCCAATTTGACAATGGCAATAGGACAGTATTCTGAAAGGATGTTCAAAGCCTCTTCGTCGTCTTTGCCGGTAAAAGCTTTGGCTTCTTCTTGATTGGCAAAAATGATGTCAATATGGTTTTTGAGCAGGTCTTTGAGGAAATCACGCTGTTCTTCCACCAGATTATAGCTGCCGAAATCCATGGCTACTTTTAGCTTACAGTCTTTCGCAATTTGACAAAGTCTGTGGATAAGTTCATGATTATAAATCAAATATCCTTCTATATACAGATAGTCGTAATCTTTGAATACTTCCGGATTCAATTCGTTAGGAGTTATGGTGGCGGCGGCACCAAGGTAAGTGGCGAAGGTACGCTCCGCATCGGGAGTCATGAAAGTGGTGGCGATACCCGTGTCGGTGTCGGAATACAGCAGATGCGGGGTCACATGATAGCGTTGCATCTCCTCCTGAAAGAAACGGCCAGGTTCATCATTGCTGATTTTGCCTACATAGCCGGCATCGATGCCCAAGCGGGCCAATCCGTGGATGGTGTTGGAGGTGGAACCACCGGTAGCGGAGGCCTGCGGCATGGTCTTGATGCGGTCGTGGATAGTCCGTTTCCGTTCACTGTCAATCATTTCCATTCCGCCCTTCTCCAAAGCAAATTGTTTCAATAATTCTTCGTTTTCTAACTTGACGATGACATCAACCAATGCATTGCCGATACCTACAATTTTTGCCATATTTCTGTTTTTGGTGTTGTTATGCGGCGGTTACGGTTCCACCGCATGATGATTATTGATTCTTCGTTTTCTTTTTCCGGCTGCCACGATGTGCCAGCCCTATATTATTCTTGAATTCTGAATTTTGAATTTTGAATTTTGAATTCTTTTTCCAGCTGCCACAATGGGACAACTCTACAACTATCAACTGTCAACTGTCAACTCTTCTGGCTGAACGCCAGCGCGTAAATCTTGATCTGCTTGATCATCGAAACCAGTCCGTTGCTGCGGGTGGGAGAGAGGTGTTCTTTCAGACCGATTTGGTCAATGTACTCCAAATTGCAGTCCAGTATTTCCTGTGGGGTGCGGCCCGACAGCACACGGATCAGCAGGTTGATGATGCCTTTGGTGATGATGGCATCGCTGTCGGCGGTGAAATAAATCAGGCCGTCACGGTAGTCAGCGTGCAGCCACACCTGCGACTGGCAACCCGAAATCAGGTATTGTTCGGTCTTATACTGCTCGTCAATCAGGGGCAATTCCTTGCCTAACTCAATGATATAGTTGTACTTGTCCAACCAGTCGTCAAAAATCTCAAATTCTTCGATAATCTGCTGTTCAGCTTCCTGTAATGTTTGTGCCATAATTTCCAGATATAAAATGCAAAAATACGAAAAATAATGAGCAAATTAGTTAGTTAGTAAATTGTAATATTTTTTCTGCACACAAAAAATGAAAAAAAATTGTACTTTTGCCCGCATTTTAAGCAAGAAAAAAAGAATTGTAAAACAAAGAGATACCATTATGTCCATCAAAGAGTCCAGAGCAGCCAGTTTCCTTATTATTACAATCATATACATTGCCGCGTTTTTCGTCGGCTATGCCGCATATCAGCTTCCCTGCATGGCGGGATGGCATTACTTGTGGCGTTTATTTGTGGCCGATGTGGTCGCTACCATTTTCGTGTGGGCATTCGGGCTGGCATTCAAAAATGTCTCTGTTTATGATCCCTATTGGAGTGTAGCTCCACCGGTCATGCTCACTGCCTGGGCTGTCGGCCTGCATTGTTTTAGCAGTGCTACCCTTTTGCTACTGCTGGCGGTTTGGGTCTGGGGCATCCGCCTGACAGGCAATTGGGCCTACACTTTCAAGAATCTCAATGCGGAGGATTGGCGATACACCAAGTATAGAAAAAGTCAGCATCCTTTTGTGTTTCAGCTGATTAATTTTTTTGGACTGAATATGATGCCCACTTTGGTGGTGTTCATGGTGATGATTCCCGGCTTCAAGTTGATAGAAATCGGGGCAGATGCCAATATTTTCACTTTGCTGGCCTGTATGCTGTGTCTGGGCAGTGCCACTTTGCAATTCATTGCCGACCAGCAGATACACCGTTTCATCCGGGAAAAGCGAGGCAGAGTGTGTAATGTGGGTTTGTGGAAACACGGCCGCCATCCCAACTATCTGGGGGAAATCATGATGTGGTGGGGCGTGTATTTCATGTTTTTGTCTGTCACGCCCGACGTGGATCAGAATTGGTGGTGGCTGATCGGAGCGTTGCTGAACACTTGCATGTTCTGCTTTATCAGCATTCCCTTGATGGAGAAGCGCCAGCTTCAAAACAAAGCGGAATACGCTGAATACAAGGAGAATACAAGGATATTTATATAAGTGAAAATAATTCTCCGTATCTTTGCCACATGATTTTAGAAAACCCTCTTTTCATCGATACCATAGATTCCACCAACAAAAAATTGAAGGAATTGCTGGCAGAAAATGCTGAATTGCCCGACTATTTTTGTGTGGCAGCCGCTTTCCAGTCCGCCGGAAGGGGCCAAGGAAGCAACCGATGGCAAAGCGACAAAGGACAGAATGTGTTGGCGAGTATGCTATTCAATCCTTCATACCCTCCCGCACGGCAGTTTGTGCTGAATCAGTGTTTTGCACTGTCGGTCAGAACCTTGTTGTCGCAGTATGTGGATGGGGTGAAAATCAAATGGCCCAACGACATTTATGTGGATTGGAAGAAAATCGCGGGTATCCTAATCGAGCATCATATTGAGGGTGAACGCATCAAGCACACTATCGCAGGGGTGGGTATCAATATCAACCAAACTGTTTTTGATGTGGATATTCCCAATCCGATGTCGCTGAAATTGTTGACCAACAGAGATTTCGATGTGCATGAGCTGGTCTTGGACTTAGTGTCTTCTTGCCAACAGTATCAATGTTCAAATAATACTGATTATCAGAAAATCCATCAGGAATATCTGGAAAATCTGTTTCTGTATCAGGAATATGCATGGTATGAGATAGAAAATAGACTGGTGGAAGCAGAGA
Source organism: Bacteroidales bacterium (assembly GCA_017964255.1). Taxonomy (GTDB): domain Bacteria; phylum Bacteroidota; class Bacteroidia; order Bacteroidales; family WCHB1-69; genus RUG11690. The sequence goes on along the minus strand of JAGCSI010000117.1, from coordinate 2,326 downwards.
TTACAGGAACCGATGAATACGGTCGGCTTTTATTGCATGACAAAGCCGGTAAAAATTATTGTTGCGGAATGAAGGAGGTTCGTTTATGTCTGAAATAGAATTATTGGCACCGGCGAAAAATATAGAATGTGCCATGGCGGCGATTACCCATGGGGCAGATGCGGTGTATATCGGGGGACCGAGTTTCGGAGCCCGTGCCGCCGCTGGCAACAGTTTCGAGGATCTGGAACAGCTGGTCCGCTTTGCCCACCCATACCATGCCAAGGTTTTTATCACGTTGAATACTATCTTGAAAGACAATGAATTGGCAGAAGCGGAGCGGCAGGTAATGCGCTATTATGAGATGGGTGTGGATGCCTTGATTGTGCAGGATATGGGCCTGCTGAAACTGGATTTGCCGCCTATCGCTTTACATGCCAGCACACAAATGGATAACCGGACTCCCGAAAAAGTAGGATTTTTGCAAAACGCAGGTTTCCAGCGGGTTGTGTTGGCACGAGAACTGAGTCTTCAACAAATCCAAGAAATACGTCAGGCTTGTGATGTGGAACTGGAAGCTTTTGTGCATGGTGCCCTTTGTGTGAGCTATAGCGGTCGCTGCTACATGAGTTACGTTTCCTGCGGCCGTAGTGCCAATCGTGGCGAGTGTGCCCAGTTCTGTCGCTTGCCCTATACGTTGGTCGATGCTGATGGTAATACTATTGTTCGTGACCGCCATCTGCTGTCGCTGAAGGACATGGACCGCTCCGACTGGCTGCTCCCAATGATGCAGGCCGGCATTATGTCTTTCAAAATCGAAGGCCGACTGAAAGATGTTTCATACGTGAAAAATATCACTGCTTATTATCGTCGCCGTATTGATGCTATCTTGGAAGGACATCCGGAGTATAAAGCAGCCTCTATTGGCAAAACCACTTTGTTTTTCGAACCTGATCCCGAAAAGACCTTTCATCGGGATAAAACGCCCTATTTTATCAACGGGGAAAGGACGGAAATGGTGCAACTGGCGACTCCGAAATCCACAGGGACTTTTGTGGGAACAGTGCAGTCTGTAAGTCATAACTCACTGACATATAGTGGAGAAAAGGAACTCCATAACGGTGATGGACTGTGTTTTATTGATGCTCAAGGGAAATTTGACGGTTTTCGGGTCAATAAAGTGGAGGGCCGGCGGGTGTTTTGGAATGAGCCTGTTGAGGGTCTTTCGGCTGGAGACAAATTGTATCGCAATTACGATATCCAGTTTGAGAAAATGCTGGCAGGCAAAAGTTCGGAGCGTCGTATAGCCTTGGATTTCAAATTGTTGGAGAAAAACGAACAGCTGGTGTTGCAGGCTACCGACGAAGCTGGAACGACCGTAGAACTGCCCATTCAGGAGGACAGACAAGTTGCAGACAAGCCGGAACAGGCACTGCAAAATCTGCAAACACAGTTGTCGAAACTGGGCAATACCTGTTATCAGGCCAGAAAAATCGAAGTGGAAACCAGTCAGGTGTATTTCTTCCCGAATTCGGTCATTGCCGGTTGGCGGCGTCAGATTATAGACATGCTGATGGATACGCAATATGTTGTAGAGACTCACGGCTGTGCGTCTCTACGAGATGATTCCCGGAAATTGCCATGTGTTGTGGAGACGTACCAGGGTACGTCTCTACAGAAATTACCATTGTCACAATTGCCCGAGGCCGTCAATGTGATGAACGACAAAGCCAAGGATTTTTACCAAGAATTGGGATTTGGGCAGATAGAGGATGCCTACGAGAAAATCGAAAAGCCCAATGTAGAGGCGCACGGCCATGCGTCTATACAGAATTCAATATTGATGACCTGCAAATACTGCATTCGTCATGCCTTGGGCGCATGCCCGAAAGAAGTAAAGAGTAATAAAACATGTGGTAATGTAGATACGCGATTAATTGCGTCTCTACGGAATGAACCTTTGTTTCTGAAAACGGGCCGCCATACCTTCCAATTGTCCTTCGATTGTGCAAAATGTGAGATGATTATTACCACTCCCGAGGGAAAATAGTAGAGGCAATAAAACCGACATTATTTACAATGCCTTGTGAATAGCGGGAATTCATAAATTTGAAAAAAATTGTCATTCAATGATTTTGTATTGAAAAAAATTGTATTTTTGCAGCCCAAATTTGAAAAAGTAATAATAATATAAAAATAAAGGAAAGATGTCACGAGTTTGCCAAATCACAGGAAAAAAAGCGATTACCGGAAACAATGTTTCGCACTCCAATATCAAGACGAAAAGAAAATTCCGTCCCAATTTGCACACCAAGAAATTCTTCGTTCCCGAATTGGACGAGTATGT